>JBBRDM010000062.1:0-26153 GCA_038203935.1 Chthonomonadales bacterium
TGACTTTATTTTTACGTCTATAGGAGAAGAGCTGGGATTCGCAGGCGCTATCTGCCTTTTGCTATTTTACGCATTATGGCTGTTTCGTGGCATGATGATCATCGCGAGTTCGGATGAGGACTATCTGGGGAAACTCATGTCTACAGGTATCGTTGCCATGTTCGGATTCCACATCATCGTAAATGTAGGAATGAATATAGGCATGGTGCCGGTGGTAGGAGTTCCTTTGCTGTTGATATCTTACGGTGGGAGCAGTATGATCACCACGCTCATGGCTGTAGGTCTGATGCAGAGTATCTCTCGCTATCGCCATCAGCTTCTATTCACTTAATTTTAAAGAAGACCGCTAATTTCAAGCTGTGCTGCATAGAAAGAATCCTTTGATTTCACCGCATTCAGTCAATGATGATGTTGCTATACCCAGCGATGCCGCTGCTCCAGATTCCAAGCCTCAAGGGATAACCAGACGGGCACTGATCATCGGCCTGCTGTTGATTCCGCTTATGTGCTTCTGGATCGAGTACACGGAGATCGTGGCAGAAGCCACCGACCTCGTAGCGATGTCGCTCATCATTGCCGTGGTATTCGCTCTATTTGTACTCATCAGCATCAATATGGTTCTGAAACGAGTATCTCCAAAGCTGGCATTCACTCAATCGGAACTGATGTTCATCTACATTATGCAGACGGTTTCGGTGGGAATCTCCGGCATTGGGATGATGCAGTTCCTCTGTACTTTCTGCGGCAACATTTTTTACTACAGTACACCGGAAAATCACTGGAAGGATGCCCTGCTCCCCTCTGTAAGACCCTGGCTGCTGCCGAAAGAATCGGTAACCAAAGCATTTTATGTCGGTCAGAGCAGCTTCTGGACGGCTGAACATATTCTGGGCTGGCTCTCTCCCATATTGGTCTGGAGCGGATTTATTGTAGTACTGCTGTGGGTGATGCTCTGCATCAACACGCTCATTCGTAAACAGTGGATGGATCAGGAGCGGCTCAGTTTCCCTATCACGCAGCTGCCCTTGGAGATCGCAAAAGACGGCGGCGCGGAAACGATGTTCGGCAGCAAAATGATGTGGTTCGGGTTTTTGATCCCCGTTGTTTTGGAAAGCCTCGCCAGTTTGAACTATCTCTATCCTGGTGTTCCATTCCTCCCCATAAAACCAAGTGATGCCCGCCTCGATCTCACCTCTTTCTTCGCCGCCAGCCATCCGTGGGATGGCGTCGGCTACCTCGTCCTTTCGTTCTACCCTTTAGTTATCGGGCTGACCTATTTTCTGCCGCTGGACGTTGGGTTTTCACTCTGGTTTTTCTATCTCTTTACAAAAATTCAGAGCGTAGCAGCAACCGCATTAGGATATCATGATGCAGGCGCGAGCATGGCGATGTCTCGCATTCCCTATATCGGAGAACAGTCGGCAGGCGCTTTTCTTGGTGTCGCGCTTTTTGCGCTTTATGGAATGAGGCACCAGTTTGCTGCGATTTTGCGAAGCACCATCCGCCCAATACGAAATGCACAGACTACGAAAGAGGATGCCAATGAGCCGATGCCGTATCGGCTGGCACTATTTGGTGCGTTCGGGGGATTTCTGGCGCTGACTTTTTTTGGAATGGCGCTCGGAATGTCGTGGTATATACCTGTTATCTATTTCGCACTCTATTTCCTGACTACGATCACCTTTACGCGGATTCGGGCTGAGGCGGGGCTTCCCTGGGGCTATGGGCCTCAGATGAATATGCATGAGATGATGAAATCGTCGGTAGGGACAAGGGCTTTCAGCCTCCAGAATCAGATCGGCCTGAATATGCTTCTCTGGCACGACCTCGACTTTCGTTGTAACGCCATGCCGAATCAACTGGAGGCTATCAAGATCGGGCAGTCCTCCCGCATGAACCTGCGGCACGTGGCCGCTGTCATTGTGCTGGCAACGGTGGTCGCCTGCTTCTCATCCTGGGCGGCAGTACTTACCTGCTACTACCATAACGGCGCTGCCACAGCCAAAGTGAATGGCTGGCGCACCGATGTTGGGAACACGCCCTGGCGAGCAATGAAGGACTGGATAGATACGCCGCTCAAACCGGATTTCTCGCGTCTGGAGGGAGTGGGTTTGGGATTTATCGTGACTGCGTTCCTGACAGTGATGCGGACGAGATTTACGTGGTGGCCATTCCATCCCATCGGCTACGCTGTGGCTGGCACAGATACGATGACCTGGCTCTGGTGCGCCACTCTGGTAGGCTGGGCATTAAAATCGTTAATAATTAGATACGGTGGAATGAAATCTTACAAACAGTACATCCCGTTCTTCATCGGACTGATCCTCGGCGACTACATCACCGGCAGCGTCTGGGCAATCTACGGTTCGATATTCAGCATACGCACCTACCGCGCATTCCCGATATAGTGCATGCATAGGCAATTTATAGTGAGCGATTGCTTAGAGATTTATTCAAAAACTCCAGTGAATCGTAACTTAATCTATCTGCTCACATGAGATTAAATTCCAGGTCTAAAAAATGTAATCTTCACAGCGCAATCACTGATTCTTGATTTATCTCATGGATATCTGCTCCGGGAATTTCTTCCACAAATCCGGTATAACCTCCCATAACCCTCTGAAATACTAAAGAGATGTGAATTCTTGTTCTAGAGCCTTCGCAAAATTACAATTATTTTCGGAACAGGTATAATAACTGATGTTACGCAGGCGGGCAGCTTTCCAGGATCAAACTACCCATAGCTTTTAGAAGCGTTCTAATCATGCATCTTAACGAATCGGCATTACAATATAGCGTCTGAAGAAAAAAATCTTGATCTTGCCTAAGTAATCTGTGCTAATCTGTGTAATCTGTGGATAAAAAATCTGAAGTATTCCTTATTAAGATATTTAACAATCGAAGGATTTAAAAGCATTTTATCCGCAGATTACACAGATTAGCACAGATTACTTAGGCAAGAACATACAAGCGACAGCATTCCGAAAAATTTTCATATGCTTATATTGAACTGATTGGCTGCGGAACAGGTTTAATAATTTAGAATCATCATCGCTCACATTCAATGGTCATGATCAATATATAAATTTCAACATTTATGTTATTTCCCGCAGTATTTCCAAATTGCTTCTGGAATTTCAGGTTTTTCTTTACTTTTAGAATATGGACTTCGTGTTAAATTAAATTCCAAAAACAGATTCTTTTCTCCGTTAGATAATTCAAAACCTACGAAAACAGTAAAGTTTTTTTGCTTGTTAAATGGGAATGCTTTCTCATCGAGGTTTTCAAGAGCGTTGATAACTGCTGATACTTCTTGCGGATCTTTGATAGTCTGATTGCCATAAATAGTTCCAATATCGACCCCTTGAATGTCTTGAATCATATATCGAATCGATCTACGTATCTGTTCAGCTCGCCTCTTGGGAAGTGAACTCACAATTAAATTATAAAATTCAGGACCATAACAACTGTCAGCTCGTAATGGATTAAAGCCAAATTTGAGCATATCCACACTATCCCACGACGTTCGCTTGAGATGGATTTCAAGAATATTCAGAGAACCTGTGGAATGAGATACTGTGGAATGAGATAATAATGAATCCGATTTGATCCCCTCTGCATGGTTTAAGGCAACAAGGTATTTTTGTATCTCCAGCTTATCAGTGATTTGAATAGGATCTTCACCAGACACACGAAGATCTATCCCATAAAATATGAGTTTTTCTACCTGTTGACTTGTAATATTTTTAATTTTATGCCGAGTATAGTTATCTGGGACCCATAGAACGGATGGTTTAGCATAAGCATATGAGATCGCGCATTGCAGCATTGCATACATCAACACAGATGAGACTAAATTTATCTTGATTGAATACATTATATACTCCTAATTTACAATTATAATCGCTCTCATTCACTGGTCAGAATCTGATCTTTGGAGCGAAAAAAAACTACAATCGATTCCTTACAAATGGGCAACGAGAATCAGATTTTCCAAAATCATTTGAGAAATATACAATGATCTCGAGTAGTTTCCATGGACCACCCGAAGCTTGATAGTCCGGATAAATTTCTTGAATATCTTTCCAGCACTCGTAAGGGTCTTTATCGAGTACTATCTGCAATTCACAATAATATAATGTACGATCTAAGTGAATCCATGTTCCATTCAATTTCCTATGCTGTTTGCAATCGTACCGTTCGCTCAGTTGCTCCTGGCCCGCCCTGACGAATAACCACTCTGGCATTCTGACATAGAGGATATGCTCGAAGAGTTGTTTGAATTGCTCTAAATAGCGCTTCCGAATCTGGGCTATACATGAAAAGTACGGTTTCAAACTCTCCCGATTCAATGCCATCAAACTCGCCGAGAGATTGTGATTCTATTACTTCTATAAGCTGATCCTCAAGCGTAGAAGTATCGTATGCTGCATAAACATCACCCGCCAGTCCACTGGCATCGAGATATACAAGCACAGCTTGTTCATTTAACGGTGTTTCTGGCTTCTGTTTAACGAAAAGCTTGGATAAAAGGTTCATCTAATACTCCTTTGGTATTGGTCAAGCATAATAGCAGGCTAGTCCGCCTTCAATTCTTTTATTTCGATTTGCCCCAAAATCCCACCCATAGTCTTACGTGTTTTGTACCCGATACATAAATATAAATTGTTATTTCTGGCGGCCAAAGCTGCACAAGCCGAGAAATTTCAATGCCATATTAATCTATCGCATAATCTTATGAATCAAGATACATTATAATGAGTATACCGATCATTTCACGTCTCTCAATTTGGTGTCACGGAATTTGGTATATTCGGCGAGCGTTTGCATCTAGTAGGAGAAGTATAGATGCAAGTTCGTGACGAAGTATATTTACAGACTTTTTTGATTGGATGATATCGTAAATAAGTAACAGATGACCTATATGATAAACTCATCCTGCGATCAAGATATCTTGGATATGGCACCGTTCCCCAAAATTCACGTTTTGAATATGGCAGTTAACTTGATATCGAAATTCCGTCCAGGTTGAATTCAATTTTAATTTGTAAAGAAATTCTATTTGTCGTTAATCCTATGTCCCTGCACGATAAACCCTACGCATTCATTTGTTTGCATGGAGAAGGGGATGAGGGCAATTTCTCTTTCCTTCCTGGCACGAGGAAATCATGGAAGGGGTCAGTGGGTAACTTAGCGTACAGTCTGAAATATTCTCAATATAGCTATTGACAAGCGGAAACTCCTGCGTTATAATACGCCTAGTGTTATAGAGTTCTATAACACTATTCAAGAAATGTATTTATGATCAATGAAGCCATAGACAAAACCAGCCGGCTCCCTCGATATCTCCAGGTGCGGAGTATGCTGGAAGACTCGCTCCGTCAGCGCAAATATCGTCCCGGCGAACAGATTCCCGGTGAGCGCGAGCTTGCAAAATCGATGCAGGTAAGCCAGATGACGGTCAACAAAGCCATTCAGTCGCTGGTTGAGGATGGGTTCCTGATTCGTGAGATGGGAAAAGGCACTTTCGTTGCCTCTACGTATCGACCGGGGGTTCCCGATGTCATCAAGATCGGATTTGCGATTCCAACGCCTGTAGAATCTACACAGGTAGACCACTATCTGGCGCCGATCATTCGTGGAATGCAGCGCGAGGCGATGAACTATTCCGCTCAGCTCGTGATTGCTGAAGCGCCCAGGGATAAACTCTATGAACGCACCAAACTGCTCAACTTAGATGGTTTTATACTTACGGATGTCGTAGAGTCGAACCGCCAGGATATTCTGAAACTGGCGTCTGAACGCCACAAACTGGTACTGCTAGGAACTGCTGCACAGTCTATGCCGGTACCGTCCATCGACAGCGATAACTTTGAAGGCACTAAGTTAGGACTGCAGCATCTTTTCGATATGGGGCACACCAGGATAGCCGGAGTATTTGCGTACGTCGACTCCAGTAACACGAAGCACCGCATCCAGGCGTATAAGGATGCTATGCACGAGAGAAGATCTCGGTTCAATGAGAGTTATATTTTGAAATTGGGTATGGAAAACCCCACTTTTGAACCGCTGCATGAAATGGTTTTTCGGCTTTTGAAATCTGAGAGTCCTCCAACTGCGTTTTTCTGCGGAGGATACTATCTGGCTTTAGAAACGATGCGCGCTATCAGAGAAACCGGACTGCGCATTCCCGAGGATATATCTGTAGTGGGTTATGATGACCCCATATCGGCGATATATCTCACTCCACCTCTCACAACGGTATTCCAGCCGCTTGAAGAGATGGGAATAGCTGCAGTAAAATTACTGCTGAACTGGATTCATAACGAGGACGATATCCCAGAAAAAATTATGCTGCCATCGAAACTCATTGTTCGAGGAACTACCGCACCACTTCCGTATGTAACACCGGTCGAAGAGAGTTTGATGATTTACTAAGTATTGAATTCGGACTACTAAGAGCGATCCAGGAAAGGTCAAAAAAATGTCATCAAGTAAAAGAGCCAGTGGATTTACACTAATCGAGCTGCTCGTGGTAATTGCTATTATCGCAATATTAGCTGCCATACTGTTCCCAGTATTCGCTCAGGCCCGTGAAAAAGCGAGGGCTATCACCTGCATATCCAATCTGAAACAGCTTGGCATTGCAACCATGATGTATGTTCAAGACTACGACGAAACTTACTTCGTCCAGCCATTCCCTGGATCCTACACCGATCCAGCTTCCGGCGCAACCAGCTACTACAACTACTATCCAGACCTGCTGTATCCCTACGTTAAGAGCGCTCAGCTATTCAAAGAACCGGATTTTGATGGCTATCCATTCTGGATCTATACCAATTTCATCGGAGCGCCAGGCGCTCCGGCCAACCTGCAGCAGTCACCTAATGTAAAGAGCCTTGGAGATTACCATCTGGGATATGGCATTAATGAACTGCTGCTGGACGGTCCCCAGGGTGTAAGTATGGGAGCCATCTCCAGGCCAGCAGAAATTATGGTGTTTTCCGATGGGTATGAACTCTGGAACACCTACATTGGATACTGCCTTGACCAGGGCGAGGGATTCAAACCTTATGCTCTGCACAGCGACCAAAATGAGTGGTTCTACGGACCCGCTCGCCACAATGACGGTTCCAACTTTACCTTTGCGGATGGGCATGCAAAATATGCGCATGTAAACCTGACAAAAGAATCCACACTATACTACGGATTCTTTAAGGTACTGCTCGATCCATCGGACGCTCTTTGTAAATAAGTGAGTAATAGTTATGAAAAAAGAGATATCGCCTGCAATTGCGATCGCGTCGATCAGTGTCATTGTTCTCATTGCAGGGCTGCTGCTTTGGAAAGGTACCCAGAAGAAGTTTGCCCTTCCAGATAAGCCTCCCAGCGGGCCAATGATTCAGCCGCCAAGCCAGCAAGGCAGAATAATGCCTCGCGGAAACTTCTCCAGCGGCAGCTTGGGCACAAACTCTCAAGCAGCACATTAACCGAACTGCTTTACGACGATAATGAAAATCTCCCAGATCAAATGAATTGAGAGATTTTCATTATCTGCCGTATTCGGATAATTCAAACTCTACTCTTCAAAAGAGTATCGTATAGATGTACTCAGTAGAAACCCTATTCCATCAGAAAGTGGGCCGTTTTCTCCAGTCTGGGATTTTCAACCTTAACATTGCTGAACGTTACTTTTGTAAATTATGAGGTAATTGTAAAAGTCCAAAACCTGATGAGAATGCTCCGTTTCGACCTAGCTCACCGCCCCTTCCCTGCACACGCTAACGAAAAAGCCGTTTTGTATTAGGGAAGGGGGAGTCAACGTTCGAGATTCCCCCTTCTCCTGTTTTTGGGAGAAGGAGGCCATGGGGATGAGGGCTAATCCTCCTCTCGCGCGAGGAACGAGCATCTGGGAGAGGGTTGGGGTGAGGCCGAAACTGAGAGGAATCGTTCGATTTATGAAAAATTCCAGATTTAAAACTCAATCATTTCTCTATTTTCTACTGATAGCGCTTACGATGCCGGGCACGCACATGCAAGCGGGAGCCCAAAAACGCACCTATCCCATCGCCTGCGGATCGTTTATTCAATGCTACCTGGTGAAAAACTGGGGAGACAAAGAGTGGTTGCGGGAGTTTAAGACCCTCAAACAAGTGGGGATGAGTTATTTAGTTCTTGGAGACACCCTCGATATCCAATCAAAAACGACTTACTATAGAACGCAATTACCCGGGTTCTCGATTGCCAATGGATATCTGGATACTGTGGATGCCTGCCTAAGAAACGCAGAGAAAACGGGATTCAAGGTATTTATCGGACTGGGTTCCAATGAGGAGTGGTGGCAGAAAGGAGCCAACGATACTAAGTGGATCGAGGATCAAATGAATATCGGGAATCTTGCTGCGGATGAGATGCATTCGGCTTATCATTTAAAATATCCACATGCGTTTTATGGATGGTATTGGACCTGGGAAGTCGATAACTACCGCTTCAATAAGCCGGAACAGATCAAAATACTTTCCGAGGCGTTAAATACAAACCTTAAGCATCTCGGATCAAAATATCCAGCCATGCCATTTATGCTCTGCCCCTTTATGAATTCTGTACTGGGAAAGCCCGAGGCATATGCACATTTCTGGAAAGAAATATTCAGACAAACTGCGTTCAAATCAGGCGATATCTTCTGCCCGCAGGACTGCGTCGGTGCTGGCGGCCTGAAACTGAATCAAGTTCCGCAGTGGTTTGCAGCGCTCAAACTGGCCGTGGATACGAAACCTGGACTTCATTTTTGGGCAGATACCGAAACCTTTCGCGAATCGGACTGGACTAGCGCTACCATCGACAGACTAATCACCCAGATGAAGTTCGAGCAGCCTTATGTCGAACAGTGCATGACTTTTGCCTACAGCCATTACGACAGCCCTACAGCCTCCAACCCGGGATTTCACCGCACCTATTTGAACTATGTTAAATCGGGAAATCTCCAGGATGAATCCATTCCCACGCCGATTAATTTTCAAGCAAAACGGGGAACGGGACACACTGCTGTGCTGACATGGGAGGTTTCGGGGGAGACACATGCCCTGTGCGGATTTGATATTATTCGTAACGGTTCGCCTTATAAACGAATCCAATTCACGGCGGATAAACAGCAAAACATGAAACAGTTTTCTTTCATCGAGCGAGATGCCGTTGACAGCGTCGAAACGAAGTATGCATTAAAATGTTATGGGTTTGCAGGAAACAGTTCAAAACGAGTGGAAACCAGCCTGCCGCGAGTGCAATAGCCTCTCATCGTATCTGTATGTCGCCTCCAAAAACCTTCACGATCAATATAATATCGAGTATTACCGTAGGTACAACAACCAGAATGGACTGCGATTTAAACAGAAAAATGAGGAGAAGAAACGCCGCCCATACGGTAACGTAAGCAGCTGCTTCTTTAGGGGAGATATCGCCATCGTACAAACTCCATCCAAGCAGCAGGAAAAATAATATAAACGGAACCAGCATTGCTATCCTAACGCTTTATCTGCCAGAGGCGGTTCAATGATATGCCCACCATTATCGCTGAGATCGGGCGGATCAATCCGCTGCATACTGAGCAAAATGGATAACTGGCCGCCATGATGTATATCATGCGCCATGATTCGCCAGATTGTCCACTGACGAGAGACTGCGTAGGTATTTCCCGTGTAGGTTTGGAGGTAAGTGTGGTGCAGATCGGCGGTTGTCCATGCTCTGAGGTTATTTTCGATCATATGCCAGCTTGCGTTGAGCCATCTAACTATTTCAGGCGAACTGTCTGCAATTGCAGCTTCAGGCCCTCGTCCATCACCCCATAATAGACTAATTTCCTCGGCAAGTTCGGAGCTTCCGGCAGCGCCCATTCGACTGAACCAATCAATCCTTCCAAAAGCTATATGCGCCGCCAGCTCACCTACGGAGCGCCTATCTGCAATCGGCCGAAACGCCAGAATCTCCGATGAGAGCGATTCCACTGCCCGAACCAGACTAATCTGATATCCATCCCAGCCGCTGAAAATCTCCATCAATGGGTGGTCATCTACTGCCATCTTCAAGCTCCATAAAACTTCTAAAATTTATTAATTGCATAGACAGCATCTTCCATTCAAAATATTTTAGCCGCAAAAAGGCACAAAAGGCGCAAAAATTTTAGCCAGTTCTATCATTCAATCATGAGGCCAGGATTACGTTTCTTTTTGCGTCTTTTGTGCCTTTTTGCGGCTAAATAAAAAAATAGCATCTGAACGGGATGAGTTACGGTTTAGGATTTGAAGAGGTCTGCATAGTGGTGGAATGGAGCGTTCGTTCCTGTAGATTTGCAATTGCGGCCTGCTGGAAAACTGCCGGCCGAGCCAGAGATGGCTTCAAACCAACAGAATCAATCACAATTCCCAATCCTATTCCTATCGAAGCAGGCACAAACCACGAATTCCTTTTTATCAGGGGCATATTTAATCCTCAGTTATAAAGTTTCCGCAGCAAGTAGTTGATATTAGTGATACAACAATTTCAAACGAAGATATTTAATCAGAAATCCATTTATCGACTGACTTATTGTATCGCTCCCTATCAGACAAATTCGCTTCAACATGCTTTTTCTTCAAAATTTCTCCGAATTTGCGACCATTGAATTCAGACATATTTGCACCGCCCGGAACTATTTCGCCGCTGTCTATGCAGCCTATGAAATCTCCGAGAAAGTCTGTCATGGTTTCTCCTTCTCTAGTGGGGGAACCCGCTAGAGTCATAAATAATTTTGTGAGACTGTCAATTGCTAAAAGATCAGCAGTGGTGCCCTGCTGATGTGCTATGTGTTGAAGTACTACTTTTATTTTGATTGCATCGTTAAGATGAGCAATTTTATTTTTCATAAGGCGATGTGCATAAAGTACCACTCAAAATAATATGACGAATATGAATTTAATAGAAGGTAAGTATCATTAAAATCGACACTTATACATCTATATCTATACCATCTCAATCATAATTATATTGTAATTACATTAATCTTGAATTCAGTATATCTAGTTTGCATTTTTGAAAAAATCTTCATGAGCATGCTCAAGCTTGTCAAATTGAATTTCTTTCGGCCAACCTTCACCATATTCTTGCATATGTTTAACAAGATAATTTTCTGTGGTATCAGATCTAAATCTCAATTTTTTGAATTTAATAAAATCATGAAAGCGCCTTGATACGCTTTCATTCGGATCAAGACACAGCACATCAATAGTTTTAAGGTGATCAGCTTCCATAATAGAGGTTAATAACAGATATTTTAAGTAACTATCGTTAGTCGGTAATGAATAACCAATAAATCTTATGTGGTTTGCGTTTGAGAGTGAGTTGTATGCAATCTGCCATTCCGCACGTATCGAATTATTTGCAAGGCCTTTATTCCAGGTAGGTGGAATAATAATACCAGTATCTGCACTACCATGCAATTTAGCAAGCAGGCCATTTTCCCATCCTACTACACCCTCCGTAGCAGATCGCTTAAATGATGTAGAAACCATATCTTTCTTAAGGAGGTAATCAGTAATTTGCTCGAGGACCATATCATAGTTTAGCGTGATCACATTGTATTCAAAGTCAGTTTCCGCGGGTACACTTGTGCAGTAACTTTTAGGGTAAATATCGTTTCGATATTCCGCAAGTTGGAATGCATAACCGAGTAATGATGCTACAAAACAACCATACAAATTCGATTGTCCTTCACCAAAAATCGTTGACGACCATTCATTTTCAGGGTTCGCACGTTTGATGCGAGGAGTATAATGCTTGATCACGTCAACAATATATTTGGAAAAGTATCTTTCTTGACCTTGATCGCCAAATATACTTTCTCGCATCTCTATAATTGATAATATTTCTTCGATATTGAGAAGATCGGTCTCATAATAGTTCTTGGCTTTAGACATTTCATCGATTTTATTTAACACATCGGAAAAATGTTGGAATTTCTCTCTATCCTGAAAGTACATATCTTTAGACCGCTCTAAGAAATTGGAGACGACAGGTAATCCTAGTGGTGCTGAAAAGCCCGCTCCGAGGATATAAACTATACGATTCACTGATCTCTCTCCAGACTTATCTATAATTCTCGGGATGCAGCTGGTTCGTCTTCATACAGAAACGGTAATGTCCATTGGCGGTCGAACTCTTTAGGAGCGCTGGAGTGGAGGCGGTCGGCGAAGACGTCATAGAGGCGGGCAGTAGTGCGTTCGAGGAAGGCGGGAGGAACTACTGTCGGGGATGTGCTTGAATGCAGCATAGAACCAGATTGTTTAAGGGATTGAACTTCAGTGGCACATGGCTTACACGTAGTCAGATGAGCCTCAAAATCGACGATCAGCTCTGCAGGGAAGGCGCCATCAATATATAAATCGGTAAGTTTTAGAATTTCGTCACAGGTCATTTTGAGTTTTCGCTCCTTCTCCCCACACAGATGATAACTGATTCCGCAGCGCTCGCCGCGCTCTGTATAGCAGTGATTTGGTGGCCTGCAAAGATTTGCCCAGCATCTCCGCCACTTCAAGAGCGTCCCACTGCTCTATGTCGCACAACATCAGCGCCATGCGATGATCTTCCGAAAGCGAATCCAGGGCAGTGCGAACTGCCGTCGTAGTCTCCATCCTTCGTGCATCTCGCCCACGGTCCGACTGTCGATCGGCGGCATCCGGGTCGAGCAGCTGCAGCTTCGGCTGGCGCAAACGGTCATAACACAAGTTACGAGTAATTCCAAACAGCCATCCACGGAAGGGGCACTCGCCGCGAAAACTGCTCACTTTCTCCAGCGCGCGAATAAAAGCGTCCGCCGTCACCTCTTCCGCATCCTCGCGATTGCCTAGAATATGCCTTGCATAGGCGAATATCTGCTCCACGTACATTTCGAAGAGGGGGCCAAGCGCTTCCGCCTCTCCGGACTGAAAACGCTTCACCAATCGTTTTTCAAATTCGCTCTCGCGATACGGGTTTTTTCCCGATGAAATACTGCTCAATGGTTACTGCTCTCCCGAATACGACGTGAACTGGCTGCCCGAAGTGTCGCAGCATAAAACAATTATATCACAACCGCATGCTCGCATGCCGATCAATATTGTGACCATGCAGGACTTCCATATAATAAATTATCGCATGGCAGCCCTGCAGCAACCATACATCAGAAATGAATATTGAAAATACAGATTTGCGAAAGTTAAAACTGGAAGGAATAGGCAATGCTTGACACGAATAGAGCAGTGGATTATAATGTGTTCACGTAGAATATCCCAATATTCTACTTGTGGTAAATAGGTTTGCATTTAACACTGCCTCAAGGTAACCATGGACGATGATAAATCGTCCAATATCCATATTCGTTTTCAACGGGCGGGCAGCCGCTCTTCGCAGATTATCCACCAAACAGGGGGGTTCCTATGTTGCTATCGTCACAAGAGTTTAGACGACCACTAAATACCGATTCAGCTTCGAAAAGAACAAGAAAAAGCGCTTCCAGCTTAAAATTTAAAAGATATGTCTCTGCAGCAGGAATCGCTCTCGTTATGGGCTGCGGCTTGAGAGCTTCCGCGAGTGATCCACTTCCTGCAAAACCACATGCAGGTGTTCGTCAGGCTGGCATGGTTATTGCGCCGCTCGCCGTCAACTGGAAATTCACAGGAACTCATTTCGCAAATAATCCTGCCGGATTGTGTGTCAGCGGCGACAATGGATATTTTGCCACCGGAAATAGAGTTTTCTCGATCACGCTCGCAAATGGCGGACTGAGATGGCGATATCCAACCGAAGGCGTTCTGCCGGTACTCATTCAAACCACTCCCACTTATGATAAGGGCACACTTTACTTCGGAGCGGGTGATGGTCTCTACGCCATCGACTCCGAATCGGGTAAGATGAAGTGGCACTACTTCCTCAAAAGCTCGGTCAGCACTTCTCCGGTAGTCGTAGGGAATACCGTGTTTTTCGGCTCGGATGGCGGTCGCTTCTATGCGGTGAATACCAGTGACGGGGCAGCGCTCAAAGGGGTCTGGAGTTCAGGTAAAGCTGCGGGTGTGAGTGTCGGTGCAGACATGACCGCCGATTTTATTATCTCCGGCGATACCATGTACTACATAACCTCCGACCAGGTACTGCATTCCGCGAGCATCGCTTCTGGTACACAGCGGTGGGCCCAGCGACTTGAAGGCGACGCCCATACCGTGCCTGTTCTCAATGGCGAATCGATCTACATGAGTGTGGGCAACAGTCTGGGCAGCTGGCGAACCAGCACCGGCCAGCGACAGTGGGCAGTACAGCTTCCCGCCTCGCCAGTGACTGCGCCGGCTGTAGATGAAAACGGTACCTCCTATGTGGTGACATCCGATAGAATGCTCTATGCCGTGGATATACGCGGCAGAGGAGTTTGGCGGAAAGCGCCGCAGATGGATTTCGAGGTTATAGCAAATCCAATTGTTTCCAACAATCTTGTGATTATCGGTACGGCACAGGGCGGCCTGTACGCCTACGATAAAGCTACAGGCGTTCTCAAATGGAGCTACATCATTCATCCCAGCGGCACCAATGCATCCACGATACCGCAGAGCAGCGATGTAGTTACTGCACCGATAGTTGCCGGAAACCAACTTTATGTGCTTACAGATGATGGCACCGTGACTGCATTCAGCCACGACGTAACCGACGGTCAGCCCCCTGTTGCTACTGTAGTCGAGCCCAAGCCCGGTGAGTCTTTAAGTGGCAGGCCGCCATTCTATATCAGCGCCCGCGTACAGGATGAGGGTTCAGGCGTGAATCTAAGCACGCTCACAATCAAGCTGGACGATATGCTGCTGCCGCGGAGACAGACAAGCTCGGATCTTTCGGATACCCCTGGATTCTACTATAATCCGGACAACGATACCATCGATTATGCCACAGTCGAAAACGAAGGCGGCAGTGATTACGGCCTCAAAGATGGCCACCACACCGTCACTCTCAGCGTGATGGACTGGTATGGCAACGCAGTGAACAAGACCTGGAGTTTCTTCACGGACGACACGCTTCCCAAGCGACGACGCGGTCCCAACAATGGAAGAAATGGCGGACGGGGTGGATTCGGCGGCGCTGGCGGCATTGGCGGCGGCGCTGGCGGAGGTAAGGGCGGACGAGGCGGCGAGTAATTAATAACCATCCTGATCGATTAAAAGGGCCTGGCAGCAGATTGTCAGGCTCTTTTTTTACGCGATTACTCGAATTAAATACCATTATATGCGCTCGCAATTAAGTATATCTAGATGACTGATCAAATTGTACGAACTATTTCTCAAAAAGTGGAGTGGATGCGCCTCGCAAACCTGCAATACTCCTCGAAGCTGACATGTGCGCTGCTGGCTAGATTTGGCAGCGAGCCGAACGCAATATTCTGCGCAACGCCCTCGGAGCTTGCTCAGGTTTCAGGCTTCCTCCCTCGACATCTTTCCAGACTTGAAGATACTGCTTTACAGATTACGGATCGTCAGATAAAGTATATGGAGCAGTATGATGTGCAGCTGCTGGTACTGGGTGATAATAACTATCCATCGAACTTAAGGGATATTCCAGATCCGCCTGCAATGCTGTTCGTACGCGGCCAAATGTTGGACACCGACAGATTTGGTGTTGGGATGGTCGGCTCACGGCACGCCACTCCCTATGGCAAATCCATTGCGGAGAAACTGGCACGAGAACTCTCGCAAAGGGGGCTCACCATAATCAGCGGCGGTGCGATAGGTATCGATGCTGCTTCGCACCGAGGCGCGGTGGATGCAGGAGGCCGTACAATTGCTTTCTTAGGATGCGGCCTGGATGTGGACTATCCGAAAGAGAATCGCGCTCTATTCGATAAAATACTGGAAAACGGAGCGCTTGTTTCAGAATACCCACTAGGCGCACAGCCTGAGAGCTGGCGATTTCCACTTCGAAACAGGCTGATATCGGGTCTTTCTATGGGAGTAATGGTTGTGGAGGCTCCCTGGCAGAGCGGCGCATTAATTACTTCCCGGTTCGCACTGGAACAGGGACGTCCTGTGATGACTGTACCGGGAAATATTGACCGTCCATCCAGCGCAGGCTCAAATGAACTGCTAAAAGATGGCGCTATTCCTATCACGGAATGCGAGGATGTGCTTCGAGCGCTCAACATCATCGCGATGCCTGCAAAAAGAGAGCACCAGGGCTCGCTGGATCTGCCCTGGGAACCAACGCAGCTCAAAAACGAAGATATGGAATCAGCTCCGCGCACCGCTGCAAAAATCACCGCTAAACCCAATGTTAGTTCACAATTATCGCAGCAGGTTCTAAACGGCTTGAATTCTAATCAGAAAAAACTCCTCGAAAGTTTATCACTCACTCCTCAGCATATCGATCTGCTCGCATCCGAATCCGGCCTGCCATCTTCCACGGCCGGTGTGGAGATGACGATGCTCGAGCTGACTGGATTAGTAAAACGTCTGCCTGGCAACCTCTACATCCGCATATTATAGAACCAGCAATTTTGTTGTGTATCGTAAGATCAATCATGGAAGGGAAATGAGGATATTCGCTTCGGTTTCTTAGCAGGAATGAGCAAGTACCAGAACATAACGGGGATAAGCTTCTCGATGCACGACAGAATCAGGCGGAAGGGCTGATAGGAGGTCACTATTCGATAATCACTTCCAGCTCTTGCTCGGCACTAAACGGCCAAAAGCGCTTCATACTCCAGGTCAGTTAAAGCAGTGGCAGCAGCATATTTTAGATTGGATGCGATATGCTCTTCAGTACGCATACCTAAAAGATTAACAGTAATTTCCGGTACGTGCATCGAAAACTGAAGCGCCATCTCCAGCACAGATCGGTTATGACGCTCAGATATTTTTCTGTACTCAAGTATCCTCGGCCATTTTTCAGTAAGATTTTTCAGTTCGGATTCCGTAAGGCTCTCTTTGAGCAGGCTTCCGCCAAAACATCCTCTCGCGATTACCGCCACATTCTTTTCTCCGGCAGCTTTAAAAAATGTGCTGAGCGCTTCTTTGTCCAGCAGCCCGAAAGGCATCTGCACGGAAGAGATGCCGGGATATTTTAAACTGAGTTCCGCGTCTTCGACACAGTCCGCCGCTATCCCATAGAATCTAACCTTGCCCTGCTGCTTCATCTTTTCAAGTGTCTCGATGAACACCCCACTTTCGATAACATGTGCGGGCGGGCTATGCAGCTGATAGAGATCGATACAGTCGGTTTTAAGTCGGCGCAGACTGCCTTCAAGAGCACTCATTAAGTAGGTTTCGGAAAAATCCTGGGATAATTCTCCAGAAACGCCTGAAGGTATATGAGACCGCTTAATGCCCAGTAAATTGATAATTGGGCGTACCAATGGCTTTATTTTAGCCAGTAGTTTGCGTTGAGAAGGGAGGCAGTAACCTCCTTTGGTGGCTAGAATCACTTTATCCCGACGGCTGCTGAAAGCCTTTCCTAAAAGCGATTCACTCTCCCCTTGAGAGTACATATCTGCCGTGTCGTAAAAAGTGATGCCTTCATCAAGCGCTCTATGCAGTACTTTTACCACATCGCTGCCTGCGTTATTGTTCGCTGTGAGTCCGCCGATGCGTGAGCATCCAAATCCAATTCCGGATACTTTTAGCCCGGTATTTCCGAAAGACTTCAATCTCAAAAAACTACCCCTTTTTCAATGCATCACTTAATTTATCCGCAGCCCGAGCTGCGATTGCCATGGACGTCACTACTGGATTTTTCTCTCCAGCAGTTGTAAAGCAGCTCGAGTCGCAAACGATAACATTTGGTACATCGTAAAGTCGATTCCACGCATCCACAACTCCGTATTCCCGGGAAGCGTGCATACGAACGCTCCCTCCATAATGCACAGAAGAGCCGGGGCGAAGCTGCGGCACAACTTCCCGTATGGTTGCTTTGTATCCTGCTTCATTCATGATCGAAACGAGTCGTTCTCGGGATTGAACCATATTCTCAATTTCCTGCTCATTGTATCGTATGCAGATATCCAGAATAGGCTGGCCAAACTTATCTTTTTTCTCAGGCGCTAACTTGACACAATGATTATCGGTTGGAACCATCGTTCCAAACACCTGAACACCTATAGAGTTCCCCTTCATGGCGAAACGGCTTTTAATCTTGTCCAGGGTGGTAACTACTCCAATAGTCCAGGAAGATCCCATTAATGGAGCCGATTCTTCGTGAGGTATACGCGTGAGATAGGCGGAAGGAGCAAGCAAAGAGATTGGTTTTTCCACATCCATCACCCACCACTCTCGGGGATGATCATGCAGATACTTACCTAAAAGCCCGTTTGAATTTCCCAGACCATCGGGAAATGCATTATTTGCAGAGTTGAACAGCAGTTTGGTTGAATTCAATGCACCGCACGCCACCACTACGGCTGCAGCTTTCAGGCGATGTTCGGCCCCATCTGCCCGATCATGATAGATCACCGATTCAACACGCTGATTAGCTCCAGACATTTCAAGCCGAAGTGCGTGCGCGCCGAATTGAAAACTGAAGTGCGGTGATTTTAAAAGTCCACTTACGATGTTTGTATAACTATTGAAGGCGGTTCCGCGTCGAACGAACATCCAGGGTGGACCGTCTGCCAGCGGCATGGTGGTCAATGTCTGGCCATGACGCGCTGCATGTTTCGCAACTACCTGCCAATCCGAAGGGAGCTTATGCTGGTAGGCGGCGTAGCCGGCTGGAAGATTGGGTTTATCAACTGAATCAGCGGTGATATCGAGCAGTTTTTCGGCATGCTCGTAATATGGAATCAATTCCTCATAACTTACTGGCCATCTGTATTTTTCGTGCAGACGCTCGCCCTCATGAAAATCTTCGGGCGCAAAACGAGGAACAGCCCCCGTCCATTGATTACTGAGGCCACCCGGCAGCAGGCTGCTATACCAATCCGTATTGGGATCTCCGGATGCGACGTATTTTTTTCCATCTTCGAACTCAGGAACTCTTCGATAGAGATTTTTTCCCATGATCCTGATGAGGATTCCGTTTACAAAATGTGCACTCGATTCCAGCATAGTCACTGGAATTCCGTTCCGTATCAGTTGGTGCGCGGCCATTGCTCCTGCAGGCCCGCTGCCAATCACAATAACTCTTCGGTCGTCACTCATAAACTAACTCCTTCATAATCCAGTATTGCCTGATTCACATAGGAGCTTTAGATTATGGCAATAGCAATAGTATTAAACTGTCATTTTAGCTCATGAGTTTTCTCAAGCAGGAATATATGCGTTTTTGGCTGAGCCGCAGTGTGTGCTCGCGTTCGCCAGGCATCCAGCCATTTTTGGGCAGACAGCAGGACACCAATCTCCGCAGCGCTTGGTTTATCATCATATCGAGCCACTGCAAGATCCGATCCCTGCCAGAGATAAGCCCATTTATCAATACGATTTTGCACAATCTCCGCGGCGCTGCGAGGAGCCTTATACAGCATCGGCGCTGTCTTTTCCGTAAGTAAAACACCGCTGTTCAGCTGATCCGCAGTGAAGGCACCTATTCTCTTATGGTCAATCATTAAATGGTAGGTACCAGATTCCAATGCTTTTGTTCGAATATGAAGTAGATCGAAGGAGCGAAGCAGGGGTGATAACTCGAAATGATTTCGAGATTCCAACGGTCCAGGCCATTGAATTGGATCTTTATACACAAGAGTTTTCCCGGGCAGCAGCATAATTTCCGAATTAAATTTTGGAGCTTTCCAAGTTTGTAAAACTGCCGATGAGATAATCAAATGTCCCATGTCATCAGGATGTATTCCATCTTTTGACAAGGCAAATTTCTTATCCTCGGCCCGGCCCTGAGCGAGTGCCTCGCTTAATGGCCTGTTCAGCTCCACCACAGGGATATGTCTCTCACTGCCAAGCTTGTGGATAAGCGCTGCAAACTTGATTAAGGTCTGGTTATACCCTGGAAAAATTCCGGACTTTGGCGGATCAGGCAGAGCGTCGTAGTCGAAGAGAGAGGGAGTAAGCAGAGTGATTCGGATTCCGGGCAGTTTTTTTTGGACTGTATCAATGATATGTGCGATACTTTTGATATAGAGCTTTGCAATCGGTTCATCGTACGCAACATAGTACCCGTCGTTCATTCCAAGAAAAATGGTCAACACGGTAGGCTTATAGGGCACCACATCACGATCTATCCGCACATCGACTTTACCACCGCCGCCGCCGGTTGCTGTATCTCCGCTCCATCCAGAATTGATAAATTTAATGTGCCATTTCGGAAACCTCAGCACAACATAGTTTTCAATGTTCCTCGCATACATCTGCTGCGCCGTGATCGAGTCGCCATAGAACACCACCGTATCGCCGTCGTGCAGATAAAAATCATTTACAGAATGGGGTTCGGCACAATAACCGGTGGCTGCAAATAGACCGATCATACAAATCGCCGCAGAGACGAGCCAGATTCTCATCGACCTGATACCCGATCATCATTCAGTGCTTTGCCAATTAGAGGCTCAATCGCTGCTGCCCACACAGCAAACCCTTTTTCATCGAGATGAATATGGTCATAGGAGGTGCCTGGAAGAAAATGCCCACTGGCATCCAGCAGTTTCGGCCCTATGTCTACAAAAGAAATCCCGTTATGTCCGTTCATCTTCGCCAGCTGCCTGTTTATCTGGCTGACCCGAATTCGGTATAGATCGCCTGGATTCTCACCTCGCGGCAGCAAGCCAGTCAATATAATAGAGGTACCAGGTGATTTTTTTCGGATTGTTTCGCAGATCTTTTTTATTCCATCCACTATCTCCTGGTTCGTATTGCCACGCACTGCATTTGGAGTTAAATTGTTGGTACCTATCAGAAGCACTGCCGCTTTGGGCTGATATCCGTCAAGTTCCCCATTCTCCAGTCTCCAGAGCACCTGCTGGGTGCGGTCCCACCCAAAACCAAGGTTGACCGCATTGCGTTTACCGTAGTACTGATTCCATACTGATTCACCGTGGGTGATATTCGACTGAGGATTTCCACCAAACATATGCACGATGGAATCACCAATAAACACTAATTCAGGGCGCTGCTGTTTCACGGCAGATTTTACAGCCTCATGCCGGGGCATCCAATCATAAAAATCTTTTTCGATACCTGGCTGCGGATCGATAGCTGTATTTGCCGGCTTTCCCATGAGTTTTTCAAGCAGCGGCTCCATCGCTTCTGCCCAGTATAGATCTCCGACCGGATTCGGATGGAGCAGATCGGGCATAATTGCTGGATCTATCGTGCCGTCGGGCCTGAGATATATCTTATTGATATCCAGCCATGTCACCCATTTGCCATCCGCAATATCCTGAGAAAGATCCGCTGCTTTTTCTGCTGTCTCTCCCGTGCGGGGAATATTGTTACGCGGGAAAATTTTGAGCAGAATGATTTTTGTTTTGGGCAGCTTCGATCGGAGGGTGGAGACGATTTTCTTAATGCCCTCGGCGATATCTTCAGCGCTGTCTGCGTGGGAAAAATGCAGCCAGTCTGTATTATTCGTTCCTATCAGAACCACTGCTACTTTTGGAGAGAGGCCCTCTACCAGCCCATTTTCCAGCATCCAGAGGATGTTTTCCGTGCGTGCCCCGCTGAATCCCAGACTGGCACCGTTCCGTGATCCGTAATAAGCGCTCCAGACATCGTGATTTTCTGGATAGTCCCATCCCTCAGAGATAGAATCTCCCACAAAAATCAGATCGATATTACCCTTTTTAACGAGCGCCAATTTTTGCGGCCACCGCTCACTCCATATTTTTGGAGTTTCAGGTTCAGGAATGTTCGCTCTATTTTGTGCTTCTGTTCGAGAAATTATCATTAATACCGCAAAAATGGAGAGTGCAGTAATCAGCTTCATACTGGCCAGAATCATTTGATTCCCTCAAAAATGGATTTTTATATCAGTGCACGCGGAGACGCAGGTAAATTTACCGGGGTAAGCACAATTGTACCCCACAAGTCTATTCACCACCCCACGTTATGAAATGGTTCAAGAATGTCGAGCGCTTCTGCGTCCTTCAGCCATGTTAGATTTTTCTCCAATTGATCGGTCGAGGACATTCCAACGAGCGTACTGGCAATATTAATATTGTTCACGGCAAAATTTAGTGCCATCGCAGGAAGCCTATCTCCCGCTAAATTTGATGCCGATTTGCAGGCATCTTTTACTGCTCGTGGCGCAGGATGCCAGGCAGGAGGAGAGGCTGTTAATAGTCCCATCGAGAACGGAGAAGCGTTGATAATGCCTATTCCCTTTGCTATAAGATAAGGAAGAAGTTCCAGCAGAGTCGTATCTAACAAAGTGTAGCGGCAGTAGGTGATAATTGTATCAATCTCGGTTCTATCAAGCACCTCGCGAAAAATCCTTAGTGGGTATCCGCTCACTCCAATGAAACGGAGCTTCCCTGCCTCACGAAGTTCTCTCAGTGTTGGAATCGTTTCGTTAACGATCTGGTCGATGGAGGCATTCTCTATATCGTGGCAGTATACAAAATCCAAGGTATCAACATGCAGCCGCTTCAAACTATCTTCTATACTTTTTATAGTCCTTGCTGCACTGTAATCAAATTCCTTCAATCCATACCTGCCAATTTTGGAACCCAGCAAATAGCTGTCACGCGGAATTCCTTGCAGTGCCTTACCCAGAACTGTTTCTGATTTAGTGATGCCGTAGAATGGAGCGGTGTCGAAAAGGTTTATACCGGCATCCACAGCTTTGTGGACTGCTTGGATTCCATCGGCTTCATCGATCTCTCCGAATACCCCGCCGAGTGGTGACGCCCCAAAACCAATAATAGATACGTTCTCACCTGTTTTGCCAAGTTTTCTGTATTGCATGCCTTCGCCCATTATCCAATAGAGTTCACCATCACCATTTTCTTAACGGTCTGCCTGTCATCCCGGGCTTGCAGCATCGATTCAGCGATGTCCTTCAGATCGAACCGGTGCGAGATAATCTGCTGCGCAAGTATGGGCATCTCCCTCAGTAAATCGATACTCTCCTGAGCATGGGTTGCTGGTGAGGCATGAGATCCACGCAGAGATAACTTCCTGAAATGAAAATCGTCCGCATCAATCTCAATCCGTGATTCGGGTCCGAATGCAATCCCGATGTAGGCAATAACACCGCCTCGCGCCACGATATGTATCGCCTCCACAAGCACTGCAGGCGGAGCTGTTACCAGGATTTTATCTGGCCTTAAATCTCCAAAATCTATCTCTTTAAGAGGAGTTTTATCAATTTCAAACAGTGCGTCAGCGCCGAGCGCTAATCCGGCCTGCATTCTAGCAATGGAACTTGAGCGCCCAGCAATCCCAACCCAGGCCGCCCCATAGCGTTTTGCAATCGCTGCCGCACCTAATCCGAGAGGCCCAGGTCCAATAATCAGCACTCTATCTCCCGGACGAATTTCAGCGGTTTCTACCAGGTCGAGGGAAACCCCGATCGGTTCGGTAAGGCAGGCAGTTTCTAAGCTCATCCCTGCCGGAACAGGAACCGCGCATTCCTGCGGACCGACCACAAATTGACCAAATCCTTTGGAACCATTTTTACCAAAACTCATAGAATTCAAACACAGATCGGGCCGGCTTCGTCCGTATGGTTTAGGAAGACAGTGCGCGCATTTCCCGCAGGGTGCGGAGCTATCCAGCGCAACTCGATCTCCTTCTTTGAACCGAATTACATTCTCTCCAACCTTTCTGACTATCCCTGAGACCTCATGGCCGAATGGCTGCCAGTCTTTCGCGGTTCTGTCGGAAATATGCAGGTCGGTTCCACAAACTCCACAGGCAGCGACTTCCACGAGAATTTCGCCATTAGCAGGAGGCGAAATGACCGTATCACGCAGTTCGAACTGCCAGGCAGATTTAACATAGGCAGATAGATTTTGCAGCATATTTTTCGACCTCAGACGAACGCTTCTGTGATCGGTTTACCGTCCCACTGCTTCGCGGCGGGCACGCCAAGGAGAGCAGCCAGAGTTGGGCAGGTGTCGAAAATGCGTACTGCAGTCTGGAGTTCGTGATTCTCTAGAATTCCAACTCCGGTAAGTATCCAGGGGATAGTCATATCTTCCCACATTTCGGTGCCATGTGATCGTCCATGCCCGCCATGATCACTCTGAACCAGTGAGACGGGCTCTCTGCCGGAGGCTTTGATTGCTTTCAAAACATGATCAACACATCTATCGGCGATGGAGATGGCTTCAAGGTATTGCGCTGACATCCAGCCGTGCAGATGCCCGACTTCATCCGTCGCTCCCAGGTAGACGAACATAAAATCGAATGGCTGTTCCTGGATATGAACCTCTGCAGCTCGGGCAACTTTCCAATCCCCCGGGCTGGTGGCATCCTGAACAAAATAACCGATATCCAGACTGCCAGGTTCGCTGAGATCGCGCAGCTCGCCCCAATTATAGAAGAATCCTGTCCGCTTCCCTGCAGCATGAATGACGTCGATAGCGCTGGGAACAGGCCGGGCGAGCGGCTGAAAGGTGTTCGAGGTGATTCCGTGCCTGGGAACATCGACGCCGCGGAGCATGGAAGTATGGCAGGGCAGAGTGACAGAGGGCATCACCGTCTGTGCGTTAAGCGTCCATGAACCTAGTTTCATCAGCCGGTCAAAAGTAGGTGTGTCTGCCGCTGTGATACCATCTGGCCTCATGCCATCAATGGAAAATAGAACCACTGTTTTCGCGGTATCTGAAGACATATGCAGCTCCTGAATGATTGAATATGCTTCTCGATTCTTCATCCACCGCCTTAATTCCTGCTGATGAGCTCGCCCGCCGAATCTGTGACGATACCTACGTGCATGAACTAAGGACACCTATGAAACTTTGGAAGGAAAATGGCAGAAATATATCGAATCGTAACAGCAGAAATACAGAATCGCCAGCGTCTAATGAATTCCCCACGGCTGCCCTATGGAGTGAGAATTGAACGAGAATAACCGCCGCGTGCTGGCGATCATGCCTCATCCTGATGATATCGAAATACTCTGCGCAGGAACACTTATTCTACTTAAAGAGCGCGGATTTGAGATCCATACCGCTACTATGACCGCTGGTGATAAAGGGTCCGCCACATTAAGCAGAATCGATATTGCAAATATTCGCAGAGCTGAGGCCAAAAAAGGTTCTGAAATGATAGGCGCTGTATCTTATGAATGCCTTGAATTTCAGGATTTAGAAATAGTTTTCGATAATGACGCTCGCCGCCGCGTTGCCGCCCTGTTTCGCAGAGTAAATCCAGACATCGTATTCACCACACCGCCTGTAGATTATATGTTCGACCATGAAATCACATCGAAATTGGTTCGCGATGCCTGCTTCAATGCTTCCTGTAAGAACTATGAAACGGACGGCAGCGCAGCGGCCACCTCCGGCCTTCCCCATCTGTTCTATTCCGACCCTATCAGCGGGCACGATCTTTTCGGTGAGCAATCCCGGCTGGACGGGGTTGTAGATATTTCCAGGACGATCGAACAGAAGGCAGCCGCGCTCGCCTGCCACGACAGCCAGAGAGCCTGGCTTCTCAAGCAGCACGGGATCGATGACTATATGGATCAGATGAGAAACTGGGGAGCACAGCGCGGCAAGCTGATTGGAGCGGCATATGGGGAAGGGTTCACTTTGCACCGCGGCCACCCACATCCGACGGATGATATTCTTAATGGCCTGCTTCAGCCGATTACAACACGGTGAAGTCATTTTGCGTGCATTTATTCAGCCGCAAAAGTGCGCAAAATACATAAAAAATAAGTTCTATACTCCTGACTCAGGAATATAGAAGTGAACTAGCATATAAAGGAAATCATTTGCGCCTCTTGTGCTTTTTTGCGGCTAGTATTTTTTTCCTATCAGATCAAGATGTTGTTTTTTTGATGTTCATAGAGGACTCGGTTTTAAGGAGAGATAGATTTGTCACGACCGATCAGTAAAATTGCGCCTGACTGGTGGGACTATACCACATTAGAACCCGAACTTCTCAGCGCGGCAGCCAAACTCAGCGAGCAGGATATCGTCGCACTGGCAAGACCTGGATTCAAGATCGTTTTCTATGATACTCTGGCTGAATTCTTCCTGGCGGAAGCCCTGGAGTACATTAATG
>JBBRDM010000063.1:0-25712 GCA_038203935.1 Chthonomonadales bacterium
TCTACTCATTTGTTACGCGCTTGGGTTTAATCAAAGTTGAAATACATGGCATTCTAAACACAAATGGGGATTCGGCGGCAGAACTACAAAAAACGACTGCATTTCAAGCAAAACCGAATTCCGCAGTTAATTTCCCCAGCAGCAAACCTTCCAAACCATCCCGCCCTACCGTGGATGATCTTCATAGTTTCGCTGCACAGTTAATGCAGCAAAATTCTGCTGCCGCTGTTAAAAAAATTGATGATGTCGTATTGGAGCTTCCTGAATTTCGTGAATCGACAGGAGAGGAGATCAGGCGAGGTGAAGTCCTGCTGCGGGAGGCTCAGATGCTGCGAAAGCGGGAGCACTATCAGGAAGCCGAAGCTAAGTGCAGAGAAGCGCTCGATCTTATCCCCAAAGATGCTGCCGCCCTCGAATATCTTGGAGACCTGCTGCAGGGGTTGGCTCGAATAGATGAGGCCCTGGCTGTCTACAAGCGAGCGCTGCTGGCTGATCCGAAGCGATACTCGGCAGAAAAGAAATACGGCGATCTCCTGGTACGCCAGCAGAACTGGTCGGCTCCGGATGAAAATTCCATACCACGCAACGGATTCGCTGCCGTTCTGCTTTCCGCACTTTTCCCAGGTGCAGGGCAGCTGCACAATGGAGATACCACCAAAGGAATATTCTTTATTGCGGCATTTTTAATAAGTGTTTTCATTGTTGGATGGTCTCCCTACGGACTGAAAAGCGAACATGTAAAGCAGGGACTGAATATGAGTTTCCTTGTTTCAGCGGTATTTATGGGAGTTATCTACATTGCCGCAATGATAGATGCCAACTCCGGTGCAAAAAACCGTAATTTGTAGCATTGTTCTGATTACACCCTCTCATTCCATCCTGATTTACTATCTGCTCAGACTATACAATTCATCACTTGATTTATAAGCTCGCTTATGTTACAATGCTTATGAACAAGGTTTAAACTAGATCAGTAATGATTTTGAGCCTCGGCTAAAATATCATTTTCTCAGCTAGATGTTACCTATTTATATTTTCAAACTGATTCATATTTTCAAATTGAAAGGAAGGTAAGGATGAATCGATCTCGACGCGGTTTTACGCTCATTGAGCTGCTCGTAGTAATCGCTATCATAGCTATTTTAGCTGCTATTCTTTTTCCTGTTTTTGCACAGGCCCGCGAGAAGGCGAGAGCCATCTCCTGTATTTCGAATGTCAAACAGATTGGCCTTGCAGCCATGATGTATGTTCAGGATTATGACGAAACTTTTCCAACCACGTTGTATATGAGTTTTGAAAATGGCAGTCCCTGCCTCATCACCTGCTGGGCAGAAATACTACCCTACGAGAAGAGTTCGGCGATCTACAAATGCCCGTCAAACTCCACCGCGTTGGATCTTCCCAAAACACTGCCGGGCTTGATGGGAATGCCGGCATGTTCTTCCAGCCCTTCTCTCTCTTTGATCAGTTATTTTCCTAATTTTACACTGGTGAATTGGGGTGACGACAGTAATTTCTTTCCCCAAAATGTCGGCAGGCCAGTTACCAATCTAGCCTCCATCCCATTTGCAAGCGAAACAGCAGTATTTTACGATTCAGCTGGCGCATCTCCAAATGCCGATTTCGGGTTTAGCACGATGGACGAACCAATTCAGCCAAGGCACACTGCCACACTGAATGTATCCTATGTCGACACACATGCAAAAAATCTGCGCGCCAGACCTTTTCTGGGTAAGGACGGCAAACAGGGCAGCGGCTATGCGGTCGATGGTCAGGCCATAAACTACTTCCTGGTCGACTCTGCCGGTCCTTATCACAACTACTCGGAACTCCGAGGCATACCGATTCAAAATGCAGATGGGAGCTGGGGTTTGCAAGGCGCAACTGGTATTCCGCATGACAGGTAGATGGAGTGCAGTTCGATGAATACCAGAAAACCACTTCCTGACTGGGCGATGCCCGTTACGATTGCAGTCGGCATCTTAGTTCTGGCGCTGGTGGGATGGCATGCATTTACCAAAAGCAGCGACTATGTCGGCCCGCCTGTGCAGATGAAATCGACCGCGGCAACATTTCGCAAGGATCTATTCAAAGCCTATGGGCAGCAGATGAAAGATACTCCGGCTGCAACCAATAAGTAATGCATCTGCTAAACAATGACTACAACTCCGACACCATTACAATCAGTTGATGATCTCCTAAATAAAGAGGAAGATTCGGGGCAGCTTTCAAAGGAGCTTGGACCGCTTTCTTTAACGAGCATCGGAATCAGCGGTATTATTGGTACAGGAATATTCATTATGACAGGCCTGGCAGCACACGCGCTTGCCGGGCCTGCCGTTATTCTATCGTTCCTCGTTGCTGCTCTAGCATGTATCTCTTCTGCTCTATGCTATGCTGAGTTTGCTGCCCTTGCACCTGTGGCAGGTTCAGCCTACACCTATGCAAAAGTAACTTTCGGACGTGCTGCTGCCTGGCTGGTCGGATGGAATCTTATCCTGCAATATCTGCTGGCTGCGTCCTCGGTCGCACAGGGATGGTCGCACTATTTCCAAAACTTTCTATCTGGGGTCGGCATATCACTTCCAAGACCGTTGGCAATGGGGCCCTTCACAAGCAACGGCTCTGGAGGAGCTCACTTCAGTGCGGTATCCATCGACCTGCCGGCTATCTTGATCACTGCTGCCCTCACCGTTGTAATAGTACGCGGCATGCGATTTAGTCTTCGCCTGAACAGCCTGATGTTGATCTTAAAACTGGGTATTATCTTTTTTGTGATCATTGCAGGCGCTTTCTACATCCATCCTTCAAACTGGCATCCATTTGCGCCCTACGGTTACAGCGGGCTTTCTCTGCTTGGACATCAAATTTTGGGCAGAGCGGGAGAACATGGGCAGGCAGTTGGGATACTTGCCGGGGCAGCCCTAGTTTTCTACGCTTACATGGGCTTCGATTCCATAACGAATTATACGGAAGAGTGCCGTAATCCTCAGCGCGATCTCCCAATAGGGATAATCTCAGCGGTGACATTGGCTACTCTGCTCTATATTGCAGTATGTGTGGTTCTGACGGGGATGGTGCGATACAATGAGATCGATATGAATGCTCCAGTTTCTGAGGCATTTCGGCAGGTCGGACTGCCATGGGCACAGATTCTAGTATCCATTGGAGCATTCACAGGTATTACTTCAGTACTTTTGATCATCCTTTTAAGCCTGCCGCGGATACTTCTCGCGATGGGTCGAGATAACATGCTATCGCCCAGAATATTCACCTCTTTCCATCCGCGATTCAACACCAACTGGCGTTCGAGCATGATAATCGGCGCTATAACGATGTTTTTTTCAGGGCTCATTCCGCTGGATATTCTTACGAATTTAGTGGTCATGTCAACGCTTGGCGGATATATTTTCGTATCTGTCGCTATACTTATACTTCGTAAAACTCAGCCCAATATCAAGCGCCCATTCCGATCCCCGCTGGGCCCTGTGTTTCCTATTATAAGTATTGGCTTTTGTATAGTGCTGATATTATCTCTTCCGCCTATAACTTTTATGTGGCTCGGTCTCTATTTAGCCACGGGCGCCATATACTACTATCTCCAGCTTCGCCGCATTTCATAACTACGCAGCAATGCAATGATTGAATATGACTGGGTCGAACCCTCTGCCTATTCAAATTCCTGTGGAACCATTACTTTCAAAGCTGCTTTTTCGATATTAAATTTTAATGGTGTGTAATGGTTGCTCTCTCCGTCGATGGTGACTCGCATGGGATGCGATGTGGAAAGAGAACCTTCCGTTGTCCAGAAAACCGGTACATTATCCAGATCTACATGATGTCCGCCCGGCAGTTTCATGGCATACTTGATTAAATCCCACTTAGATGAGCCTTCCAGAGCGTACAGAATCAATTTTCCATCCGTGATAGATGCGTCAGGGGCTAGGGGAAACGGCCCTGCATGATATCTCCCATTGCCGATCACCACCTGGAGTGTTTTGAACGTATGCTCACCTTCGGGCATGCAGAGATGCACTTTAAATGATTTAACCATAGACAGTGCTTTGACCAGAGCGAACAGGTATGCCAACCTGCCCCAAACCTGCTTCACATCGTGATTCATCTGCAGCGCAATTTGAGTGGAAAGCCCAATCGTAACCACATTGAGAAAATAGTTGTCGCCTGCCTTACCGACGTCGACACGTTTCTCTTTTCCGTTTAGAATTACATTGCAGGCGGCTTCGACGTTAGCGGTGATGCCGAGATCTCTTGCAAATGAGTTACCCGTACCAAAAGGAAGTACACCTAGAGTACTTTCAGAACCGACAAAATAATCGACCACACTGCCAAGGGTACCATCTCCTCCGCCGATTATTATTAATGGCACTTTATCGCGGATTGCCTTTTCAACCTCGTTCAGTAACTGGTCTTTCTTTTTACAACAAACAGCAGTTTTTAGATTTACACCATTTTTTGATAAGATCTCTGCCGCAGAGTTGAACCAATCTTTTCCTCTTCGAGCTTTCACATTAACGAGCAGTACAGCTTCGCGCATTTCCACCATCGTCCATACCCTATCCACATAAAAAGATCGGCCTTAATACTCAAGTAAAAAGGCCGATCTAAAGTGTCCTCACACTTCTTTACAGATTGCTATTATTCAAATCTGCAGAGAAGTCTTAGATTGCTTTTGCACCCATCGCATCATAATTATCGATGCTGGTTGCCTGATATTTCGCGAGGATATTGTGAGCGGTCACTTCGTCCAGATTATTCGAAGGCAGATGTACAGTAACTATACTCCCACCCTTTTCCCAGACATCATTGTAACGCATCGCTGGCGCATCTGGAATTCCCTGATCTTTAAGGTAACCAGTGACGCCGCCAGCTACTGCTCCTGCCGCGGTGGTTCCTGCAGCTGCAGCAATTGCCGCTGCTAATGCGCCCCCTCCAACCACAAACCCGAGTCCAGGAACGAACATCGCCGCTGCGGCCGCCGCGATACCCAGTCCAAGTCCAATGCCAGCTCCTTTTGCAGCGCCGGATGCCGCATCCGCAGGCGTGGTAGTAGTGATACCGCTTTTTGCTGCCTTCTCTGTTCGCTCTGCATCTGTACGGGTGTCTAGATGCTCATCCGTATATATCTTATTGTCAGTATCGATTACAGCGTCGTTAGCAATCACTGTGTTTGCAGGCATTGAAGCTGTGTTTGAATTCGGAAGACTGTAGTCTAAATTCCTGTTATCCATAGCATAGATACGGTCACGCTCTCCTGCAGGATAGGCAGGAGGCACAGCACCGGTGCTAAAATCACTATTTGTTACCGCATTTCCAGAATACTGATGGTATCTATCAACTAAATTATCATCCTTCGAAACCAGGCTAATGTCTTCGGATCTTGCACCGAAATCAAGCAATGCGCCGATAGCTTTTTCAGCGAGCGCTGAATCATTGAAAGTTGCATACAGTGTGTTTTTTGTTGTTTGTATTGTGGTAGCCATCTACTTCTCCTTTGAACAGATATCTCATGCATTATTGATCATCAGGGATCGTTCGAGCGCGGTATGTTTATACCTGCAGCCTATCTGTTACATCTCTACAGACGACATGCAGATAGAGTGTGTTCCAGAGTGATCCTGCACTATGGAATACTTTTTAGTGGAACTATCTGCATCCAGAATGTATCAATAAGCTCAAATTTACTCTTTTGTGAGGTATGATAGTAGGCGTCAATTAAGTTCAAATATCAAAATTATAGATGCGATTTACCATAAAAGTTTTTATTGATTGAGCAGGAGTTAATCCCCAAAGGAGAATGATTTTAGATGGCAGCTAGTGTTAGAATTGGAATAATAGGATGTGGTGGAATCGCGAACGGCAAGCACATGCCAAGCCTGACGCGCCTGAGCAATGTCGAACTTGCAGCATTTTGCGATATCGTGGAAGACAGGGCACACCTCGCCGCTAAAGAGTATGGCGCTAAAGAAGCTAAAGTTTATTCAGAATACAAAAAACTTCTGGCTGATCCTTCTATTGATGTTATTCATGTCTGCACCCCCAATATATCTCACGCGGAGATAACCATCGCAGCGCTGGAAGCCGGCAAGCATGTAATGTGCGAAAAGCCAATGGCCAAGACGGCATCGGATGCCAGACTTATGCTGGCCGCGGCAAAAAAATCTGGAAAGAAACTGACAATCGGTTATCAGAGTCGCCATCGAAACGACAGCCAGTATCTCTATTCAGCAGTTCGCCGGGGTGATTTAGGGGAGATCTACTACGCCAAAGCACATGCCATTCGACGGCGAGCTGTGCCTACATGGGGAGTATTTCTAGATGAAGAGAAACAAGGCGGCGGACCTCTGATTGATATCGGTACACATGCGCTCGACCTGACACTCTGGCTGATGGATAACTACAAGCCTAAACTCGTAGTTGGAACCACCTACCATAAACTATCTCAGAAAGAGAACGCAGCGAATGCCTGGGGACCCTGGGATCCTAAGAAATTCACTGTAGAAGATTCCGCTTTTGGATTCGTCACCATGCAGAATGGCGCCAGTATTGTGCTTGAATCGAGCTGGGCACTCAATACTCTTCAAGTAGACGAAGCAAAAAGCACGCTCTGCGGAACTCTTGGCGGGGCCGATATGATCAACGGCCTAAGGCTGAATGGAGAAGATTTTGGACGGCTATATGAAACCAAAGTTGATCTGCAGGCTGGCGGCGCAGCATTTTACGAGGGTAAAACGGAATCCGACGCGGACAGAGAAGCCAGACTGTGGATCGAAGCAGTCATCAACGACACTCCTCCAGTCGTGCTTCCCGAACAGGCTCTCGTAGTATCCGAAATATTGGAAGCGATCTACGAATCATCACGTACCGGTCAAGCCATCACATTCTAATTAGATAGTAGCTGATTTGCATTTCAGCACCCCTTTCTGATATGGAAAGGGGTGCATTATTTTGTCTTTCTACTGCTTGACGGAATTTATTTCAAGCCAAATTACGCTATTTTACAAAAAACGCTCATTAGACGGAGACGCTGCCGGTTCTGGCTCCATGTTCCGATTCCACGCGCCTGTAAATTCCATCAGATCTCTGCATCATTTTCCAGGCTATAAATTCTCTTCGAAGCGTCGCTGAATCCCAGTGATATTCCAGCAGCACCTGATTCAACTCTTTTTCTGAATAATTCCGGTCCCATTCGAAATCCTCGATCAGTTTCTTTAATATTACCAGGCGCTTCTTATGCTGGACTGGAATTTTAGTTAGTTTTCCATCGACGAAAAATGTTTTCAAAATCGCAGAATCATAGTCTGTAATTCCTATTTCAGAATCTGTTTTTTGCTGTATATTGCCATCAAGAAGGGTATTTGCAAGGTGTTTGAGCCTATCGGGATTCAAATGATAGATGTGGTAATACTGTTCTGCGATTGCAGAAACCAGCCCGACTTCGGAAAGTTTTTTCAGATGATGCGAGGCCGTGCCGGCGCTGACATTCAATGAGGAAGCAATCTGATCCACCGACATCGGACTATTCAGGAGCAATCCTACAATCTTTAGCCTGTTCGCATCACTCATGACTTTAAAAAACGCCAACAGCACCTCATAATTTGATTCGATCATGGCAATTTCCTTGATTTGAATTGATATTTATAAAATCAATTTTACCATTATCGAAACAATTTGTCAAGTTATGCAGATTTTTTCAGAAATATGGAGAAAGCATGAGGAAGCATATCTACGGTTAGGACAGGCAAATGATGAGGAAATTTTACCTTCCCAGATGGAAGGTGTACTGCGATATCTGAATCATAAAGCAGATTCACACACTCTGCTTCCGTGTACGGCTGATTGGTGAGGGTAATATTTGGGATTTCTGACATTTCATTATGAAGTTCCTGAGTAATAAAAGCAGTGAGCTGTTCCACTACAGTTCGGGTGGAATTTTCCGGAGCGGTAAGAACCAGCATGATTGGATCGGCAGGATGAAAGCTGTTTACATAAATTTTGATCATCTCCTGCCAATCAGCAGGGGTTTCCCACTCAGGAAAAGCTATCAGCGTGAGTTGTTTAGGTTGTGCTGATCTGCACGAGGCTAAATCAGCTTCCAGTCGTTCCAGTTCGCTCTGCCACCAGTTATAAACGGGGCATCCAATCAACGCTGTACGGCACTCACTCAACAGGGTGTGACATTCGCTGTAAAGATTTTGAGCAAGCAGAGTTTCTGCAAGCTCCTGCCACACTTCAGGATTTAATGGTAGATCCTTAAGCGATAATCTAAACTCATCCGCTGCTTTCTCTAAATAGCCCAAATTTTTCAATGCTCGTCCCAGCTTTAATCTTGTGGAGAACACTTCCGGCCTCAACTCAACGGCTTTCTGCGCGTAGTCGTAAGCTGTTTCCCACTCCTCGCGCACCGCAAAATTATCGGAAAGCTGTTCATTCACGAGCCATAACAGCAGTGTTTTCATCTCTCCACACCACTCCACAGATTCTGGTATATAAGAACCGAAAACACGCTCCAATTCCATGCGGAGTGCATCCCACATTCCCGGAAAGTAAGGCCCGATGAGCTGATGAGGATTAACCTGAGGTTGATTGAGCAGGAGACAAGTCTTTTCGAGAGCATATTGCGCGTTTGGAAGGTTTGTCTTTATTGCCAGCTGTGACAGATTAAACCAGGCGACCACGGAGTCTGGCTGAAGCACAATACAGTTCTGAAAACATGCGGCCGCCTGCTCAATAAATATCTGACGAAATTGCTCTTCGATATCCTGGTTTGCCAGTCCCGAGAGCGCACACCCTCGCGCATTATATAAGGATGCTGCATCCGAAGTTCTGCCCTCCAGGAGAGCGAGCTGCTCCGCTATTTTATACGGATGGTGGACAGGCATCAAGAGTTGGTGACAGAGTCTGTTATACTCTCGGTCAGCGGGAGACAACTGGAGAATCGGTCGGCTTGAAGGGTTGTATTCGCCTTTGTTTAGTTCCGATTCAAGCAGGTTATAGATATAATTGGTATGATGAGGCATAGTAAACGGGGTAACTGCAGTATGACCCGATAGTGCAATCTTTTCTGCTTCTTCAGGGTGGCTGAGGTAGTATTCCAGCAGCTCCTCCAGATTGTCTTCGCCATACAGAACACAGTCTTTTCCATCGATAAAAAAATCACCAACCTCGCTGTTTTCACGCTCATAGAAGAGCAGTGCACCACAGGCAGCTGATTCATAGGCACGCATATTCATTTCGCCTCGAATGCTTCGATTAAAAACGATCTTTGCGCGATTCATCATTTTGGTGTACTCTTCACCGAAGAAACCTGCGGTAATGCAAACATTGTATCGATTTGATAACTGCAGCACTCTCGAAATCCAGCGTGCCCGTTCACGCTGGATTTCGTGATTGAAATTTCCTATCATGAGTATGTCAATATCGCGTTCGATTCCGGGAATTATCTTATGCATCGCAGGATCGTACGACCATAACGAAGCGTGCAGGACATTTACGAATCCTGCCTCTCGAAGACGATCGCATCCTTTTTTATCTGCAATGAGATAATCGAAAGCTCCGCCCATTAAGTGCATAGCCTGGCCGCCCATGTTCCAATCGCCCAGAACTGCCGCCGTGAGGCAGCCCGCATTTTCAATGCCTTCGGGAGGAGAATAGTATTCAAGGCTCCAGTGTATAACTACATCGGGCTCCCAGCCTTCAGGGAATTTTGATGCTATCTCAGCGTAAGATCCTGATTCCTGGTCATAAAAGCAGAAACTGTCATCCAGTCTGCAGGCAGCATCACGAATTCCAGATTCGTTCTCCGCTTTCATTGGACCTAAAAGAATACGCAAAATGAGTCTCCAAAAATCAGAGTTCACGAGAACTCAGGCTGCAATTCGATTCGGCTGATTATCCAGCGGTGTGATACGGATATCTCCCTGGCTGATGAGGGTGCCAAGTTCATGACACACCGTTTCAATTTGAGCTTGCGTTATTTCGGGAAACATTGGGAGGGAGATAACTTCGGCACACGCTTTTTCTGCATGCGGGAATTCGCCCAGCTTATATCCGAGGCTCGCATAGGCTTTTTGCTGAGGAATGGTTACCGGATAGTGGACGCCCGCGCCAATACCCCGCTCGTTTAATTGTGTAACCAGTTGATCTCTATTTTGCGAACGAATTACGTAGAGATGAAAAACGGATTCGGCTGGGCTGGCAATATGAGGTGCGGCAATGCCTAGATCAGACAGTTTTTGATTATACTGAATTGCGGCCTGCCGGCGGAACTCATTCCAGGCATTCATTCGCTTAAGTTTAACGTTCAGAATAGCTGCCTGCAATGTATCGAGGCGGCTATTGAATGCTAAAAAGTCATGATGATATTTCTTGCTTTGCCCGTAATTTCTAAGCATTTTTATTTTTTCAGCAATTTCAGGATTATTGGTTGCAGCAGCACCGCCATCGCCATAAGCGCCAAGATTTTTACCCGGGTAGAAGCTGAATGCCGTAACATCCCCGAAACCACCCACTCTTTTTCCATTCCACTCGGCCCCATGTGCCTGACTTGCATCTTCAATCACTTTGAGGCCATACTTTTGCGCTATTTTAAGAAGCGCATCCATATCCGCGGGCTGGCCGTAGAGATGGACTGGCATCACTGCCTTTGTTCTTGGTGTGATGGCTCTTTCGACGGACAGGGGGTCTATATTATATGTGAGCGGGTCGATGTCTGCGAATACTGGCACAGCGCCTGTGAAGGATATCGCAGCGGCGGATGCAATAAATGAGTTTGCGGCGGTGATGACCTCATCGCCAGGCCCAATTCCGCAAGCCAGCATTCCCAGATGGAGGGCATCCGTACCCGTTGCTACTCCTACGACATGATCGACATCGCAGAATTTTGCAAATTCGGATTCAAAAGCAGTGACGGCGCTTCCCAGGATAAAATCGCCGCGCTCCATCACTTCACGCATAGCGGCTTCTATTTCATCCGCTATCGATTTATATTGAATATTCAGATCAACCAGTGGAACTCGCATGTAATCAATCCTTTCCGGGCCGGGTGTTAACCGGCATCAAAACTTCAGATGTCGCTCGTTATTTCGAGTGCGCTGTCATATTTAAGATCGCACTCCGAACAAGACCATCCGTCGATACCATATGCAATTAAGGTATGTGCGCATCGGCACACCAATCCACGTTCTCTAGCAGGAGAACCTAGCATGAGAGCATGCGGCCGCACGTCCCGGGTAATCACCGCGCCTGCAGCGACAAAACTATACGCCCCTAAATGGATTCCGCAGATAATGGTGGCGTTTGCACCGATCGTTACACCCTCTTCTATGCAGGTCGGTTTCAGCCAGGTGTTCGAAGCATAGCGATTCCGGACGTATTCGAGCCGCGGCGAGCGTGGATTGAGATCGTTGGTAAAAACCGCATTAGGACCGATAAATGAACCATCTCCAATCGTCACGCCATCCCAAACGGAAACCCCGTTTTTAATCGTAACGCCATTTCCAATCACGGCACCGCTTTCTATAAATACATGGTCGCCAATATTGCAGTCACTTCCTATTTTTGCACCCTGCATTACGTGGGCAAATGCCCATATGCGCGTGCCATCTCCAATATCCTGGCTCTCAACTAGCGCGTGCGAGTGGTACATTTACCGCCTCCGTTACTGCCTGAGTGTGGCGTTCCCTGCTGATTGGAATGCGCTTGCCCTGCAGCCTTAGTGAATCCTCGATGGCGGCCAACTGACGTACATTTTCCACAGCTGTTTTTGCATCGCTTAACGGACGTCTGCCTTCCGTTATACAGTCGACAAAATGCGCTACCTGCTCTCGCAAAGGTTCTGAGGGAGATACTCGCGGGCTGTATATACCGCCTTCGTGGGTCAGGAGCCGATAGTCGCCAAAACTGCTGGCTTCCTGCCTTGAGGCGGATATTCCCTTTTCATAGATCCGTATTGGTTCGCTGGTATTCAGATCGTCGAAAACTACCCTTTGCTGGCTGCCTACCGCAACTACTTCGCGCACTTTGTTTGGGTCTACCCAGCTTACATGAATATTCGCGAGCGTACTATCCGCGTAGCCCAGGGTGATAAATGCAACATCTTCCTGCTGCTGATCGAGCACATTAGAAGCGTTCGCCTGAATCCATATCGGCTCTTTTTCCAGCAAAAAGCTGCAGATAGCCAGATCATGTGAAGCTAAATCCCAAATTGCGCTGACATCCTGCCGTACCGGCCCAAGATTTGTTCTTGTAAGATGCATATAGTACAAAGAGCCGAACGCTTCATTCTGGATAATCTCTTTCATTTTTTGAATTCCAGAGTTATATAGAAATGTTAGACCTACCATCAGATGGCAGTTCATCCGTTCCGCGGTCTGCTCGAGATCCAGAGCATCGGCAAGCGTTGTCGTTAATGGCTTCTCCACCATGACGTGCTTTCCAGAAAGCAGCACACGTTTTACCAGAGAATGATGCGTTTCAGCGGGAGTTGCTATGATAACGGCTTCTATCTCGGGATCAGTCAGGATTTCCTCGATATTTTGATGAATTATCAGTTGTGAAAATCGACCTTTTACCAGCTCTCTCCGACTTTTATCCTCATCGCACGCCGCTATCAAGTTAACTTGAGGCATCTCATGAAGCAGCCGAATATAGTTCATTCCCCAGCGGCCGCAGCCAACTACTGCAAGATTTTTCATAACTAAACTCCTATACAAGGCTAGGATTTGAGATCGGCATATTTCATTGCCTTATCCAGATTTGCCAGCGCTAATGTGGGTATCCCTGCCCTGCTCGCGATTTCAAGTTCTCGGCAGTCGTCCATCAGCACGAGCATATCCGCCAGAGGCCGATTATCGGCAGTGAGTACCGAATCTATTGGTTCAGTCATCAGGATTACGTCTGCAATGGCTTCCATCGGAGTATGCATCTCCTGATCCAGGAATTCTATCAGCGTTGCCAGGACGGTTTCGGCCTCCGGATGCTGCTTTGCAATGATCGGCAGCATCAGGCTGATTGGGTCTCCGTGGTGATACTGCTCGACATATTTTCGGACGAGGGGTTTCCAATGAGCAGGTTCATTCCAATTTGGCATCGCCAGCATGCGAATAGGCACCTGAGTTCTCTCTATGCTTGCCCGCATCTTTGCCTGAAATAATTTTGTTTCTACGGTCTGCGTAAGATAATCATAAAACGGGCATCCATTTAATATCGCCAGCAGATCGTCCAGTATAGTCGCTGCCTCTTCCGCTCTGCCAATATCCAGCAGCATCTGCGCATCTTCCTGCCGGGCCGCAAAATGAAACGGCGAACATGTTATCACGCGTTTATAGGAATTATGTGCTTCCTGAATCTGCACTAAACTGCGATGGGCACAGGCTAAAATATAGTGCGCTTCGCCCCAATCCTGCACTAACTTCAGCGCTTCTAACGAATATTCGATGGCGTCATGGTACGATTTACGATCGAGGGCAGAACAGGCAAATGTGTGAAAAATGTGGGCTTTGAATATATTTTTCATCGCCTTCCCCCACTCAAGAGTTCCTTTTTTAAATGTTCCCCAGACCTTTTCCATCTCCATGTCAAACCGCTCAAACCGGTGCGGGAAAATCACTCCACGAAGCTGATCTGCGGAAAAATCTTCCGCATCAAGCCGCTTCAATACCTCAGCCAGGACTAGATCTCCATCCACCGAAAATCCATACGCATGATATAAGAAACCCAGATTATACTGGGCCGCAGCGTAGTCAGGTTCGACACTGAGTGCGCATTCGAAAAGGGATCTGGATTCATTAAAAAGTGTCGTATGATTATCCTTGGGCAGCCTTAACCCCCACTCGGCAAGCAGGGCTGCGTGTGCATTGGATGCCTGAGCCACGGTACGATTATCACTTGTTTCGGCCTCAGCCGTAAGCGAAATTAAGCTTTGCTGCAGATCTCCAAAGAGGCTTCCGTCGTTGCAATTATGCGCTTGATGCAGACGGTGCAGTTCCTGTTCCGCAGCGGGCATAAGTTTGAATTTACGCACGAAGCCAGGTGAATTCGCAGAACCCTGCTGAGATGTTAATGCTTCCACTTTATCAAGAAGCTCGCTCATACGATTAACATCGCTGAAATCAGGTACCAGTTGGGTTCCAGCGCTGGCAATCCTCTCACGCTCAGCTGTATTTTCTGGAGCAAGATAGTAATCTACAAGATCCTCCAGATTATCTCGTTGATAGAGAACGCAGTGCTCCCGGTCTGTGAAAATATCACGAATTTCAAGGTTCTCATGCTCATTGAATAGGAGCGCGCCGCAAGCCATGGTTTCGTATGCGCGCATATTGATACCGCCGCCAACTGATTTATTGAAAACAATCTTGGCCCGATTCATCATGCGCGTATACTCTTCGCCATACACTCCTGTAGTCAGCAGAACATTGTATTTCCGAGATAGTTTCGCAACTCTTGCCAGCCAGTAGGATCTTTCACGCTGAACCACATGGTTGAGATTCCCCATCATGAGGATGTCGATATCACGTTCTACCCCAGGCATTACATAGTGCTGTTTCGGATCGTATCCCCATAATCGAGAGTAATGAACGTTATCGAATCCGAGATTGCCCAGCAGTTCGCACCCTCGCCTATCGGCAAAAAGCACATCAAAAGCCTCGCCGATATTTTGGATGGAACAGGCTCCCAGGTTCCAGTCACCAAAAATTCCGACAATCATGCATTCCGCGTTTTCTATTCCTTTTGGCGGGACGTAGTACTCCAGGCTCCAGTGAATGATTACGTCTGGTTTCCATCCATCCGGCAGACTGGCCAGAATTTCTTCCAAGGTGCCAGAATCTTTGTCGTAAAAGCAGAAACTATCTTCCAGCCTCCGATCAGGATGTCGTACCTGGTACTCATTTTCAGCTTTCATTGGGCCTAATAGGATACGCATTCAGCACTCCATATTCTTAATGAGTGAGATTTATTCTGTAATCCATTACTTTTCCTGCAGCGCCAGCAATGGATTATAGATTTCAGGCTGCGGCCAGCATCCCCTGGCTGTGAAGTTCTGCGTTGATAATTTTAGAAACTGCAGAGTACGAAAATCGCTCCGCAATATCTTCACGTGCCTGCTTCCCGACTTTTGCGCCCTCTTTTCGATTGAGGAATACCTGCCGCATGAGCTGCCTCAAATGCGACACATCTGGATCTGCCCAGCGATGCCCTTTGAAAGTTGCCGCTTCTTTCCATCCCGCTTCAGGAACATCCACCAGTTTGTAGTCCAGCAAATAGCTGTTGCCCGCATTCATAAAAGCAGTATTACCGCTCCAGTTGGTGCCTATGACCGGCTTTGCCATTGCCATGGCTTCCATGAACGGTCTGCCCCAGCCTTCGCCGCGCGTCGGCATTACGAAACAGTCAGCGGCGGCGTAGAGATTAGGCATCAGTGTTGCGGGGATGTCGGTGGCTTGTATTATTAGATCCGGGATATCATTCAGGTCCCGATGGAGATCCTCCTGAATAAACTTGGCTATAGAGTGCGACAGCATATCCATATTGTAACCAAGTGAAGAGTGAGTTTTGATAATAAGTGAGACATCTTCAGACGCGCTAAACTCCTCGATATAGGCCCTCAGCAGAACATCCCACCCTTTACGAAGCGACCAATCAAAGATAGAAAGGAAATTATATCCTCTAGCGCCTTCGATTTTCAGTGCATCGCATTTCGGATTATAGGAAGTGACATCGAGCGTACCAGGAACGATTGAGATCAAATTTTCCCGCACTCCCCCACGAATAAATGTCTCACGATTGAATTCAGAGGGGACCCATATTCGATCCATCATATTGCAGGCATCTGCCCACTCAGCCGGAATTCGGTCTGTCTCAAACATGGTTCTGCCCACGTTTATTTTCGCATCGCTTCGGCGTGTAAAATGCGGAGGAAGAATATGGCTGACATGTATGCTTCCTGGCTGTGGCTGCTTGAATGTCATGGCGCGCAGCCGCCCTTCCTGCTCCATAGGAAGATTTGCAACTCTGTCGTTCCACTTGATCGGCTGTGCCGAAATATAATAACCTGCGTTATCCAGGGCCAAAAGAAATCCGCGGGCTTCTTCTGCATATCCGCTCGGGTCGAAGAGGGGTGCATTCCATATAATAGCCGGCTGAGCAGAGTCTGTATGCCGTATAGCCGTGACCGCGCGATCTCCAAAGGCATCGGCACTCGCCAGTTCGGGAATTCCTAAGGGAACATATCCATTTTTTTCTGCTGAATTCGCGCTCGAAACACCGCGAAGTACACCCATCACATGCTCCTGCCCACCGAGAGCAGGGTCACCGTAGTAGCTCAGCAGTTTGATGTCGAACTCTTTAAGAATATCTCCCCACTGCTCCACGGTCATCAAGCGTTCATTCCCAAATTCTCGCTCGAAGGGATAGTTGATGCTTGGAACGCTGAAAACTACCCGCCTGGATACTTCAAGCTGCTGTCTTAGAATCTCCTGGATTTCTCCATCCGAAAAGTGCTCCAGACAGCCTTGATGCAGCGTTACATCGAAAATTCCCTGCACGCATTCTTTGAGCTTGAACATGTCACCGTAGCGGAATTCCGCTCTGCCGCCAAGCATTTCGTTGATGCGCTTCGCCCGCTCAACTATTGGCGGAGAATAGTCGATCCCTTCAGCGTGCGCTCCGCGCATCGACATCCAGATTGCGCCATAGCCAAACCCTATGCCGGGCTCTAAAACTCGTCCGCCTGGCGGGCACAGCTCCGCTGCTTTCTGCAGATATTTAGCCAGGAAGGGCATCGCCGTGAAATTATAGAAGTGATTTGGAATGGACGCCAGATCCACGCGCCCATATATCTCATCCCATCTCCAATCATCTTTATTCAGGTCGTTGGGATCATGTGAAGGCGCAGGCATAGACTCCGCTTTTGCTGCTGAGGCGGGCTTTGGAGTCGAGGTTGGTTCAGGACTTTCTTTTCCGCGAGATGAGAGATGAGAGAGGAATATTCGTGACACTTTATCCACGCTGTCCCGCTTGATCTCTTCCAGCTGATGTATGTAGCCGTTAATGGTATCGATGTCGTTCCCAAATTCATGCTGAAGATCGGGAATGAACGCATTTGCCATACGATTCCACATCGCTTCATCGAGAACGGGAGGATTGTCGTTTTCAACCAGCCATTTTCGCCAGATTGCAACTCGGCCCCGCGCAAACTGACCGCGTTTACGGCAGTGGCTCTCGGTGAAACTCGCTTCATGAGTACGAATACACACGGTTGGTTCATTGATGAATGCTGTTTTGGTATGGTAGCAATATCTGAGCAGGAACTCCCAGTCGAAACCAGCGGTCATGTCTTCGCGTGTCTCGAAGCCTCCAACTTGTTCGTAGAGGCTTCGCCGAATGACTGCGGTCTGAATAAATAGATAGCTCGCCGGCAGCAGATCCTGAAACTCGTTGCGTGAACCTATATAGGGATAGTTTAAAATCCCTGGCCACATCACCACGCCCTGAATGTTACCATTGACATCCATGTTGTACCATTGCGAGTACACCATACCAATTTCAGGATGAGTATCCAGAATTTTGAGTTTCTTATCAAAATTTCCAGGCAGAAAAAGGTCATCATCACAAATCATGCAGAGATATTCCCCTGTCCCGGCTGCCAGCGCTTTTTCGAAATTAGCCATAGGACCGAGATTTTGAGGATGCCGAATGGTTCTAATTCGTGGATCGCGATCCATGAACTCTTTTACCAACTGGGGTGTGGAATCCGGAGAGGCGTTATCCAGCACAACGATTTCGCAGTCGGCGGGGGCGTGCTGCATACTGTCGAGGCATTGACGGAGCATATCTGCACGATTATATGTGGGGATTACAATACTTAGCTTGGGCGCTTTACTCATTTTGTGTGATCCATCCTGGATAGTTACTGCTTGTGTCCATGCTTTGAACCGTAGGTAGAAGGTTTACGGTTTCATAATGATCGCCTGCCCTGTAGGCAGTGCGAGAATGCTGACATTGCGCTCCCTGGCGAATATGTCGAAGGCTTCCTTTTGAGCAATATGCAGCGCCCAGCCGTAATCATCCAGAACAATCAATCCGCCTGGCACCATTTTTTCCCAAAAATATTCCGCGGCGGCTATTTCCGGCATAACACAGTTCATATCAATCGAGAGGTAGGCAACTTTTTCAGCTTCAGCCTGCGGCAGTGTATCTGGAACCATACCGCGCACTATTTTCACCTGTGGATAAGCTGCGAATGTCTGCCTGACAGCGTCATAGCACTCGGTATACTGATGATGGGTATGAATGTTACGCTGCTTTTCTTCAGGGCTTACATACTCTTCAACGAGTCCATTGAAAGTATCGAGCAGCCAGAAATTCTTGCCTGACTCCACAAAGTTGAGGTAGTTGATAATGGAGTATGCAAAACCGCCCCGGTTAACACCGCATTCTACAAAATCTCCTTCAAGGCGCAGAGCCTGCTCCGCTGCCCAGAAAATGACGTGCATCCTCCAGGGGATTTCAGACTGTCCCCACGACCCGGTTGATTTGCCGAGTCCGTAGGCATGCTGAAATCGAGGATCGTGCATGAAATCGCAGTTGTGTTGAGTCGCCAGCCCATCTACATTGTAAGTCAGCGGCCCTACTACCAGCTCAAACGGATCTATCGAAAGGGTTACACCGCACGGTGCAGTCTGATACTGCAAATCTCGCGTCAGAGCAACTGGATCCACGTTTACCGTAATGTTTCCCATTATTCAAGTCTCCTAAAGTCTGATGTCTATTCCCAAAGGTTTGAAAACAGATTTAAACTTTACTTTACGCAGAGCAGATAGCCATCGGGAGCGCCGGTTATGAGCAGCTTCGACTGAATATCGCGATCAATCACAAATCGATCTGAATGCTTCAGGAAATCCCAAACCGCGGTTTTCGGATTATTGCCGATATCCCAGGGGCGATCGTTGTAGAAACCTGCCGGCATATCTTCGATAATAGTATCCATCGCCACCAGATAACAGTCTTTAGTTACCAGAGGCGAGTAGAGCTCCAGTTCCTGGAGAACATGGTCATGCGTGTGGTTTGAATCCAGCACGATCATCACGCGTTTGCCGGACGCAAATTCTGTAACTCTCTTGAGCATATCCGGTGCTATTGATGAACCTTCAAACATCGTGATCCGGCTGAACATCGGGTGTTTCTCAATTTCCACACGATTATGTTCGCGTATATCGATATCGATGCCCAGCACCTGGCCATCGCCGCCATTCAGCGCAAGCATCGAAGCATGGAATATAAGCGATCCCCCATGCGCAATACCTGTTTCGATTATGAGATCAGGCTTGGTATTCCATATGATCTCCTGCATGGCAATCATATCCTGAGGAAACTGAATAATCGGCCTGCCGAGCCAGGTGAAGCTGTAGGGATATTTGTGGGTAAGTGAATGCTGGATCCAGTCTTTCGATAGATCTGCCAGGCGGGTGTCCTGTGCCATGGCCGCCACATTTCCCCGCACCTCTTCTTTAAATTTTAATGCTTCACTCATGATGCAACTCCTTTTGCTGTACACGCTGCTTGTATAGCTATATCACTACAAAACGGCATTCTAGCCCCATTTGCTGGACCGCTTTTCTGGTTTCAGCCGCGTAGATAGGATTCATAATAAAAACAGTGTTCGGTTTGAGGTCGATAAGCGCCTCGGGGGCGACTATCTCCTGGCCGGTACCCGGTATGAAGAGGCCCTGTTTGCGAGGATTGATATCGACTACATGACCGATAGTTTCCAGAGGAATTTGGAGCAGGTTCAGGAACGTCACCCCTTTGGCGCCGGCACCCCATACCACACATCTGCCGCCTTCATGCTGCGCGGCAGCGACCTCATCTCTCAATGCCTGAATCTTCTCCTGATAGTGGCTTTTAAAATAGTTCAATCGGTCGGCCATTCTTGCAGGTGTCTCCTGTGAGGAGATATTACATGGTCTAGAGGAACTATTCACACCTGCTTCAAGACCCAGGTATTGATCACAAAATTGTGATTTTACAGCATATACATCGAATCCCGACCGTGTAAATACCTGCGCAATCGCATTGGGGCTCCAGTAGGAACAGTGTTCGTAGAAGATATCCCAGAAAGTCAGATTCTCCAGCACCCAGCCAACATGCGGAGTCTCAAAATAGACAACTGCTGGATGATCTCCAAGCGCTTTCCGTATCTCCGCCAGAAACTCAATGGGATCGGGTATATGCTCGATGACATGTCTGCACGGGTAGTAGTCTGCTGTAAGCGAAGCATATTTTTCTGAGTAGAGATCACAAATCAGTTCCATGCCAGGATTTGCCGCAATATGCTCTGGTCGCAGGCTCGGGTCGAACCCTATGCACTTGCTCACGCCTAGATCAGAGAGCATTTTGAGATACTCGCCTTTTCCGCAACCGATTTCCAGCGCCGTTTTACCTATAAGGTCATATTCGCCTACGTGTCTCTTCGCAATCTCCTGCATGTACTCGTAAAACGTTGATGAACAGGCCTGTGCATTCTCGTATTGAGGCGTGTAATGCATTCGGGCAGGATCGAACGCGAGATTCGAAATAAATCCACAGCTTTCACAAAATCCCAGGTCAATATCGCCACGTTTGCATTCTATAGCTTCCTGACGGGTTAAAAGAGGCTGATTTTGATGTACTGGAACGCCGGATAACTGATAGAATCTACTCATACCGGGATGAAGGCATGCAGGACATGCGGCTGTTTTTTCTGAAATCATGCGGCTCGCTCCATATTCCTTGTCAGCCGTGCGATGATGTCCTGAAGACCATCCTCTAATCCATACACAGGTTTCCAGGAAGTATTTTCGTGCAATAGCCTGGTGTTGGCGCATACGAATGGCGGGTCAGTGGGATTATTCGGGCGTTCTCCCCAGCCTATCAGATCAGGACGGCCAAGTATTTTTCCGATATTCTCCACAATTTCCCCCACGCTTACCGGCTTGCCTGAACCAACATTTACCGGTCCAGTAATCTCGCTGGAGAGCACGGCACATAGTGCGCTTGCGGCGTCTTTTGCATGCAGGAAATCTCGTATAGCCTCGCCGGAAGATACCGGTACATGCTCGCCTCGAATTAACGCATTCGCCACCGCAGGCACAAGACGCTTAGAATTTTCGCCCGGTCCGTAGAGATAGAATAGTCGTGCCCACGCCGTCTGCATTTCGCTCTTAAGTCCGATATGTTCGAGCGCGATGGCACATCCAAGCTTACAAGCTGCGTAGAGGCTGCCAGGTTGAGTTGGTGAGTTTTCTGCTAGAAATCCCCTGCTCAGATCGTACTCAAAGCAAGAACCAACCCCTACAAACCGTTTGCAGCCGGCATCAGCAAGGGCAGAAGCCAAATGCAGTGACGCAGCTAAATATCGGATATTCTCTCTGCTTTCGAGATAGATTCCAGGTTCCGTAGTCCAGGCGATGTGCAGGCATGCTTCAGGTCTAATCTGATTAACGATTCGCCTGATCGCCATTTCATCGAACAGGTCGGCTTCTAAAAACTCAACCTGCCTGGCAATATCTGATATTCGACTGGTGTTTGAGGAGGGACGAATGATCGCATGAACCTGATAACCAGCCTGTATCAATGATCTGGCGGCATGGGAACCTATAAATCCTGCAGCGCCAGTAAGGAGAACTTTCATTCGTTGCAATAACCCAATCTCAAATTTAGTTTTTAACCACGAACACACCGAGTACACAGGAAAAGCAGAGGCAAAGATCAGTCAGCTTTTTCTGCTGCATGTTCAATTTAGCTAAAATAGTATTATTTTCTCTTTGCTTTTTCCGTGTGTTCCGTATATTCAAGGGTTAAAATAATGACTATTCCAGATCATGCAAATGAAATGGAGACTCAAAATTTTCCCAAGATCCCAGATCGTTATCTTTGGCGGACAGAATGTGCCTTCCAACCGGCCATGAGATGTTCAGTGTAGGATCGTCCCAGCGCAATCCGCCTTCTGCCTCCGGGCAGTAGAAGTTATCGACTTTGTAGAGCAGCGTCGCTTTATCCGTTAAACTGCAAAATCCATGTGCAAAGCCGCGAGGAATATACGCCATTTTGTGGTTTTCCGAAGAGAGCTCCAGCGAATCCCACTGGCCGTAGGTGGGTGAACCGCACCTTATATCGACGAATACATCAAGAATCGCTCCCGTAACCACACGTACGCACTTCGTTTCCGCATGTGGCGGCTTCTGGAAATGCAGACCGCGAAGCGTTCCCTTTTGAATGGAAAGAGATTCGTTCTCCTGCACCCAGTTCTCCGCCAGCCTGTGCTCACGCCAGATACTGATGTCGAAGGTGCGCGTAAAGTAGCCTCGCTCATCCTGTCGCAGGGTAGGAATTATCTCAAAAGTTCCCGGCAATCGCAAAGGTTTTATCTGCATAATCTGAGGCAGTCTCCCGGGCTAAATCTGATTCAGTCGTGAAAAACTCGCGGTACCAATCTATCGTTCTTTCCAGGGCGGTATCGAGCGAGTATAGCGGGTTCCATCCGAGCATCTGATGCGCTTTGGATGCATTCAAACTCTGAAAAATGATCTCGTGGCTGGCCTCGTTCCGAACAATCGGCTGCAGCGTTGATCCCATACAATTCCTAATCTTTTCCACCAGGTCGAGTACCGTTACCGGCGTCTCATTAGAGAAATTGAATGCTTCTCCACGCAGGTCTGGATTTGCGGCAAGTTTCTCCGCAAGCAAAGTGTAGGCGGCTGCACCGTCCTCCACATAGAAATAGTCACGAACAAACTGCCCATTGGAGCGGATAATCGGAGCCACACCATGCAGAATAGAACGGATAGTTCCCGGGACGATGCGATTCCAGTTGAGGTCGCCCCCGCCATAGAAGTTGCCGCATCGAGTAATGATCACTGGCAAGCCGTAGGTGATGGCATATGATTGCGCTATCAGGTCGGCACACGATTTACTGACATCATAGGGGTGGCGACCCTGAAGAGGGAAATCTTCGTCATAAGCACGGCCATCATGTTCGCCATAAGCTTTGTCTGAGCTGGCAAAAACTATCTGCTGGACCAGCGGGCTGCGCCGGCACGCCTCAAATATAGACCACGTTCCTGCGATATTGGATTCGAAAGTGGAGACTGGATTTCTGTTGGCGATACCGACAATTGTCTGCGCCGCCAGATGAAAAACGGTGCGAATCTCATATTCACCTAGCACTCGCTCCAGAAGATCCTGACGAGCAAGATCGCCGCTGACTATTTTTACCCGTTTATCCAGACCGGCACGAACGAATTCGCTCTGCGGCACGGAGTCTCGCACGAGGCAGACTACATCCGCTCCGAGTGAGATCAGCCGCCGCACCAGCCAGCCGCCTACGAGGCCTGTGCCACCTGTAACCAGGACCGGGCGGCATCGCCAGAAACCATTGCTGTCGTCCATTCCGACTCCCAGCTCTTCCAGGGCGCATTACCGCTCTGCCAGAGATTTTCTAGTAGTTTCAAATCACGCAGTGTATCCATACACTGCCAGAATCCATCGTGCTTGTACGCGGCAAGCTGGCTTGCACTCGCCAGCGCTTCGAGTCCATTCATCTCTAAAATTGCACTATCATCCGGCAGATATTTCAGTACTTCCGGCTCCAGCACCAGATAGCCGCCGTTAATCCATCCCTCGCCAGCCTGCGGCTTCTCTGTAAACTCCGATACCAGAGGCCCATCAAAAAGCAGCCCGCCATAGCGTGCGGGAGGCCGCACAGCAGTCACCGTAGCGAGCTTGCCATTGGTATGATGAAATCTCTCCAGTGCTCCCAAATCGAGATCGGTGACACCATCGCCATAGGTCACCATGAAGGTTTCCCCACAGAGCCAATTTTCCAGCCGCTTGATTCGGCCGCCAGTCAGAGTGTCCTGCCCGGTGTCCATGAGATGAACTACCCAGTCATCACACTCTTTGTTGTGGACTTCGATATCGCCATTTTTGAGGTTGACCGACATGCTGCCGTTGAGCATATAGTAGTCGAGAAAATATCGTTTTATCATCTCGCCCTTATAGCCGAGCGCGATGTAGAATTCGTTAAATCCGTAGTGGGAGTAGTGCTTCATGATGTGCCAGAGAATGGGCCGTCCGCCAATTTCGATCATGGGCTTTGGCCGGATGGCAGTCTCTTCGGATATACGAGTGCCGAGTCCACCGGCAAGTATGACTACTTTCATGCTTGTTCTCACTTATGAGGGAGTTTCAAAGTACGACAATGTCGGTTTTAGAGTGCGGATACACGACTGGTTAGATTATTGGTAAATGGGGCTTGATTATGCAGGGGGAGATTTTACTACGGAAGTAAAGAACAGATTCGAGAATACGCAGCAAAGCTTGTTAGTTCGCAGCCTGAATTTATGTTAACTATTTAACATCTAAGAACTAGATTTTAGCGTATCATGAGCAAGTTCCAATGTACAGAATTACGACATGCTGCTTGTATTCAGCTTTCGACATAATGGCGTATGATGTGCCAAACGAATATATCTGCTGCAGCGGCTTATTCAAAATTCAGCTTACGACATACTGGCGTATGATCGGCGCGTTTCCAATAGGAGGTTAACTGCCACTAAAAACATGATGATTTGAAAAAGTCCGGCTATAAAATTGAACTGCTTTCCTCTTTGCTGCTCACAACTAGAGTTCATAATCTGCAGTGCCTTGCAGTCAATCGAATACTCAGCAAAATACTTCAATTTTGATTCTCAAGTAAGAAGGAATCTTTAATAGATTAATCGTAAATGTCATTGCCTCAATCACCTGTCATTGCCATCGTTATAGTAACGCCATTTTATATTTTTCTCACTAATTAATACTGCTTGAAGTTTAATTTTACAGAATTGAAAGCAATGCATTATGATAACTGATCCAAATTTACAGCAGACTGGCTTTTGGCACGTTCGGGTTTTTGGCGCTCTAAAAGTGCAGAGACCATCTGGCCTGTCAACTGCACTCAATGGACGTGTGGCAGGGGAACTGCTCGCTTACCTGGCTCTTTATCCGCACACTTCGCATACACGGCTGAAACTGACTTCACTTCTCTGGTCGGATACGGAGGTGGGAAATGAACGCACCAGACTGCGTCAGGAGATATCCTACCTTCGAACCCTATTCCCTGCTGATGGAGGCGATAATCCGCTTCTTGAAATTTCACCGACAGACCTTCAAATAGATTCTCATGTAAAGATTGATGCTATTGAATTGCTGGACTTAATCGGCAGAGCCAGGCTGGAATCGGTGACAGCCACCAAAATTTCTCTTCTGGAGCAGGGCCTGGAACTATATAAAGGGGAACTGCTGGAGGATTATGATACAGCCTGGGTTGTCGCAGAGAGGGAGCGTTTTAACCAGATTGTTGAAAAATTGATGTACGATCTGGCGCAGGCTTACCATACTGAGAGACGTTTTGATGCCGAAGAACAGATCTATCGCCGACTGATTGCACGCGACAATTCCAACGAAGAGTGCCATATATCGCTAATGAGGCTTTTCTCAGAACTTGGAAAGCCGAAACTAGTTCATCAGCAGTACCAATCCCTAGAACAGGCTCTTCTTCGAGAGCACGGCGCAGTTCCAGCCGATGACATGCGCGAACTTGCCGATTCTTTGCGCACTCAGGCCGTTCAAATTGCTGCTTCTAATTCTCATTCTTCCCCAACGAACTCATCTCT
>JBBRDM010000064.1:0-25574 GCA_038203935.1 Chthonomonadales bacterium
ATTTTAGGATTCCCACATAACAACAAATACGGTGCCAATGTTACCGTTCCGAGCCAGCTATAACTTAACATCCTTAATCGTGCAGCTTCACGTAAATGTCGATTCATACGTTTTACAACATCATCATTTTTAATACTGCTAGATTTCACTGAACCAGGGGATATCAGCGCATCTTCTTTAGAACTATTCACTTCATACTTAATTCTCATATAGTTTCTCTTATCCAGTGAAAATCCGTTCTAAATTTTTGCGCCTTTTGTGCCTTCTTGCGGCTAATCAAAGCATTCTATATTTTTTGTAAAATGAGCGTTGGATACTTCAGACCCAGCATACTCCACTCATTACGCCAGAATCTGCTTCACCACATTCCCATACACATCCGTGAGGCGGTAGTTGCGTCCGCCGTAGAGATAAGTCAGTTTCTCGTGGTTAATTCCCAGGAGGTGGAGAATGGTGGCATGCAAGTCGTGGACATGCATTTTATCCTGTTCAGCAAACCAGCCAAATTCATCGGTCGCGCCATGAACGATGCCGCCCTTCACGCCGCCGCCCGCCATCCACATGGTGAATCCGAAGGGATGATGCTCGCGGCCGTCGTTGTTCTCGGCTGTCGGAGTACGTCCAAACTCGCCGCCCCATATCACCAAAGTATCTTCCAGCAGACCGCGCGATTTTAAGTCCTGCAGCAGTCCGGCAATAGGCTTATCCGTGGCGGCGCAGTTCTCCCGTAACCCCGAACGCAGCCCGCCATGCTGATCCCAGAGCTGGCAGCTGGCTCGCTTAATGGTCTGCGTATGATAGACCTGCACAAAACGCACTCCACGCTCCACCAGCCTGCGCGCGAGCAAACACTGCCGTCCGAATGTCTCGGTGACACCATCATCCAGGCCGTACATTTTTTTGGTCGCTTCACTCTCGTGGTCGGCATCAAAGGCTTCGGGCGCTTCGGTCTGCATGCGGTAAGCCAGTTCGAAGGAAGAGATGCGCGCGCTCAACCGGCTATCCTCTTCGCGCTGATGAAGATGGATATCGTTGATCTGGCGCAGCGCATCGAGCTGTTCGCGCTGCTGCCGGGAACTCAGATTACTGTTTTTCAGGTTGGCAATCGGGTTTTTCATGTCGGCAACGAGTGTGCCCTGGTAGGCTGCCGGGAGGAAACTGGAACTCCAGAGCGGCGCGCCCTGAGCCGGCTGCGCCGGGCTAAGAACCAGGAAACCGGGCAGGTTCTGGTTGGGAGAACCGAGGCCATAAGTGACCCAGGAACCGAGGCTTGGCCTCGAAAATGCCTGCTCGCCCGTGTTCATCTGCAGGCAGGCTCCATTGTGGTTGATATTGTCCGCCATCATGGAACGGATGACGCAGATATCGTCGATGCATCCGCCGACATGCGGAAACAGTTCACTGACCTCGATGCCAGACTTCCCATAGCGCTTGAATGAAAACGGCGATCCCAGCAGATTACCGGTTTTTGTGCGCTCCAAAGACGGCTTGGCGAACGGAAGCGGCTGACCTGAATCCTTGGTGAGTCGCGTTTTAGGATCGAACGTATCGACATGGGACGGCCCGCCGGACATGAACAGGAAGATGACTCGCTTCGCCTTTGCCGGATACATAGGCGAACGAACAGCCAGCGGATTATCAGCGGAACTCGCCACCGTCGATGCTCCGCCCTCCTCCGCCAGCAGACTCGCCAGCCCCAGCATCCCGAACCCGTTCGCGAACCCCTTCAGCATCTCTCTGCGGGTTGGATGGTTCGGTCTCAAATTATGTCGCGGATCACTCTGTTTCATCGTTTTTTGCCTTTAGCAAATTCTTTTATCAATTTATCACAAACGAATTCAACGTGTACGTGTTTCCTAAGCGCATCTTGGTAATTCCACCAATCCGTATCAGTTGCTACCAATATCTTGAGGGCATTAGTGCTCTCCATCGCTACTATTACGAACTTCCTATCCGGTGGATCAAACTCTTCTAACTCCGAACCTTCCGTAAAAACAGGATGATTCTCAACGTCGATTTGGCTGCAATCGACCACTTCGATATGTCCAATATTACCTAAATTCTGATGAACCCAATTTAAAAAGGCTGATGCAAATGGGAGTTGTCTGCGAAAACCTTTTGAATGCTCTTCCTTGCGAATGGCTTCCTCATACTCCTTAAGAATCATATAATTTGAATCTATAACTACGATGCCCTCTTTAGCATTTTGCAAAGCTATTTCACAATGTTGAGCGCATTCAAGGTGATTATCGTCAGTATTATCACACTCAATAAGAACGTTGGTATCGATCACAAATGCATTCATTTGGCGTTTGCTGTTTGTTTTCGTGCAATCATAGCGTCCAGCATTGCGGATCGTTCTGCCAATTCATCTCCAAAGAAATCTTCTGGCCAGTTTTTGATATATCCAAACTCATTCAGTTCAAGAGGCTTTAGAATAGATTTACTAGGATTTTGCTCACAAAAATATGTTCTAACTCGCTCATATGAAATACCCGTTTCACTTAATTCTCCTTCAGCCATACGCCTTTGTAAACGGGTGAGTAGATGTTCGCTATGGCTTTCTACGATGATTTGAATAGTATTAAATTTAATTGCATCAATAAAAATATCAGCAAGTGCTGATTGCGCTTTTGGGTGTAGATGCATTTCTGGTTCCTCAAGTAAAAGCGTCGATCCTGGCGCAGCAGTTGCGCAAAGTACTAGTACAGGAAGTATTTGCGAAATACCAAACCCCACATTAGATAACGAAGTTTTATATTTACTTCCTCTCGTCTGGACATCCACGGAGTATAGATTGTCTAATTGTTTGATAATCTCAAAACTCTCAATTAATCCCAATTTTTCTAACCACGAAGCTACAGTTACTTCTGCGGCTTGCAGACGTCTCGTATTATATTCTCCATCATTATCGGATGTTAAAAACTGCATAGCACTTAAACGATATTTATTTGCAAGTAACACATGAATCGCATTTTCTCCATGGAAGCCAATATCCGTAATATTGCCTTGGTCAGGTGTCCATGAATAATAATGTTTAGGCTCTGATCTAAGTGGACCTAAGTATAGAATATTGTCCAATTGAACGTTCAGATCATACTCAAGACCGAAAAGAGCATCTGTATTCTGATACTGTGTTCTAAGTTTTTCTGGAAAACTAAAGAAATAATTTGGGTCATCAAGTGTTAAATCGGATTGAGATAAATTGCTTTTAGTATTAACCACTTCAAGACCAAAACCTTCATCTATCATTCGGTTTAGATATCTGACCCCGATTGATTCCATACCTATAGAAATAGGTTGAGCATCGAGACTATGAAAAGAATAGGTAAAATTATTAAGTCGTATCCCTCCAAATGTATGACCTTGTTTAGTAGTATAAGGCTCTGATGAAATTTTATTTTTAAATTTTAGATGTTCGATCTTATATAATTCTTCTTTAATTTCAATCTCAGAAAAGTGAATCGGCTCCCATTCAAGTTGGAATTCTAGTGAATTTCTAATATCTCCACTAAATATTACATTATCGAACGAGCCCAGACGAACTGGATCGTCATCTGAGCCGAAGTTAAGTATTTGCTTCTTGTTGCGAGAGTTTGCTGATTGTTTTAAGAGTAAAAGTGCTTGAATTATGCTTGATTTACCAGAACTGTTCGCTCCAAAAAGCATGGTAATTCTACTGAGTTCTACTTCACCAGTATCTTCCCAGCATTTGAAGTTTTTTAAGCGCATTGAAGTAAGCATAGTTCATAATCCATCGGTTTGGCATTAATGTGCCCATACGAAATTCAGCAGGTCAGCCGTCATTCTGACAGGAATTCCGTCTGAAGAACGACCGCTTTATCAAGACGGGTGTTTTCAACACACGGAGACAATTGATTAGAACTATATTCTCCATCAATGTTGCGATTAATACAAGGTATTCCGCTATGTAGATCGATCAGAACTTACTGCCTCGGCAGATCGTGCTGCCAGCAGCGACAACCGGAGTCGGTCCATCCCGATGCGCTTCGATCACAACATCGTCTTCAATAGTAGATCCGTCTTCCACTACTACGTTGCTCATTCGGACACCGGCACCGATTTTCACATTGTTCAGCACGACGCAGCCTGTCAGAGACGAATTCTCACCAATACTGCTGTTCGAACCGACCACTGTCGTTGGGTCGAGTACTGCGGTAGAGGCAACTTTTGCACCTTCACCAACACAAGCAACGTCGATGGAAGTAGCGCACGCGCCGGTTGCGGCAGCTCGCGTAGCCACCAGAAGCTGCTCTGGGCGGCCCACATCCATCCAGTATCCGCCTGGAGAGATGGCGTATACGGCTGCCTTCTCTCTGAGCAGCAACGGGAAGATATCCCGTTCAATCGAAGAGGGTTTTCCGAGCGGTATCCGATCAAGGGTCTCTGGCTCTAGAATGTAGAATCCCGCGTTGATCTGATCAGAACCTGTCTGTTCCGGGCCTTTTCCTGCAGCCACCGCTTTCTTTTCGGCCTCGGTCGGTTCGTGCCATCCGGATACCAGACCATTCGCATCCGTTGAAATAATGCCAAAAGGATGGGGCCGTGGAATAGGAGTAAGCGTGATAGTAGCAATCGATTTTCTCTTATTATGAAAATCTATGATAGCTCCGAGGTCAAAATCGGTGAGCACATCGCCATTGAAAACCACAACGCTTTCACCCTCAAACAGGCTGGCCGCATTGCGAATAGCGCCGCCTGTACCCAGAGGAACCTCTTCGAGCGCCATGCGCATACGCACCCCAAATCGGCTGCCGTCGCCAAAATGGGCTTCTATTTGATCCGCCATATAGTTGGTTGCCAGCACAATATCGTCTATCCCATGCTTTTTAAGCAGGGCCACCTGATACTCCAGGAAGGGGCGGTTTGCCACCGGCACGAGCGGCTTAGGACGGTTGTAGGTTAGAGGGCGAAGCCGGGTTCCGAGGCCGCCGGCGATAATGATACCTTTCAACAAATGCTCCTTTTGCTCATCCTGAAAAATGAGCTCTATCTAATATAATTTGAGAAGCAGCTATAGTCGAAGTTATTTTCGACGGAGATCACGATTATTACTCTTCTATTATGGTCTAAATCTGGTAACCCGAACATATAAGATCCTCGGTGGCTGCATTTTTAATTTATTATCTGGTGGGTTGGTTATATTATTAGACGTCGGCTCGGATAATTTCCATACTGCAAAAAACGTATTAATAAATAGTCCCTATAATCTGGCGGCATTTTGAGGGTCTTTGATTCGAAATAGCAGATTTAGAGGGCCGGATATTCCCAAATATCTCTCATTACCGATCTCCATACCAAGCACCTAATATCTATCTCACACGGGGACTGTTAGTTTCATCGCCTGGCATTGGCTAAAATACCAGTTCGTTCCTGAACATCCTTGACAGTACGGATGTTTTCTGGTTTAATATCTTCATAAGGTTCCACGTGAGAAATTCAAGTACGAGGAAAGCCAGTGAGTTTTTCAGATTTTTCTGACAGTTCACAACCCGATCCGTCAGACAGTTCCGGGAGTGCCGGTCATTCTGCTCCACGGCAAAAAAGAACTTCATCCCGAGGAGAGAGTTCGCGAGGAAATATGACGCGCGCTCGATCTGGCAGCAAAGTGACTCCGCGACGTGCCGGTTCTCATTTCACTCTGGCGGAGCTATACAAACGTTACGGCAGACTTCAGGCCGCCATTTCAGAATACCGACTTGCTGTTGAATTCTCCCCGAACAACGCATTCTACCGATACAAACTGGGCGACTGTTATGCGGAAGCCGGCATGCTCACCCTGGCAGCCAGAGAGCTGGAAACGGCGCGTGACCTTACGTTGCAGGACGGCTTTTACCATTTTTGGCTCGGCGACATCTATGTTCGAATGGGGCGGCTCCAGGATGCTATCGCGGAGATGCAGCAGGCCACCTTATTTTCTCCCTACGATGCCTACTACAATGTACGACTTGGAATGGTATACCACCAATCAGGATATATTCGAGAAGCAGCCGATGCATTCCGCCAGGCTGTACAGATAGATCCGGAAAACGCCTCCTACCACTATCTTCTTGCAGACACTTATGTTCGCCTGGGATACGAACGGCAGGCTCTCAAACACTATCGAACTGCAGGCACACTCGACCCGTATGACTCTGTACTCGTTGAGCGGCTTCGCCGGCTGACAGAGGTAGATCCTCTCTCGTAGAACGATCTCCTTAAGAGAATTCACGGAACTCCTAGAGATGAAAGGAACATAAATTGATAGAAACCGCGCTCCTTGATTCATCCGGATTCGATTCAGTTCAGCGTGAACTTCTCGCCATTACCTGGAAAATGCTCGATTCAATCCATACCAGCGACGCTGCTGCATATGGGAACCTCTGTGCGCCTGATCTCACCTGCTTCGAGGATGTCTGCTCCTATCGCATTGATGGTGTAGACTTTCATCTCACGCTCATTCGGCAGATGGCTCAGAATAGCGATTTGAAACCAACCCGTTTCGATATGCTCACTCCCCAGGTACAGGTCTACTCCGACTCCGCAATCGTCACTTATACCCGCCTGATGACTTACGACAACAACGGATTTCCCAGATGGACTACTTTCAATGAAACTCGAGTATTTGTTAAGCTCGAAGGAAATTGGAAAATGGCTCATTTTCACCGGTCGCCCACTTAATTTCATACAAAATTTTAAGTTCGCTGGTATAATATCAAAGAATGATTTAACGCTAAAGGAACTCAAATATGATCACCGATTCTGGCCTGGAGATAGAAGTAATTGAAGAAGGTACAGGCGAATGCCCAGGCAAAGGTCAGTCCGTTACCGTCCATTATACAGGAACTCTCACGGATGGTAAAAAATTCGACAGTTCACGGGATAGAAATGATCCGTTTAAATTCACACTTGGTATTGGACAAGTGATCAAAGGCTGGGACGAAGGAGTCGCCACTATGAAGACCGGTGGAAAAAGCCGCTTTACTATTCCAGCTAAACTGGGCTATGGAGCCAGTGGCGCCGGCGGGGTAATTCCGCCTAACGCCACCCTGATTTTTGATGTAGAACTGATTTCATTCAAGTAAACGGTGTCTATTATCAAAGGATAAAGGAGTTTGACATGCTGGAAGCCAACCAATCACCCCTAAAGGATCTGGATGAACTCGATGAGCTACGCAAAGAACGCGATTCAGCCGAAAGCCAGAGCGCCTTTATCGATGCGCAGAAGAAAAAAGAAGCTTTCCGAGACTATGATTCCGAAGCTCGCGCTTCGGTCAAGGAGTTCTATCGGCTGAATCATAAGAATCAGACTGTAGCATTTGCAAAGAGCAAGCAGAAAGAGTACCTTCCGCTCAATAAGAAGAAGATGAGAGTATGGGAAGCGCTGGAGTATCTGAACACTCTGGTCGATGATTCAGATCCAGATACCGATGCTACGCAGATAGAACACTTGATGCAGACTTCGGAATCGATCCGAAAAGACGGCCATCCGCGCTGGTTCATACTTGCTGGCCTGCTGCACGATTTAGGTAAAATACTGTGCCTGTATGGAGAGCCTCAGTGGGCTGTGGTCGGTGACACTTTCCCCATCGGGTGCGCCTATTCAGATAAAATCGTCTACTCCGAACTGCTCAATGACAATCCGGATAAAACTGATCCGGTCTTTTCTACAAAACTCGGTATGTATGAAGAGGGATGCGGACTGGATAATGTAAATTTTTCATGGGGACATGATGAGTATATATACCATGTTTTGAAGGACTATCTTCCGGAAGAAGCGCTCTATATGCTCCGCTATCACTCCTGCTATCCAATTCATAAAGAGCGGGAATATAGCTATCTTATGAACGACCATGATAAAGAGATGTTCGAATGGGTGCGCGCTTTCAACCAGTACGATCTCTATTCCAAGAGTCTGGAACGCCCGAACATTGCGGAACTCCGTCCTTTCTACGATGACCTTATATCGGAATACTGCCCGTCTGCCATTCGATTCTAAGAAAAGCAAATGTCTTTTCTGGATCGTATTAATCAGACAATCAGCAATATGTACATAGGCGCTGCCGCAGAAGTCCGCCAATTTGAAAAGTGGCCTTCTGCGGGCAGTTTGCGATATAACCTCGAGTGTGCTAAAGCGTTTTCAATCCTCTGGCAAAATTCGATCGGTATGTCAGACAAATTCAGGGGCTATTTTCCTCAGGGAGAGGAAATTGCCCCCTATTTTCTGAAAATATTATCGAAATACCTGCGGGATATTTCTGATTTCCCACCTGATACTCCCGCGAAAATATACGATATGGTCGTTCAATGCGTTGAAACCATACTCAGCAGCTATCGTAAACCGGTACTGCTCCTCTATGATATAAATTCATCCGTGAGCAGATACATATATGCAGATTGTGTGCGGTTCATACGTCTTTTTAGACTGGTAAGTCTGCACGAAGAGTGCTGCCAGTTAATCCAATTTCTCGAGGGTGGAGATTATCGAAATAGCATCGGAGAACACCAGGAATGGTACATTCTAACTAAAAACGAACTGATAAACTGCCTTTCTTCACTTCCAGCTGATGAAGTTCCTGGATTATGGCAGCGGCTTCATGAACCAGAATCCTCCGAGCAGTTTTGGCCAATCATTGAAAATATGACCGGCAGGAATGCCGTTCCCTATCTTATAGAACTGTTTTCTAATCTGCAAGCAGATGGCCAAAATATAGCAGTCGATGCTTTTCAGCGCATTGGCGATTCGCGAGCTGTGCCGTTACTTCGTACGATTTCGGCTGATCAGAATAACCCGCTTTCCGTAAAAGCAACGAAAGCTATCAAAAATATACTGAAGCATAGCAAAGAGGACGCCGCCCAGCTTGTAAGAGCCAGCGACGCAGAAAATGTTCCTGGATCAAACAACACTTTGCTCAGGCCGGCAGACGAAAATCTCAAGAACGAAAACGATTCGGCAGAGCTGTTACGGCAGTCGTCTCCGAATCAAGAATAGCTGAAATGAGGGGTATTCTGGAAGGACAGATATGCCGAAATAAGTTCAAACCGCACATTCACTGCCCGTTTCATGCGATTTGATTGCCGCCGCAACCATCTCCAGGCCCTTCACTCCATCTTGAGCGAGGACGGAGGGACCATTGCCGGAATGAATGCATTCCAGGAAATGAAGTACATGTGCAGTTAACGAACTATAAAAAACGGTATCTTCAGTCCAGAACGGATCCGGGCGAAACACCTCTGCATGATCCGCATCCAATCCCTGAAGGCGCACTCCTGCCTGAACATCATCGATCAGAATATCACCTAAAGTCCCACCAATTTCTGCCCATTCATCCGTACGTTTCTGCCCTTCGCGCCATCCTCCCACAATCACTCCAACAGCGCCATTCTCAAACTCCAGTGAAAGTGCCACCTCGCGAAATTGGCCATAGCTATCCGGCCGGGCACAGCGTGCATGCACATTTTTCACCTCACCGCAGAACCATTGCAGCAGATCGATATGATGCGTGAGCAAGGTGGTCAGCAGGGCATAAGGCCCGCGCGTTCCTTCAAATGGCTGTTTTCCATCGGTTACACGCAAAGAAGCATGTGTTACATCACCTATTTTTCCAGCTTTAAACAGTGCATAAGCTTTCGAATACCCATAAGCAAAACGACGATTGTAATCAACGGCGAGATATCGATTGGATCTTACAGCCGTGTCCGACATGCGCATCGCCTCATCCAGTGACATGGCAAGCGGTTTTTCACAGAACACATGGCATCCCGCTTCCAGCGATTTTATAACCGGCTCTGCATGCAGCGTATCCGGAGTCGCAACCGTTACTGCATCGAGTGATTCTATTTTGAGCATCTCCTCCAGATTGGAGTATGCACGCGCCTCTGTGCCCTGTATGCAAGACTGTGCCCGGCTTAGATCGGTATCACAAGAAGCTGCCAGAACCGCGTAGTCTGATTTGGAAATCGCTCGCGCATGTTTCGCTCCAATAAAGCCGCAGCCGACTACGCCAACTCTTAATCGGGATTGGTTAGTTCCGACCAAAAATGAATTCATGCGTTCTTCGCTCCCATGCGATTTGTGGATAGAGCTGCGGCGAGGCGAAGCGCTGCCTTCATACTTTCACAGTCCGCTATATTTTTCCCCACGATATCGAAAGCGGTACCATGATCAACCGAAGTCCGAATAATCGGCAGTCCGAGTGATACATTGACGGTATGCTCGAAATCGATCAGCTTCATCGGGATGTGGCCTTGATCATGATACATCGCCACTACCAGATCATACTCACCGCGAACGGCCTTAAAGAAGAGAGTATCCGCAGCGAAGGGGCCGGAACAGTCTATTCTTTGAGCACGAGCTGCCTCGACGGCTGGAACGATTGCCTCCTGATCTTCACTTCCGAATAGGCCATGCTCCCCGGCATGAGGATTAAGTCCACAGACAGCGATTCGCGGACGTTCAATGCCAAGTGATCGGACTGCCTGATGACCTAGTTCAATCGTCTGCAGAATGCGGTGTGTATCGGACAGGGAGGCATCGTGCAGGCTGCAGTGTGTGGTCACATGCACTACCCGGAGCTGCGAATTGACTAGAAGCATTCTTGTATCTGCTCCGCCGCAGAGCTCTGCAATATACTCCGTGTGTCCGGTGAAGGGAATGCCTGCAAGAACTACAGCTTCTTTATTTACAGGGGCTGTGGTAATAGCGTTCGCCTTACCATCAAGGCAAAGCTGTACCGCAGTTCTAATATAGTGCGCTGCGGCGGCCCCGCCTGCCGCGCTGATTTCTCCTGCTGCAAAATCCGATCTGCGCAGGAATTTCTGATCAAGAACGCTTATCGATGCTTCATTAGCAGGCCACGTATCATCAAAAGGAACCATCGAAAGCATTGGAAGATGGTTCAAAACGGCATTCTCTTCTAAAACCCACGCATCCCCTACGATTACAAAGCGGGCAATAGGGGCGATATCAGGATCCAGCAGCGCTTTTAAGATCACTTCTGCGCCGACTCCAGAAGGATCCCCCATAGTAATAGCTATGCGAGGCAAATCAGTTACGTTCAAACCTACTCCTATGAAACCTCAAATCCAAATTAGAATTAATTTGCAGACATGAAAAATTTTTCAATGCGATGCAGAGCGGTCACTTCTCCGAATGCTCCAGCTTTCGTAGCGATGAGAACGCCGTCACCAGCTCCTCCGATTAATCGGCCCCAGGGTAAGCCTGGCAATATCTCACCAAGCAGATGCAAACTGGCTGCACCCAGCATTCGGCAAACATGAGCCGCTGTATCGCCGCCGGAGCATACCACTCCCCCAATATCCTGCCAGTCGAATGAATTCAATAAGGTGTGTAAATGGCGTGCTTCGGAGGGGCCTTCCCATAAGATTGGAATGATTGCCGATCTTCCACTATCCATAACATCACGCATATTCTGGACAGATTTATCATTTAAGGAAACAGCGACCGCACAGTTCTGCGCAGTTAGATACTCAACCTGGCTTCGAGTTACGCCGCTTTTAGAGCCGATGAAATATATCAACGGCCCGTATCGCCCGATTTCAAAGGCGCCAACATGTGACAGAGATTTTTGATGCTCTTTTGCCATCGATGCTGCCGCTTGAATTCCCAGTCCGGCAGATCCAATCAAAAGAGTCTCCGGATGAGAACAGCGAGCCGCCTGCACAATTATCGATAAGTCTTGATCAGTTACAGCATCACAGACAGCCACCACAGTACCAGAGGATATCTGCTGACTGAATACATAGGTGAGCGCATTTGCTCCAGCACGCACTATATCCAGCGAGAGAGGAACCACCTCTGTCAGCCCCTGATCTCCTAGCAGAGTTGGAAAGTGAAGCGGAGTAAATTCGGAATTTCCCTCCACCTGCATCCATCCATCGATGAGCGTTCTTCCCATGGCCGGAAACGCTGGAGTCACCACCGCAAATGAACTGCTGCATACTGTTTGAACGGTTTTGATTTCTGCCCCGATTGGGCCGCGTAGAGTCGAATCGATTTTTTTATAGACGAGGCGAATATTCTCCCGTTTGAAGTGTTCGCAGGTTTGCTTTACCTGTAACGAGGCTTTCTGTGGCGAAAGCGTGCGGCTTTCTGTTGAAATAACCACAAGCTCCGCATCTACGGGAAGCTGATAATGAGGATCCAGCAGTACCACGGTGTTGAATCCACATCTGGCGAACTGAACACCCGTATCACAAGCACCTGTCAAATCATCTGCGATCATCCCAAACTTCGGAGAACCTGGTCTATTTTCAGCCATGAGTGACCCTTATGCACCTTCTTCGTCAGCGATCGCATAGTTACTATATACGGAACGTTTATACGCTATTTCGGCTAGCCCAATCAAGTGCATAATCGGCCACTTCTTCCCAGCCGGGCTCTCCAAGCGTGTAATGCGATCGGTCTGGGTACTCTTTATATTCCGTTATGGCCTTGGATTTCCGATACAGATTGTAATTGGCTTTTGTAACAGAAGCGGGGGAGATATGATCCTTTCCCCCGGCAATTAAGAGAAGGGGCGGACGAAGATCGTTATGAAAATCTACCGCTGTAGGCGCATGCGGATTGAAGTTTGCTAGTCCTGCCTGAAATAGTATATGATCTGGTCCAGGTACAGCATATCGCTCATAAACCCGATTAGATTCTTCATCACTCAATAGATTTCCGAATGCGTAATGAAACTGCTCTCGAGTTAATGCGGATACTTTATTCAAATTAAATGGATTACTCAGCACTGGGAATGAAACTTTGAGTGTAGAGAAGGGAAGCAGCAGCACTCCCTTAACCGGAGCTGAATCCAATGCCACTCCTGCGGTGCCACGGCCTCTATCAATGAGTATTTGAGTGAATAAGCCGCCGAAGGAGTGTCCCATGATAATAGGCGGTTCGCTCAGCCCGCTGATAATTTTTTCGTAGTGGTCCACTATTTCGGTCACTCCGAGGGAGGCCAGGTTCGATGGGTCTCTGCGGATATCTTCAATATCTCTATCCATCCCTGGCCAGGCAGGCGCCAAAACATTATATCCTTTATCTGAATATCTTTCAATCCAGTGCTCCCAACTCAGAGGTGTCATCCATAATCCATGTATAAGGACGATTGTTTTCGTTTCGTGCGTCATTAGTATTTTTCTCCTCTATCCTTGCAAAAATCCAACAATCGCATCTTGAACTTCCTGCAGCCTCTCCTCCATAATCCAGTGGCCATCGCCTTTAAGTATTATTGAGTGAACATCGGTCGCTGCTTCATTAGCTTGGGCAGTAAGCGCCCCGCCCATCGATTTTTCACCTTCGATTACGAGCACCGGCATAGCTAACTTCCCTGATTTAAGGAACTCCTTGTTGTCCTCTGCATCTTTAGGGAAACCTTTAAAATAGCCGAGCCCAGCCTGCATCGCCCCTTTCACAGAGTAAGCAGCCGTATAAGCAGTCCGTTCCGATTCAGGAATGGCTACCATCATCGGATCGCTTGAAAAACTGATCCAGAAATGATCCAGGAATGTACGTTCCCGCCCCTGAACCAGCTTGAGAGCGATAGGGCTGAACGCAAAATGGAAGTGCCAAAGCGCGGGATTTGTATAGATTTTTTCCCAGGCATCCCCAACACCAGGAATAGGAGCATCCATCAAAATCAGTCTCTGCACCTCTTGAGGATATTGCATGGCGTAGGCGAATGCTGCCATTAGCCCAATATCGTGGCCGGCAAGCCGAATACGATTATATCCAAGGCGTTTGATGAGTTCATGAATCTGCTGTGCCACCGTCTTCATATCATATTCATCTTTAGGTTCAAAAGACGATCCTCCCAGCCCCGGAAGATCAGGCGTAATTACCGTATAACTTTTTGCTAAAACTCCAAGAATTAGGCGCCACATACGGGCTGTCTCTGCAAAACCGTGAATCAATACCACCGGTTCGCCCTTGCCTCCGAGAACGTAGTGCAGGGTCATCTCATTTCCAATAGATTGACTGGCTGCTTTGAATCCTGCTGGAAGCTCATCTGCAGCTGCAGGCAAGTTATGCCTTGCCATTAAAAATACTGCAATTAGAGCCGAGAGTAACGTAAACATTCTTTCGTATCTCATCAATATTTCTCCTTATGGCAATATACAATTATAAGGGTAGCTGCAGCGGCAGCAAGGTTCCAAAATCCTGTGAAAATATCCAAAAACTGGGGATGTGTGAAGCTGATCATACTTAAAATGGATGCGGCCCTACTCGAAATCGAAGAGGGCAGTGGCAAACAGTTCGACCCGCATCTGGCCGCTCTATTCGTTTCTACTACGCGGGATCAGATCAGCCAGTATAACAGCACAGAACTCAAAGCTGCATGATGTAAAAATCTTTTACGGGGATTTTCTGAATTACTCACTGCCAGCAGCCTGGATTCACCTAGCGACAGCTGCTGGCTCGTTATCGAAATAAATATTTACTCAAATCGTTTCATTCGGGCGGCGTAGATGACTTAGGATATAAATTTCACAGTGATTGTTATACGAAAAATTTTCGCCGGGTCAGGGGTATAGACTTCCCGATATATTCCAAAAAAGTAACTGCACGCAGCAGCTTCTGCCCTGCCACCCGATTGTTACTCTATTTTCGTCCTCAACAATGTTATCATTGATAACGATAAAAACAACCAGCTTCGATGAACTGAAGGCAAAGCTGGACCAGCTTCGTAAAAACGCCGAGGCTATAAATGGGTCCAACGATGTTCAGTTACCCGAAGTGATGCCAGACACTTTTATGCATCAGTATACGGAGTTCTTCAGCCTTGAAGCGATAGTCGGATGCGAGCGGGATCGATGATTCGGAGGAGATGAAGGCGCAGCCGTGGAGTGACTGCGTGAAAGAGCATTTCAAGTTCGACACGGGGATGCTATGGTTGACAAGGCCGGTGAAATATGGCTTGCTCGCAAACTCACTTTAGCTAAGACCACACTGCGCAGGAGAGGCCACTATGTCCAGTATTGGAGATGATGGCGATGGGGTGCGGTTGGCGATCTGATAGACGACTGCTTCGTAAGAACCTTTTATCGGTCAAGTAGCTCATAGCCCTATCCCGGTGAGGAACACATCAATCTGACGTTCAAAATGCGGGCGGCTATAAGATAGAAGCGCCATCCGCCAAAGCCCTTGCATGTACGTCAGAACGACAGGGACAACCGATTCCGGCTCGAAATCATTGGGAAGTAATCCAGCCTCTTTATCGCTTGTGAACCGTTCAACCATGAGCCTCGCAAGCGTCGTTATCTGATCCTGGACGTAGTCGCGCAACTCGGCTTCGTCAAGAACCTCGCTCGTCAGGCTTGCGGCCATCATGCAGACTGGCGATGGCGTGGCGGGATCATCAAGACAGTCGAGAACACAGCAGAAAAGTGCGCGAACTCCAGAGGAGGCCGTCGGCCCTGAAAAGAGGGCTTCTCCATGCCGGGCTTTAACCGTCGCGTTGTAGTGCTTTAAGCATTCCAAGTAGGCGTTTTTCTTGCTCTTCAACGTGTTGTAGAAAGAGCTTTCCCCGATTCCCATCTCTCGGAGCAGATCGCGCAAAGACGTCCCTTCGTAGCCTGACTGCCAGAACAGTCGAGTTCCCCGTTCGAGAGCCTCTGTATAGTCGAATTCCCTGGTGCGTCCCACCCTAGTGCGTCCCACCCTATTTTCAAAATTTTGTAGCGACTGATGCAAAATCCCTTGACATCACGCCGCCACAGCGTGTATATTGTAGCAGTCACGACAGAAAAAGTCAAGTCAAGGAGCATACTATGAACCGTCTCACAGGCAAGGTCGCATTAATCACAGGTGGAACCAGCGGAATGGGAGCCGCCACCGCTAAACGCTTCCAGTCAGAAGGTGCAACCGTCATTGCGACGGGTTCCAGCGCTGAATCCGTAAAGGCAGCTGCAGAGGAAATGCCCGAAATCGAATTTCTTGCCTCAGATGCAGGGGATCCTGCCGCGACAAAGGCACTGGTTGCTCATGTCCAAGCAAAGCATGGCCATATCGACATTCTCTTCGTCAACGCGGGCATCGCCAGGGTCGCTCCCATTGGAGCGGTTGACGAAGCACTCTTCGACAAGGTTTTTGGCGTCAACCTGCGCGGACCGTATTTCCTGATCAAACATGCCCTTCCGGTTCTATCGGACGGCGGGTCGATCATTTTGACTTCGTCGATCGGCGCCGTAAAAGGTATGCCGGGGCTTAGCGTTTACAGTGCTACTAAAGCAGCCCTCCACTCGCTGGGACTGAATCTTGCGGCTGAACTGGCGCCGCGCGCCATTCGGGTCAACACCATTACTCCCGGCGCGATTAACACTCCTATAGGCGGAAAGATGGGGTTAACCGCCGAACAGATGGCTGGCTTAAAGCAAATGGCCGGAAAGGTTCCGCTCGGCCGCCCCGGACAACCGGAAGAGATTGCATCCGCAGCGCTCTATTTCGCCTCGGATGAATCGAGATTTACAACCGGGACGGAGCTGCGCGTCGATGGCGGTATGACCCTCTAGCTGATTCATAATTTTAGGAGGATTCGAATGAACTCAACGACGACACAAAATGGAAAAAAAACAGCTCTGATCACAGGCGCTAATGCAGGTATCGGGAAGGAAGTTGCGAGGCAGTTTGCAGCAGGAGGAGAATTCAGCAAAGTCTATTTGGCTTGTAGAAATAAAGATAAAGCTTTGGCCGCAAAAAAGGATTTAGAGCAAGTCACTGGTAAGAGGGTTTTTGAAATCATTATCATGGACGTATCTAAGCCCGCTGCTGTGCGCGCCGCTGTATCTTCCCTGGATCAAGCGATTGACGTTTTGATCATGAATGCTGGAACAACTGGTGACAAAACAAACATCAAGTTAACTCCAGAAGGCGTCACAGAAGTGTTTGCTTCTAATTTACTCGGGCATATTGTTTTACTCGATGAACTCTTAAAAGCTAAAAAACTAACGGCGGCGGCAGTTTTTCTTGGGAGCGAGGCCGCTCGAGGGGTCAAGCAATTGGGTATAAAGAGCCCTGTTTTTGAAAGCTATTCGGCTGAAGAGTTTGCCTCAGTCGTTGATGGGAAAATCTTTGCAGGCAAAAAACCTGACGCGATGTTGGCATTTGGTCAGGTGAAATATTTAGGGGCAATGTGGATGTCTTCCGTCGCTCGGAAACATCCTGAACTTAAGGTCATTACCATAAGCCCTGGAAACACGAAGGGAACCGATGCCTCGAATCATCTTCCTTTGCCGCTGAAGCTTTTAATCCAATACGTCATGTATCCGGTAGTAATGCCGTTATTTGGAATGGTTCATAATTTAGAAACGGGTGCTGGTCGAATTGTGCGCTCGATCAGTGATACATCAATCAAGAGTGGGAGATTTTATGCAAGTGCGGCTGGCAAGCTCACTGGACCGCTGGTAGATCAAAGCACGATTAGGCCTGAAATGAATAATGAAACGTATCAAGAAAATGCAAATCAAGCCGTCCATCGATTCATCTCTTGAAAAGTCGAATGGCTCACCGGAAGAACTGGTATCACTGTTGCTTTGATGCAAGGCTTTTTGGGATGCGCTACTCTGAAGCAAACCTATCAATACATCAATCATAATCACAGACGGGCATTCCCAAGGCTGTGCAGTTATCAGTGCTTCCTCTGGCGTATCCATAGTTTACGAGAACTTGTAGGGCATCTAGTTGAGACGGCGCTCTCTGAGCATAAAATGCCCGCCCGTGCCTATGTGCTGGACAGCAAGCCCATTCCCGTATACAAACCTATTCGACATGGACGAGTTCGCCTGCTGCGAGAAGAGGGCGCTTCTTTCGGCCATAACCGCGTCGGTTGGTATTTCGGATACAAATTCCACGTATTGATGCATCAAAATGGCGGCATTCTCAATGTCGTGTTTACCTCGGCAAACCTCAGTGACAGAGATATAGGGATTGTAACATCGCTCTGTTCTGCAGTGAATGGCGGTCTGTCTTTTGGGAACCTGGGCTATCGCAGCAAACCGCTTAGGCAGGCGCTTCGGGAAATCGGGATGGGACTATTAACCCCTGCCGACTTAACTGAGCCGCATCGATTATTTTTGCGTCAGAAACGTGAGCGTATTGAAACAGCGTTCAGCAGTCTCTGGGATCGATTTATTGACCGCGTGAAATCGTGCTCTTGGACAGGGCTTTGGAATACGATTTTACTGAAGATACTGCACTACAACCTATGCCAGTCAAAAATACTGGCCTAATTTCAACCCGATACTCGGGTTATCCCTCTTAACTTCTAAAATTAAGTCTCCAAGGATATAATGTTATACACTACTGGTAATTTATTTTATATAACTCATGTTACGCAGCCAATCAGTTCATTAAGATTACATTATTTCTATTATCTAGTCGCGTGCATGATAGAAATAATGTAATCTTAATGAACTGTGTAATCTGTGGATAAAATGCTTTTTAAATCATTCGCATGTTAAATATCTAAATCGTTAGCACCTCAGATTTTTTATCCACAGATTACTCAGATTAGCACAGATTACAACTACAAGATCGATGATTTTTTTCTTCAGACGCTATGTTGTAATGCCGATTCGTTAGGATTCATGATAAGAACCCTTATACAAGCTATGTGTAGTTTAATCCAGGGAAACTGCCCGCCTGCGTAACATCAGTTATATAAGTTGTAGGAACCTATGTTTTATTGGCTTCAATTGGGTGTTCCTTTTCCAAGGTTTACTAACGCTATAAAATCCAGTAAGATCAGTACACTATTTATAAAAGTGGATTGGTGACGACCACTCCATAGAATCGTATTTTAATAGTGAGAGCGCTATTGGCAGCCGTTCTCTAAATGAAACTCCGGGGGATGTTATGCGCAGTTTAGCGGAAGCGGCTTCTCGTATCAAGCAGATACTTAATCGTAAAAATAATGCAGCGTTTTTAGCAGACAGCATGCTTGAGAGCTGGCCAGCGGAGGGCAGCCTGCGATACAATCTGGAATGCGCGAAACTTTTCACCATGCTCTGGGATGAATCATCGAACATGCCCGAGCGTTTCCGAAGATCGCTTCCACCCGGTGATACATTTGCTCCATTTTTTCTGGCTGATCTTCATTTTGCGGTGAAAAGTATTTCGGAAACACCGCCGCTCCCTGCTGCTGAACTGTTTGATATTACGGAAAAAGCGCTTTTATCCATTATATCCAATTACAAAAAACCTGAAAATGTAGTAAACAATCTCATTACCTTCAACGGAAGATATGACCTTGCGGAGTGTGTGCGCTTCATAAGAGTATTCCGATTCACGGGTTTGGAAGAGGAGTGCTGCCAGCTCATGATAACACTCGATGAAGGAGGTTTCAGAGTACATGAAAGTGAACAGCAGCAGTGGCATATCATCACCCATGAAGAATTGATTCGCTGCTTATCCGAGCTTCCACCCGATACTGTTCCTGGATTATGGAATCATCTAAAAGATCCATCAAGGTCTTCTCTATTTTGGCCCATCCTGGATAAACTGCATAGTCGAGATGCCGTTCCTTATCTTCTGAAGCTGCTGCCGGATCTGCCTCTTGACGGACAAAATAGAGTCATCGGGGCACTCCATAAGATAGGCGATATCAGGGCAGTGCCAACGCTTCAAATAATGGCAGCGGACAAAAACAATCTGCTCGCTCTGAGCGCTTCCAGAGCAGTTGCAGCTATTCTCAAAAATAGTCCTGAAGATGCGGCCCAGCTTCTGCGCGCAAGCGATTCGGAGAGCGCACCTGGCGCGAAAGATACCCTGCTGAGAGCATCCGGCCCTTCGATAGCGAATAAAAACGATTCTGCAGAGCTGCTCAGGCACTCCTCTGCTCGGACGGAACATGAGGCATAATGATCAGCCAGGACCATTCTGACCGTAATAGGCTTCGAATTTGCTCTTTGCTCCCCAGGCTTTGGGAGACGGACGACGTGGCTGCCTCCCAGGCAGCAGTATCACTTTTCGCTTCGCCGGAAAACTCTATTTCACCTCACCGTACGGAAGTGATTCAGCAGCTAACCACAGATTTTCTGCATGTCTTAACCAGCTTTTCTCCGCAGATGCCTATCTCACTTGATAATCGCAGAGATGCTGTTATAGGCGCTTTAAAAATGCTTCTCGGTAATCTGTTAAAATACGCTTCGAAGCCTTTTATAGAGGAGTATGTGGATATTGCGCTCCTACCTGTCATAAGCCTGGAATCCGGGGAGTTTGCAGATATTATTTGCAGTTTCCTGCTGGATTACGCTTCCGGAGTATGGACACCTCATCTCACCAAGCCGCAGCTTTATGTCATAGAGAAATCCATCGCGCGCTCACTGGCGGCGCTTCCGTACGATCAGATGGATATTTACTGGCTGAAGATGCAGGACGGCATGGAGGCTGAAAGCGCTGCCATGAGGCTTGGTCTCGGATACCTTAGCGCCGCTCATGCAGTGGAACATCTGGTCTATGGATTAGTTTTCTTGAAAGAGCATACACTGAGGAAAGATATCTTACTGCGGCTCGAAGAGATTGCTGACTCGAGATGCCTTCCCGCTTTGATGAAGATGAAACAGGAAATGTCTCTCACAGATTGGACTCTAACCCGACTCATCATCCGAGTTATCAAGGTAATCGAGATGGTGCATCGTGATGAGTATCAGCGAACTCTTCTCCGCGCCAGCGACGAAAAGCAGGTGGCAGCCGATCAGCTGCTGCATCCCGTGGCACCCATTGCCTCCGATGATTTTACCAGCGCTAGAAAAACTCTGCTGCGATCGGAGCCGGCACCAAAGAAAAAAGATGGCAGTTCTGATTAGAACTGCCATCTCATTTGAATTTCGATACTCTGGTTAAGCAGCCATCTGCTGTTCGTTATCGGCAATGGCAAGCCTTCGGTCATTCATGCCAAAGGTTGAAAGCGCCTCAGGCTGCGTAGCATCTCGGGGATAGACAGCTGATCCCATTCGGAAGGAGATAGGAGACCGTCCATCATGCCATCCTTTTTCCTCCATCCAGCCGACGAGCGCTGACATCAGACGCTCTTCCACTATGCGTACATTCGCTCCCGTATGCGGGAGTATCAGCGCAAAAGTGTCTTCGCCACATCGAGTTAAGATATCCGACCGCCGAACCGTCCTTTTTATTATCTCGGCCGAGCTCACGACGGCTTCATCGCCTTTAAGGGTGCCGCAGGCTCTTGTAAAGCTGTCCAGACCATCTATACGAACGTATAGTATCGCCACTTCACTGCCAAGGCGGCTGGCTCTGCTAAGCTCTTCATCCAGGCGGGAGTTATAGTAACTCCTATTATAAAGCCGCGTCAAACTGTCGACCACCGTAACCTGCTCGATGTACGCCTGCTGATCCTGAAGACGTTTTTTTAGCTGGTTCATCTTCATCTGCGTATCACGATGCTCGTCGGTTATCAGGATTTTTTTAAGTTTTTTAGTAGAGTTTCTAAGAATATGCGAGACATAATTGCAGGATATTCCGAGCTGCGCTGCAATTTCAGTCTGATTTAGATCCTTAAAATAGAACTCGATAACTACTTTTTGTTCCAGCTCTTTCAGCTTCTCCATCGCTGCTTCGAGCACAATTTTTTCTTCGAGAGGAAGCTGAAATGTTACCGCGACATCCGCAGTAACCTGCCGCTCGATATTGAGCGTGCCGCTATCTTCTTCATTTTCGCTGCCGCCATCGATCGAAGTCAGCTTAAAAACTTCCCTGGTCATCATGACATCGGCGACTGCTTCTTCAGTCATACCCATGACCTGTCCAATTTCAAAATTGGAAGGCGGCCTGCTCAGCTCCTGAGCCAGCGCTTCGATAGCCCTGGTCATTTTCTGGTTCAACTCTTGAAGCCAGGCGGGCTCTTTAATGATTTTGCCACGGTCACGCAGACAGTGTTTGATCTGGCCGATTATAAAATGTGTTGCATAAGTCGAAAACTTCACATTTTTCGTCGGGTCGTATAGATCGACCGCAGTTATCAGGCCAATATAGCCCTCTTGGGTCAGATCTTCGACAGGTTCGGATGCGGCTGAGAATCGTCTGGCAATACTCTCCACAAGGGAAGTGTATTGCAGTACAATTTTATCTCGAAGTTCAGGATCCCGCGAGATCCTGTATTCGTGAAGATATTGAAGTACATCTTCATCTGCCCGCCTGCGCTGTGCCTGTGCAGCAGTAAGCGGCTGTATTATTGTTGTCATAATTGCTTTATAGTGTGTGCGCCTTCGTTCCCATCGTACGCGGTACACACCTCCTGCAAATAGCGCCAGCTAAGTGAAGCTAAGAACCTTATTATTGCCTGTAATTAATCTGTTCTTTATATCAGATGGCATCCAGATTCGCGCTTAACGGAAATATAATATGGACTGGAAGCGCATAAATTGCTCTGCTGAGACAATCATCTACTGGCTGTTTCTTGGGGCAGAGAGAAAACTTTTAATGGAGTAATTTTTGAGGAGCAGACTGTTCCAGCAAGCAGTTAATTGAGAGTATTATGGAATTACATTGAAGCAGTATAAACAAGAAGGCCGTGTTGGATGGGATGCATAGGGGAAAATATTTTACTCAAGTTTGCTAAATCTGTCCGTGATAGTTTCGCCGCCGGCATCCTGAAGAAATTTCTGAGCATAACCAAGGTAGCGGGAAGCCTCTGCGTTGCCCGCATCCCGGATAAGCACCTTTTTAAACTGAAAAATTGCTTCCCGATACCGTTTTTCGTTATAGTGCTCCATGCCTAGTTCGAACTCCAAACGGGTTTTAGCCAGTTCGAGCTTCGCGGATATTGCTTCTGAACCATCCAGCGTGGAAGCTCTTTCAAGCGCCGCCACCGCATCGGTTACTTTCCCGGTTTCCAGCATCCGAACTGCATCCGCCGCTTCCTGTTCAGAACGTTTAGCCCGCAGATTCCTCAAAGCTTCCCGAGGCTCCAGGAGATATGGATTCCACTCAATTATTTTTAACAGCGCACTGTCGGCGGCATCGAGCCGTTCCTCCGATAGAAGCCTTTTCACCTCATCCATTTTTGCGGTAATACCCAAATCCAGCGCTTGATGGTACCTGGTTAAGATAGACTGGTTTTGTGGATCACCGCCGGCAAGCCGTGCAAGCGAATTTATGGCAGAAGTATAGTCTTCGTCTTCTAAATATTTCTCTGCTGCAAGAAATCCTGCTGCTGCACGGCGATCACGAAGCTTAGCCGACTCTTCCGCTAGTTCTGCGGAGGTGGGAATGGAGGAAAGCGATCCGACAAGTATATTGAATGCCGTTTCAAGATCGCCAGCTTCCTCTTCGAGGCGGGCCTTTTCCAGAATAGCACGCACATCCGCACTGCCGTTCAGTCCAGAGGACCCGGCTTCTCCCAGTACAATTTCGTAAACCGACTGCAGCCCATCCCTCGTTCCCATAGCAAGATAACGGCCATTGGGAGAGACAGAGAGCCCCTTTACTGGTTTCTCCGGCTCGAACTCCCATCCAATGCTTCCCCTGCCGGACAGACAAGTAATTCGCCCCGGGGTTTCGCCGTTGGGCGGAGATACTGCAGCACAGATCGATCCATCCCCGGAGATTGCGAGCAGGCTTATTTCCCCTGGAAGATGGGTTTCCCACAAGCGGGCACCTTCAGAATCGAGGCAGCCAACTACTCCCGAGGCTGTTCCAAATACGACACAGTTTCCATCACTGGAGCTGGCCAGCGCTCGAATCGGCTCCTTTTGTTCAAACTCCCACATATCCCGGCGAGCTGCATCTATCTGCCACATCATTCCAAGTTCTGTGCCGATAGTAATGCGATTTCCATCCCGGGATATAGCAATAGCCGTCAGCGGGACATCGACATCTCTCGTCCAGCTTGCTTTTCCAGTCAGATGCCCATAAGCAAGGGCGAAACTGGTTCCATTTAGATCGGAAAAACCTGCGGCCACGCGTTCGCCATTTTCACTGACCATGCCATCGATATAAGAGAGGCGGCGCTCGGCGAGAAACTTATTTTTCGACTCTCCGGTGAAGAGGTAGAGGTCGTCTGCCGTCATACCTATCGCCTGGCCGCCCGAATTGGTAATTTCCAGGCGGATCAAAGTCTCCACAGAGAAACTGTTTCCAGTCTCAATTCCACCATCCAGGCTGAGGCGCGTTATATCGTATGTCCGGGATTCTAGAGGGCGTGGAACAGCGATGCAGAGAGATCCGGTATCGTTCAAGGCAAAACGCGATACAGGATACGATCCACGAAATCTTTTTTCCCAGCAAATATTGACACTACGAATGCTTTTCATGGGAATCACTTGCGGCATGAATATTCTGGCGATCCTGCCAGGCGCTCATCCTCGCCACTTCTTTCTTTAGAAACTCGAAATCTTTATAAGGATCGCTTCCTGTTCGGTACCACCATACATGCCCGTCACGATCGAGGAGAACCGCACTGTGCAGCGCCATATCCTCGAATTCATCATACACTTTCAGTTTTTTTGCTGCGGCGCTCTGCGGGTCGGAATAGAGAGCGATCGGATAGTTCGGATGCGTTTGCAGAAAACGCTGCAAAAGAGCAGTATTATCCGGGGAAACACCGATCAAATTCGTGTTTAATTTATGGAAAGCATCCTGAAAACCAGAAACGGTAGTGAGCTGCTCCAGGCATTTGGCGCAGGCTCCCCCTAGATAAAAAATAATTAGAAGGTTGTGTCCTCGAAATTTACTTAAAGAGGCCTTTTTTCCTTCTTTATCCAGAATTTCCACATTCGGAGCGGGGAATGGACGCCAGGAATCAGGTCCGAGGCGGGCAAGAGCGCCAGGAGCATGGTAAGCGGTGGTGAAATTTTTGCTCGCTCTGCAGGCAATGTGCAGGGCATCGAGCGCGCCGCGGAGACGCTTCAATGCAGGAATATCGGGGTCGGCATGTTTCCAGATATTCACCAGCTCTGAGTCAACCAGTTCCGCATCCGAAGTTTTACTCTCTTTTTCGAGTGTTTCCAGCAGCAGGCAGAGTGCAAACCCATTGTGGGCTTCGTGCTTCAATCCAGCGCGTAGAGTGGACTCTGCATCGCTCCATTTGCCGGCAGTCATCTCTGCCCGAGCATAGACTTCATAGAGCGGATGGGGATATCTGCTTGGGTCGGCGTAAGCGAACTTATCTTTTTCAATCTCGGCAGCCTTTTTAAGCGCTTCCAAACCGACTGAAATTTTGCCGTTCGCCATTGCAATCCGCCCTTTTAACTCCAGGATAGCGCATTCCATCGGCGGGCCGGTGGCTTTCAGTTTTTCGATCTCGGCCAGCTCTTTTTCAGCAGATTGTGCGTCGCCCATTCCAAGATGCGCCATCGCGAATTGATAGAGCCGCCAGCTTTTCTGTTCCGGGCTGTCGCCATAACTCTCTTTATCAGAAAGAATCTCCTGCCATCTCTCGCCCCGCAGGCGCATGCGCATCATTGCAAATTTACCCTGGCCCGCCGCATCACCATCCGCGCTGTTGTTGGCGAGCGTATCTCTGGGTACATCGAGCAGCTCCGCAGCCAGCTTTTCTCCTTCATCAATTCTTCCCAGATAGCCCAGATTTGCAATAAGATAGTGCATA
>JBBRDM010000065.1:0-25342 GCA_038203935.1 Chthonomonadales bacterium
ATAATCAGGATAATACCAGGCAGTTTTTCGGTGGCGGGAGAGGTGGATTCGGAGGCTTTGGAGGTCAGAATAATCAGAACAACGCGCCGCAGTATGGCAGAGGCAAGACGGGTACCTATTCCAATCTTCTCCAGCTGCAGAACAATGTCTACGTAACCGCTTCCCCAGGCGGTGACAGCATCATCGTTACGACGCCGCCTGCAAACTATAAAGCGGTTATGGATGTGGTGGAAGCTCTGGATGTAGTGCAGCGCCAGGTTATGATAGAAGTAATCGTTGCTGAAGTTTCACTTGATGCGGATCATAAAATGGGTCTCTCGTTGAATGGAAACTTTGCCAAGCTCTTCGGTAAATCAAACACGGCTCAGGCAGTGTTGAATACACCGATGGCTGGCGCTGGCACCACACTTGATCCTGCTGCCGCTGGCGCACAGTTTGTAATCAACAGCTCAAACTATAATTCCCTTATCCAGGCATTGGCGACAGATAATAAGGTGAAGGTTATTTCCACTCCCAGGGTATTTACCTCGAATAGCCAGGCGGCAGAAATTGATATCACCACGCAGCTTCCTTACATAAATGGACAGACTGCGGGAGGATTAGTTTCGACTACGGTGAGCAACAGCGTTCAATTTCTGAATGTCGGATTTATCCTCAATGTCACCCCGCGCATCACGCGAGGGGGCCAGGTTACCATTGATGTAACACAGGAAGCGAGTGACTTACTGCGATACGATACATTGGGTACTGGAGTAAGCGCGATTAGGGCTCCTGTAGTCAACGACCGTTATGCAGATACTTCGGTGACCGCGCAGGATGGCGAAACAATCGTTATTGGCGGGCTTATCCGAAACAGCAACTCGTTAAATATCACCAAAGTCCCTTTAATATCAGAAATACCGCTTATCGGACAGTTCTTCCGATCGAAAGAGACTGTTCAGAATAAAGTGGAATTGATGATATTTCTGACCCCGCATGTGGTGGCGAATGTGGAAGAGGCTCGTGAACTTGCCAGAAAATCGGCAGCTTATATCTCCAAAGAGCTGCCTAATTTAGGCAAAGAACAGAGCAATTTGGATGTGAAGCTGCCACAGTTCCCTGTAAGGGCGAATAAGATAGACAATTCTGATGCTGCTCCTGCGCCGAAATAGGTGTTTTTGAGATAGGGCAGAGGGATGAACGTTATAGGGTAATTCAATCTGATCAAAACAATATGATCAGATTGAATTACCCTATTTCTCTATACAATGTATTCTAATCGGTAACGAGATCGGCAGGAAGGTGATTTATGAGGCTGTGCGATCTCAAACGGATCGCAAGGTAGCTGCCATCTTTTGAAAGAGAATATCCCGCCGGAGGCGGATAGGCACACACTTTCTCGTGCAGATCGATATCTATCCTGGTGATACCGCAGTTGTAGAACGGAAAGCGGCTGAAGCCGCCAGGATCGAGGTCCAGCAGTCTGCTGACTAACGCGCTTCCAAATCGGCCATGCGTAACTAAAATAACAGGTTCCGCATCCGGTGTAAAATGTTCGATGAGATCAACCTTGACGCGCTCCGCTCTCTCGTAGAAAGGCTGTTCGACTACTTCCAAATCACCGGAATGCCACCAGCCATCCGGTCCTATTTCCGCACTGAGATGTAATCCAGCCCACTCCTTCAGTATCTCCTCCGAAGTCATCCCGTTGTTTTCCCACATTCCACCAGACTCACAAATATCTGGCCTGACATATCCCTTGAGATCCAGAAATTTGCGTATGGGCTCGGCGGTTTGGAGCGTACGGCGCATCGGGCTTATATATAGCTTTGCTGCAGAGAGTTTCTCATCGCACAGCATTCTAGCGGTTAGCTCCGCCTGTTTGCGTCCGATTTCTGTTAGTGCAGGATCACCAACGTGCAGGCTCTGATGGTTAGCATTATTTGTAGATTGGCCGTGGCGTACCAGATAAATTCTCATGGAAGAAGATTATGCTCCGATTAGATTTGAGTTGATGGCTGCTTATAACCCCATTTAACCCAGACTGAAAACAAGATTGCGGCTAAACTGCCCGACACCAAAATCAATGCCCCTGTTGTATGAAATCTGCCCACCAGTGTTTGGGTAAGCAGATATATATTTAAAACAGCGATCAATGAACAGCAGGCCCAGCCGGTAACTTTCATCCAAAGCGGATTTGAGAACTCTCGCATCAACTTTTTATTAGAGGTAAATGAAAGCAGTGGAAATATAGCGAAGGGAAGCTGCATGGAGAGTACGACCTGCGATAGAATGAGCAGATCCATCATGCCTCCGTCACCACGCAGCAGTATCACGGCAATCGCCGGAATGACTGCCAGCGAACGCGTGATTATTCGGCGCAGCCAGGGAGCGACCTTGATCTGAACAAAACCATCCATCACAATCTGGCCGGCTAATGTTCCCGTAATGGTTGAGGACTGACCAGAAGCGAGCAGGGCGATGGCGAACGCCGTGGCCGCGGAACGTCCGAGAAGAGGCTGCAGTAAAGTATGCGCCTGTTCCAGCTCGGTTACGACGATATGCGCTTTATAAAAAACGGCAGCGGAGAGAATCAGTATCGCTGCATTTACACAAAATGCAACAGATAAAGCAATCAAAGTATCTGCGGTATTGTGCCTGATCGCCTGGGCAATGCCTTGCGGCGTTCGCTGGTTCGCTCTTGTCTGAACAATAGAGGAGTGCAGGTAGAGATTGTGCGGCATAACCGTGGCCCCAAGTATGCCCAGGGCTATATAAAGCGCTTCTTTACCTGGAAGTGTGGGATGTATCAGTCCTCCAGCCACAGAAACCCAGTTCGGATGGGCCATAAATAGATTGACAGCAAATGAGATCGTGATGGTGCCTACGAGAGTGATAACGACGGCCTCTAGTTTTCTGAATCCGTGTCTCATCAATCCGAGAATCAGGAGCACATCGAGCGCGGTACAGCAGACTCCCCACGCTAACGGGATGCCAAAAAGCAGCTTCAGCGCTACTGCCGATCCTATCACTTCGGCTAAATCACAAGCTATGATGGCGACTTCGCTGAGCAGCCAGAGAGCCACCACGGCCGGCTTCTTATACTGCTCTCGGCAGGATTGAGCGAGGTCGCGGCCTGTCGCCAGTCCAAGTCTCACGCAGAGAGTTTGCAGCAGCATAGCAATGAGGTTTGATACCAGGATCACCCAGAGAAGCACATATCCAAATCTAGCGCCTCCTTCAAGATCGGTTGCCCAGTTGCCAGGATCCATGTAACCAACGCTGATCATATAGGCGGGTCCGGCAAAGGCCAGAAATCGCCTGATAATGCTGCTGCCAGCAGGTATGGAAACTGTTCGAAACGATTCTGGCAGCGAGGGCAGTTCGTTATTTTCTAAATTAAACTTGTGTACAGACATCTAAACCGCCGTTTCCACCTGGTGCCGCTCCACAAAAATATGTCCTGCGAGCTCACGTCCTATAGAGTGGATCTTTTCACCGATCTTTAACGTCATGGGACCGTTGAAAGGCTGCTTCTCCATGACCTCCATCACAGTCCCCAATTTCATTTCCAGATGGCTCAAATATCTCAATGCTTCTGGATTACTATCACGCACACGCAGAATGATGAGCGTATCGCCAGGCTCAGACTTATCCAGCGGGTCGCCTCTTCGTGGAGCGATATTACCATCACGCGTTGGAATTGGATCACCATGCGGGTCAGTGAGAGGATAGTCCAGCATTTTATCAATGCGCGCTTCAAACTCTTCTGAAATGTGGTGCTCGAGCTTTTCCGCTTCAGCATCCACCTCGTCCCATTCGTATCCAAGCGCTTGATGAAGATAGAGTTCGATAAGGCGATGGTGCCGGATTATTTCAAGCGCAATTTTTTCACCAGCAGGAGAGAGGCGTACACCGTAATAACGCGTATGTACTGCCAGACGATTTTCGGTAAGATGCTTGATCATCTTTGTAGACGCGGCAGGGGATGTCTTCATTTTTTTTGCCAGTTCAGAGGTAGATACTGAGCCGAAGTCTTGCTGAAGGAGGTAGATCGATTTTACATAGTCTTCAACCGTTTGTGAAAAAAGGCGTTCAGATGATTCCTGCATCAATCTTTCCTTCTGGCAATCAATAATTTAACCCTGGTTAAATTATTGCACATAATTTGGTAAAACTTTACTTGTATACAGGAAAAACTTTATTTACAGGACATAAAATAAATGGCCACCAGTGCAGCTTCAAAGCAGCTCTGGTGGCCGGGGCGAGAGATCCTCTCGGACAAGGAGTATCGATTATGCGTGGAAATCAACTCGATTTACTACAGCGCTGTTCACTTTGACCCGATTAGCTATCGGATTGAATGCGATACGGTTCGCCACAGCATTATTAACTTCCACGCGATTGTCTACACTCGAATTGATGATACGATTGGTTACGCTTTTATTTCCTTCTACTCGATTCGCGACTGGATTGAAAACAATCCGATTAGTATTTTGCGTGTCGATACCACTGAATGTCATATTTGTATCCCCTCTCCCTCTGAAAGGCGACACGCAGATAAGTTATCGGAAGACTGAATTGTCTGCTTAACTGTCCCAAATACTAGAAAAACGCAGGATGTTTATCCTGCGTTTTTCCTGTCTGATTAAATATTATCGATCTACTTACAGGTCGATATAGTGACACAAGCCGATGTTACCGGCGCTGCGCAGCTATCATCCTGCACGATGCCTCTCAATGTCCAGTTGAATCCGACGGCTGGGTCGATGGTGTTAATTGGAAGCCGCCATGGGCCAGTATTCACGAGCCATTTATCCAATGGATCTGAGTAAAAACCGGTTGTATCGGCTATGACCGGAGCGGGATTCTGCTGCAGTCTCAGGAATTTGGAGTGACCATCCAGGTAGGAGATGTTCGCGCCACCTGTATGACGAGCTACGATGGGCTGTGGAAGGCTATACCCTATGGTATTCGCTGTTCCTAGCGAGGGATTGATCGTACCATCGTAAAGGACTGGCTGAGAAGCAGGAACTGGTGAAGCTGCCTCCGCCATCGTTGGAGTTCCGCCGCCCACTTCCGAGTTGAAGAAAAGGGCATTCGCGCATCCGCTTCCAATGACGCCTTCGTTAAATGCGTAGGAAGCATTTCCGAATGTCGTAAGCGCACCATTTGCTCCCAAACCGCCGAATACCGGAAGTATTTTCTGCAAATTGAAAGCTGTGTTTGCAGAGGGGCACTGTGCAAGCTGTGCACTTTTGATGTAAGGATTCAAGAAATCATAGACGGAAGCCACTACCACATTATTATTCGCATCCGTGGTGTAGTAAGCACTAATCGGCAGGGTTTCGTCGTAGTCCTGAACATACATCAGTACAGCTAATTGAAGTTGTTTTGTATTCGACAAACAGGAAATTGCACGTGCTTTTTCACGCGCCTGTGCGAAAACAGGGAACAAGATAGCCGCTAGAATCGCAATAATAGCGATAACTACAAGCAGCTCAATTAGTGTAAATCCTTTTCGTACTTGCATCTTTTAAATTCCTTCTTTAACGAATTGCATGGCAATTCGCCTCTTTAAGCGAACGCATACGCTGTATAGGATTACTACATGGGGAAGCTTTTTTCTTGAGAATTGCTTAATCCCTATGTAAGAATCTGACTGGCTTAACCTGCGGGGGAGTATGCCTTATTCCAGCGCTGCATTTTGAACGGGATATGCTTTTGATACTGTAGGAAGCACTCCTCTGTTTTTTGACTATAACTTTGTTAAATTAGTTCAGATTCTGATGATGGTGGAAGGGGAAGAGTAGAGAGTTAGTATTTCCCACTCTCTCGCGAGGAACGAGCATCTGGGAGAGGGCCGGGGTGCGGTGTATTTCCGTAGGACTGATGCTCCATCTTCTGCCGAGGGAATTTGTTGGCATGCAACCCGCTCTTAACGAGGTACGAGCATTTGGGAGAGGGCCAGGGTGCGGTTAGAATTTCCCGCGAGGTGCGAGCAGTCAGGAAGGTAAAAGCAATAATTTATTTTCCCCCTTCTCCTGTTTTTGGGAGAAGGGGGGCAGGGGGATGAGGGCAGAAACTCCGTCTTCTGCCGATGAATCGAGCCCAGCGGATTAGGTAGAAAACGCTGCATTTGGGCTGCCGTAATTTTCTTTAGAGATTGAAAATCATAGATTCGCAAGCAGGTCTGCGCGATTGCTGATGATCCCGTCCACTCCAGCTTTCTTCAGAGCTATCATGGTTTCATAATCGTCGACAGTCCAGGCATATACCAAAATATTGGCGGATTTCAGAAGTTCAATTCGTTCGGGAGTTAGCAGGGAGTAGTGCCAGGTGACTGCAGCAGTATCGAGCGAGGCGATAAATTCGGATAGTTTATCCGATGAGCCGCAGCCATCCAGAGTATCTGTAGAAAAAGAGAGAGGCAAAAGAGGATCTATTTCGCGGAATATTCGTCGGCTGACAGAATCCGCGCCAGGAACAATTTTCATATCCTGTGGAAGCGATCCAAGCGAAAGAGCAGTCATCTGCTCTGTCATTCCTCCACTGCACTTCATGTCGGCCATAACAGCACATCTGTTCCTGGCCCATTCTACAAGATCATCGAGCGCGGGAACTCCTTCGCCAGCGCCAAGGTTCAGTCCTGCGAGCTTCTGCGCGGTAGTCTTTGCAATATCAAAACGATTCCCTTCGTTATCGATTACATAATCATCGTGGGCAAGTACAAGCTTATGATCCAATGAAAGTCGAATATCGCATTCCACCATCGTACAGCCTAGATCTGCCGCTCTGGCAAAACCGCGCATACTATTTGCTGGAAACTCTTTTGGCACTCCCCGATGGCCTACTTTGTGCAATGGATACCTCACGCAGCTGCGGATATGTTGGACCGTTGATACTCGGTATATTTTTTATAATTTTCCTGGAAAAGCGATGCCAGCTTGCCAGCAGCAATATCGTATTCGCTCTGATCGGCCCAGGTAGATTTAGCATTCAGTATTTGGTCGGGGATTCCCTGTATCGATTTGGGGGACATCAGCCCAAAATAGGGATCTGTTACATATTCCACGCTCTCCAGTTCGGAATCCAGTACTGCTGCAATCATTCGCCGAGTATACTCCAGCGATATGCGTTTGCCCACTCCATAACCACCGCCGCTCCAGCCCGTGTTCACAAGCCACACCTTTGCGCTATGCTTGATCAGCAGTTCGGACAGCATATTTGCATAGACTTCAGGATGCAGCGGCAGGAACGGTAACCCAAAACAAGCGCTGAACGTAGCCTGAGGCTCTTTCCCCAAACCGCGTTCCGTGCCAGCAATCTTTGCCGTGTAACCATTTAAAAAGTGGTATTTCGCCTGTTCATGCGTAAGTTTGGAAATAGGCGGCAGCACTCCAAAAGCGTCCGCTGTAAGAAATATAATGTTCTTTGGGTGACCTCCCACTCCCGGGATACGGGAGCGTTGAATGAAATCAATAGGATAGGCTGCACGGGTATTTTCGGTTAGTGCGTCGCATTCAAAATCCAGCGCACGATTGCTTCTGTCCATGACTACATTTTCAAGTACCGACCCGAATTGAATAGCATTCCATATTTCGGGTTCAGATTCTTTTCTAAGATGGATACATTTCGCGTAACACCCACCTTCGAAGTTATACACTCCAGTGCTGCTCCATCCGTGCTCATCATCCCCAATCAGATCTCTGGCAGGATCGGCTGAAAGCGTAGTTTTTCCAGTGCCGCTCAGGCCAAAGAACAGAGTCGTGTCTCCGTTATCACTCACATTAGCAGAGCAGTGCATCGGCAGGATACCAGATTTGGGCAGGAGATAGTTAAGCACCGTAAAAACACTTTTTTTAATCTCGCCCGCATATTCTGTTCCGCCAATAAGGACTATTCTCTTACCCGGGTTGATCACAATAAAAGTGGAGCTTCCCACATTGTCCTCTTCCGGAATAGCAAGACATCCTGGAACACAGATAATGGTAAAAGGATCAAGCGTGCCTGGCATCGGAGCATCCGATGATTCGGTCGCATACATATCAGGCCGAACCAGAAGCTGACGCGAAAATAGGCTATGCCAGGCGTATTCTGTTACGACACGTACTGGAAGCCGATAATTTATATCCGCTCCTCCGAACAAATCCTGAACATAGATATTTTTTTCTGAAAGATAACTGATTACACGGGTGTATAGCTTATCGAATGAGTTCTCGCTGAGCTGTTGATTGACGCTTCCCCACCAGATATCCTTAAATGAAGACGGCTCGTTAACAAAATATTTATCTTTTGGAGATCGGCCGGTAAACACCCCGGTCTGAACTACCAGGCTGCCGTTCTGCGACAATTTGCCTTCCTTAATCGACACCGCATGTTCCACAAGTTCTGCAGCATTTAAGTTCCAGTAGATATTATTCACTTTTGATAAACCATTGGCAGAGAGCCACTCACGATCTATCTCGTTGCTAATTTGCGCCATAATTTAAAGCCTCCGTTAATACTATTATTGCCAGAACGACTTCTCAAACTAGTATTTTTAGCTCCATTGTAGAAAAGAATATCTCATTAAGTATTTCATACTTTGATTTCGAGTGAATATACTCCCTGAATCAAGGTATTAAAATACTGTATAATAGATATATCAAAACAAATTTTAGATTATAGGAAAAGATCGAGGATAGTATGCGCTCAAAAGTAGTGATGATATTAGCTGTGATTGCAGCGGTTGGGCTTTTCATGAAACTGGCAACAGTCACTCCTGCTCCGATTTCAGATCCGAAACAGGATATGGGCAGGCAGGCGCCGGATCTAATATTCAAACCGAATACACCTGGACTTCCGGCAGGAAAGCTTTCAGAACTGAAAGGGCATGTCGTACTGGTAGATTTTTGGGCTACCTGGTGCGGCCCATGCAGGATGAGTATTCCGGAACTTGTATCCATTTATAAAAAATATAAAGATCAGGGGCTGATTGTTATCGGAGTTTCTGTAGATGATGCCGGGACACAGGCCCAGATTCCTGCTGCAGAGAAAGAGCTGGGGATAAACTATCCCGTTGTGCTGGCATCCGATCTGCAGGGAGATGTCGCATCCTATTCTACGGGCAGCATACCCTCTCTCTACATGATAGATAAAATGGGAAAAATTCGAGTGCAGCAGGATGGCTATGACCCGAATGGTAACGTCGAAGATCAAGTAAAAGGATTGCTGGACGGAAAATAGCAGCAGGGAAGACAATCTTGGCCGAATGAGGATTTTTGTTTTATCCGATTGGAGTTCTGCCCGCAAAACCTTCGTCAATTCTGTGCCAATACTCGATGGTCTCTTCTCCATATAGCCAGCAGAGATATACCTCTTCCTGGCCTAACCAATGTGGAAAATCAACCAGTCCACGATCGATATCCTTAATCTCAATACCCCGGCTGCCAATAGATTCAATATGCTGCTGGAGTTCCGCAATCTGAGTTCCAAAATCCGGGTGCTTCGAACCATGGCCATTGCTTTTAATGAGTTTTTGAACTCTTTCCTTTTCGACTTCTCGGGCAGCGAGCTCACTTAGCAGTTCATGGATGCGTTTAAATCTCTCTTTTAAATCTGGCAGTTCTTGTAATGCTTCCTGCAGGGTAAAATGTTTGCTGTAGTGAGCCATGGGAGATCCTCAAAAGATTTATACTCATTGCAATTAAAAAAAATGTATTTATGGATACATTATCTCTACCATTTAATAAAGGAGTTCGACAACTATGCCTACTATCACTGTAGAAGGTGAAAGCGCTTTTGAATGTGAAACCGGTAAGAAACTGGTGCTTGCCATCGAGGATGCCGGTCTGGATATAATGCATCGATGCGGCGGGCAAGCGCGCTGCACTACTTGCAGAATTGAAGTGCTGTCTGGAGAAGTCCCTCCAATAAGTGAATTGGAGATTGAAGCACTGGAAGAGCCGGAATTGATAGAGCACTTCCGACTCTCGTGCCAGATTCGCACTGAGAATGACCTGACCATTCGTATTGCTAAAAGAGCGCATATTGAAGGAATCGCCGCAGGTACGCGTCCCACGGATTGAAGCCGCATCAGTTAACGTGATTACTTAAGACCCTCCTCCAGATATCTGGAGGAGGGATTTTTTATGAATATTTCAGAATTCGGGAATGATGGCATAGAACCACTAATTTCATTCGTCAGAATAATAGATCGTACTGAACCGCAGGATGCAGCTATTTTTTTCCCAGATCGCATACAATTCTGCCACAATTCATACAGAACTGCACCGTGTCTGAATCCTTGATCTGGCGCAGCAAGTTCGAAGGAATGGCGGTCTTACAACCCCCGCATGCATTTCCGTCTTCAAGAGGTGCGATTCCGATACCCTGCTTTGTAGTTTTAAGTATCTCGTATTTTTTCAGCAGAGCCTGATCGATGAGCGCTGCCGTTTTTTTGCGTTTCGCTACCATTTTTTTGGCTTCACCGACAAGGCGGTTCGATTTCAGCTGATGCGCTTCATGCTTTTCTCTATAGGCAGCCATTGCTGCATCTTTGGCAGTACGAGTGCTGGATTCTGTAATCTTTAAGCCATCTATCTGATCCATCAGCTTCAGTATTTTTTCGTCCAGAGTCCCGCGAAGCTTGGCAAGCATAGTCACTTCATCCTGCATAGCCTGTAGTTCTTTAGGATTGCGGACAGATCCACCATATAACTTTGATTCGTATTCAGCTCTTTTTATCTCTACAGATTTCTGTTCCAGCTCGGTATCGTGGAGATCGGCGGTGGCTTTTAGAAGAGCGCCGTTTACTTCATCATGAGTGGCTTTAGCCTTCTCAAACTGCTCTTTTTCAACTAGCCCTTTATCGACCGACGCATAGTCTTTCTGAAGCCGGGCGAGAGCTGAATCCTGCTGCTGCAGTTCGTAAAGCGCAGCTAATTTTTCTTTCATTATTTGTCCTGTTCTAAATGTATAATGATGTCTATTTCGGCAAGCGCTTTATAATTACCTGCTTCGGGGCGTAGGAAGTCTATTATTTCAGAGTTTTACAGATTTAATCACTCCCCAGCCACATATAAAGATATTTATAGATTCTCCGATAAACATGCACACGGCTGTCATCGCGCCCAATACTATGATCATCTTTTGGATAGAATGCAACATCAAAATCTTTGCCTGCTTCTATCAGCTTTTGAACCATTTGAACCGTATCCTGAAAAAGCACATTATCATCCTGCATCCCATGTATCATCAGCAGGTGCCCCTTAAGACCCGCTGCGAAGTTGACGGGAGAGCTTTTTTTATAATCCTCTTCCGCATCTTTCGGCTCATCCAGCCGATGGCGCGTGTACCATTCGTTATAGTGTTTCCAGTCGGTTACAGGCGCTACTGCTACCCCGGTACTAAAAGTCCCAGGCCTTGTGCACATAATCATCTCGGTGAGATATCCTCCATAGCTCCAGCCCCACACCCCTAATCTATTCGGATCTATGAAATCTAGAGATTTAAGAAAGTTTGCAGCAGATACCGCTTCATCTGCATCGACCTGACCCAGGGAGTGATAGTAGCCAGACGCGAAATCTGCGCCATAGCCCCAGCTCGACCGGAAGTCGATACAAAGTACGGCTAAACCCAGCTCCGAAGCGGCGTATGAATCCAGCAGGCCACCCCAGCGATTTTTTGCAGAGTCAGCATACATATCCGAAATAACCACTCCATACCGTTTGCCAGCGACGAGATGTGCAGGCTTAAACAGTAGACCATGAATCTCTTTGCCATCGGTAGAGGTAAATTTCACATTTTCTGGTTTCACCAGCTTCATTTTTTCAAAATCTGGAAGAGGGGAATGCGTAAGTCTTATTGGTTCATGCGAAGCTGAATTCTCGGCTGCGAGATAAAGATCCGGGGGATGAGTGCGATCCTGCAAATTCAGCAGTACCATTTTTCCATCTTCTGATGCATACGTTCCATTCATAAGGGGTGAATCTGCAAAAGTAGGGGAGTTGACGGGCATCGAACCTGTGAGTTCTGTTTTTTTACCCTCCGGAGTAAGGCGAAATACATGAAATTCCAGGCTGCTTTTCTCTGTAGATTCATAGATAATATCGTCGCTATATTTTGGTCTATCAAAAGCGCCAATATCGTAACTGCCTGGAGTTACCACTTCAGGGGTTCCGCCGTGAGCACCCACTTTCCATATGTGTCTCCAGCCGTCTCTGTCGGAACCAAAATAGATATTATGCCCATCGCTAGACCAGCGAATCGGTCTCCAATCGCTGACATACTTGCTGGATTTATCCTCCGCAGCTTGAATGGCTTTGAGAGATTTTACGTCAATGACTCTGAGCCGCCAGGATTTGAAATCGGAGCTCATCTCGCTAAGTGCGGCGCGAGTGCTGTCTGGGGACCATTCTGTTCCATAGTTATAGAAGTGATCAGGAATGTTATCTATCCACTTGATAATGCCAGTGCCTTCCACCTGCACAATGCCAACCTTTTGCACACTCTCGGATTGGCCGACTATATCGCGTTTAACGGATCGGGCTTCTACTTTGTCCTTGGTATAGTCTGGGATAAGTACCGATTTGCTGCTGGTGTTATCACTCCAGGAAATGAGGAGACTGCTGCTGTCTGGCGACCAGTCGTAACCGCTTATGGAGGTGTTTGGTTTAGAAACCGTAGTCAGCTGCCGAATATCGCCCATTTTACGGGAGATAAGAAAGATGTTGCTTTCAAGTGAGAAGGAGATGTAACGGCCGTCTCGTGAATAGTCCGGATTCGTTGGCCCTAATCTGCTGGCAAATCGCTGACGAAGATTCGTCCCGTTGGATTCTATGGTATAGAGCACTCCCTTGTATGTAAAAAGCAGCTCCTTAGAATCTGGCGACCAGATCGCAGCGGATGGACCCGCATCGTACTGTATCTCTTCTTTTTTTTCTGCCTCTGAACGCTCGTCATCTTGTAAAGCAGGATGAGGCAGCTTGGATCCATCAACCAGACGCGTTGGTTTTCCATTCGGCAGCTCCAAAGTATAAAGATCTTGAAACCGCTCAGCTTTTGGATTCCATCGAAACACTATGTGCTTATTATCTTTTGCCCATACCACATCGGTGGGGGGTGTTCCAGTCAGCTTGGGATATTGAAAAAATCTTTCGAATGGTATATCGGTTTTAGGAAGATCAGAACGAATTAACTGTGAACTGCCTGTATTTTGAGCAATGCAGCAGCAGGCAGGTAAAAGTAGTAGAGGCAGAAGTGCCTGCATGTACAGCTTGCATATTGGACGTGACCGCATAGATAGATTCTCCGATAATAACTATTCCAAACTATTTTGAATGGTGACAACGAACTGCATCAACTCTTTTTCAAAGCCAAAATCCTGAGGCTCATCATCCGGCGGCCGAAGGTACCCTTCCTCCTGAATAAGGAAATGAATATGCGCCCTCAGCAGGGCTGACATGGAAACGCCTTCCCAGTGAGTTTTTCTTCTAAGCCACTCGAGTTCCTCTGCAGAAAGCCGCACCGTTACTCTTGAATCGCGGGCCATTCTTTTACCTCGCCCTTTATATTGATTTACATTCTACCAAATTACATGGATAAAATTGTTAGATAATGTTGGGTAATGGATATTGCATTAAGTATGAAATATAGTTATAACAAAAATTGTAGCCTTAAGAATTTCCGGCTCATCACCGATATTAAATTGCAGCTACCCCGCAGTCTCTCTTAAAATATATTGAAAATCCCATGTTCATTTATATCCGCTTATATATTTCGACTGTTTTTTAATAATTCGGAACAAAATTTTTGTGATAGCAGTCCAAAAAAAAGCCCCGTTGCTCCAGCTAACACCCTGTGTTGAAAAGTGCATATAGATTGTAGTGAGTAGTATTCACTTCCCTTCCACTTCTACTACTTGTGAAATCGCAGGACATTCTCCCCATCCGTCCCGTCCACCGCACCCAATTACCTGTTCGAAGCCATGTCTTTTATAACAATAAATAGTTTGTAATAGTATGGCTGCTTCCTGACAGCTTTAATAGAAAGCGCGTCTTTGTTTGTATCCAGTAAAAGTCTATTAGTAGAAGCAAATGCTTCCGGGAGTAAAAAGTGATGTACAAGATTTGGTCGAAGCGTCAGTATATGACGACCAGTCATATAAAATTCTGGGCACTCGCCCAGGCGCTTCCAGGTTTATGTCTGATTCCATGCTGTTCGCATTCAGCCAGCGCCGCTATACTACTTGCTGGCAAAGCATCTTCTTCCCACAAAAGCGCCAGTGTGCGTTTTAGAAGCACCTCAGGATCCCCGGTTCCTATCGATTCGATTATTGCTCCCGCAAATGTTGCAGTCCAGGGCGCCTGGATGCTAGGCTCCTCGACAGATAAACTTTCGTGGAATCCAGTTCAGGGAGCAGTTTCCTACAACGTGTACTTCACTACGAACTATGATGCGATTCTTACAGGGGTCATCGGAACTTCTTGCTCCGTTCCGGCAAATGCATGGCACAACAGCAGATATACCGTCACTGCAGTAAATGCAATCGGTCAGGAGAGTATTCCCAGCACACCTGTTAACTCGCTAGGCGCTTTCGATCCCGCGGTTCTATTAACAAAACCTGTTCTGCCTCCGCAGGGAGCCCCCAAAATAGTCGATACAGTGGTGGAATGGAATTTGGGACTGCCGAGAATACGTTTAAATTGGCAGGCAAGAAATGGATTCGATTACTTCAATATCTACCGAGATTCCGTGCTGTTAGCTACCGGGATCACCCCGCTGGCCTATATCGACACAAAAGTTAAACCGGGTGAAACACATACCTACGCAGTGAGTGAAGTGAGTATTGGATGGCTGACTCTAATACAGGAGACAATCAAAACGGCATCTGCGCCAGTGGTTATTCCCGGCGCCCAGCCACAATTCCCATCGAATCTAAAAGTAATAATCACAGACGTCGCGCCTAACGATGACAGTGCAAAAATATATTTCAATGCAGTGCCGGGAGCTTTAGACTATAGAGCTTACAAAGTGAGTAACCCTGCAGCAGTCAAATATAGCGGCGGTGCTTTAAGCATTGAGATGAGCAACCTGGATCCAGTTGCTGGAGACGATGTAATCGTTGAGGCAGTAGATAAACTGGGGCCATTCCAAACAATGGATGGAATGAACGCACCGGGCATTATGCAGCTAAACGGGGTTGTAAATTCCGTCGCAAATGGGCAGGGCGACCCAACCAACGTTCCGAATGTAGTAGCCGCATCGGATATATTTCATGCGAATACACTGCCGATGACCATGAATGGAACTCAGTCGTTTCTGGACAATTTCAGAAATGAACAGCCTCTAATAGATATTCCCTATGATCAAATCGACCCGATTATTACCGGCGGACCAAAATCAAAAAAATTGGTAACAGAATCGCAAAATAATAAATGGATTATCCGCACTTACGATGCTCATCCTGGCAAATCCCATCTTTTCTTTGCATCAGCTCATTTTATGGATACTCTGTACGATTACAACCATGTGCTCCGCGGAAAAACTATCGTAATACCGAAATCAAATCCTGTGCTGACATCCGGACGAGTACTCCACGTTACCTTTGAAGTGGATGCGCATCTATCAAAACGGAGACTGTTAGGTCTGATTATTTCGCGAGCGGATGATCATCTGGTGATGCCGACTGTAGGAGGGTCACCTACTAAATCAGGCAATTCCTTCGACTGGCAGATTCATCCGGATTATCATCAGGCAGAAACATTTATTGATCGCAAAGAAGCCATTGTGGGAGCTGATATTCACTCTGAAAGGCCCGGCCAATCGATTAGATGGCAGCTGATCAATAAGACATTCACCGGGGGGCTGAACGGAAATATGGATTCCCTGGATAATCGACATAAATTCGATCTTTACCTTTCCAGTACCCGTTATTTAATTTTAGAGGAAGGTTCGGTGATGAAAGATGTTAACCTGACTCAGATATTGAATCCGAAAACTCACCTTACGGATAACGACACACTCGCCTGGATGAATAACACTCCGCTCGAGATTAACTTTTATCATTCACTCTACCATTCCGATGCGGACCGCGATGATATTCTTTCCGGTGAGTATTTTCCGTTTCCATACTATTGGTTTAATAACCGGCCATACGGTGATGAACGACACTGGGACAATATGGGTTTTGAAGTGCTGAACACATTTCCGGCTTCGTTTTAATCCCCTGGAGGTGTGCAGATCATCTGCACACCTCCAAATCATTTATCTCTGTTCTACGCTCTCAATTCTCCAGCATCATTCCTTCACATTCAAACTCCACTAACCATATCAGGGCTGATTATCGATTCATGGTCTGCCGATAATACCAGGGTAAACAACTCTAAACCTGCAGTCTATTCCATATCGATTCTCACGAGGAATAGTCCTTCGCTTTGATAGAAAAATCCGTACGTCAATTGTTAGCATGAGCATGTCTGCCTGGAGATATAGATGAGATCTTTACCACCGCTTCGTTCCATAAAAAAATATGATGGATTAGTTAGAAACTATTGCTATCTATCACTTTTTTTTACAATATTCTTGTTGATTTGTACAAGCTTTGTTCATGCGGCAAGCATTTCTATGTCCGTAAGATTCTATAAAAGTACATCCGCTAAAATCGCAGCACGAAGAAGCTTAGTTTCTGCTGTATCGCTGAGTTCTATTTCTGCACCCACAAACGCATCCGTGCATGGCGCCTGGATAAATGGTGTCCCGATTGACCGAATATCCTGGGATACGGTACGCGGAGCGGTCTCCTACAATATCTATTTCACCACGAACTACATGCCCATACTAACCGGTGTGCGCGCTGCATCGTGCATCGTTCCAGCAACGGTATGGCACAACAGTCGTTACACGGTCACCGCGGTTTCTGGCACCGGGCAGGAAAGCATTCCGAGCGCTCCAGTTAATTCGATTGGAGCAATGGATCCAAAAACTGTCATGAAGCCCGCAGTTCCAGCTCCAAATGGCCCCCCGAAAATCGTCAATACGGACGTAGAGTGGAACCTTGAATCACCCAGGGTTGTTTTAAGCTGGCAGGCGCGGGGAGGATACGATTACTTCAAGATCTATCGAGATTCGAAACTAATCAGCAGTGGAATAGCTGCGCTGGCCTTTACCGATACCAATGTAGTTCGGGGGGAAACCCACACATACGCCGTCAGCGAGGTGAGTATAGGCTGGCCGAACAGTGAACAAGAGACAATGGTAACGAAGGCTGCACCCGTTTTGATTCCTTTTGCCCATGCTTCATCGGTTTCTAGCCAGGGGCTCAAAATTCTGGACATTGTACCGAATGACGATAGTGCGAAGATCTATTTTAAAGCTGTGCCAGGAGCAGTGGACTATCGGGCCTACAAAGTTGGTTCTCCAAACTCAGTAAAATATAGCGGCGGCGCACTCAGCATAGAGATGAATGGTATAGATCCTGTGGCTGGTGATGAAGTGGTGGTGGAAGCAGTGGATAAGCTCGGGCCATTTCAAACGATGGATGGGATGTATTCACCGGGAATGATGCAGCAAAATGGCAGTGTCTTCACTGCGGTGAATGGACAGGGCGATCCCTCGAACATTCCCGGCGTGATAGCAATATCCGCAGCATTCCATGTTTCCACCGTAACTTTCAGCTTAAATGGCATGCAGGCTTTTCTCGATCATTTCAGAAATGAACGGCCCCTGGTCGAAACTCCATATGCTTCCATCGATCCCGAAGTTACTGGAGGCGCGAAATCCAAAAAGCTTGTAGCTGAAGCCCAAAACGATAAATGGATAATGCGAACCTACGATGCGCAGCCGGGGAAATCCAGTCTATTTTTCCTTAATTCCCACTTCATGGATACCTTATACGACTATAATCACACGCTGCGCGCAAAAACTTCTGCCACTCCTAAATCATTTCCCATATTAAAACCTGGTCAGGTGCTTCACGTTACCTACGAAGTGGATGCGCACCTCTCTTTTAGGAGACTTCTGGGAGTAATTATCGCCAGTGCAGATGACCACCTTGTATTTCCTACGGCTGGCGGCCCGCCCACCAAATCCGGCAACTCCTTCGATTGGCAGATACATCCTATCTATCATGAGGCAGAGGTGTATAGCAATAAACGTGTGTTCGATGTTGGCAGAGATTCAAACCTCAAAAATACGGCGCAATCGATTCGAAGTAATATTGTGAATAGTACCTACTCGGGTGGATTGAATGGAAATATGGATTCGCTGGATAATCGCCATAAATTCGATCTCTATATTTCGGCTTCAAAATATGTGGCAGTTGAGGAAGGGCGTATCGTAAAGCAGGCGGATTTAACAAAGATTGTGAATCCTAAAACACATCTTGTGGAAAATCAATCGCTGACCTGGATGAATCAATCACCGCTTACCATAAATTTCTATCATTCGGTGTATCATACCAACGCAGATGAAACAGATCTGCTCACCGGCCAGTTCACTCCTTACCCATTTTACTGGATTAACTACAGGCCCTACAGCGACGAACGTCACTGGGATAATATGGGTTTTGAAGTGCTCAACTCTTTTCCTGCCCAGTATAAATAAAACATCCGCCCAATATAAATAAACAGAGGAGAGGTTCGTCGAAACCTCTCCTCTGTTTTTAAAGAGTTACTTTTCCAGATCAAACACCAGGCCGATACTTTTTCGCCACGCATCTAAAACAGCCATATTTCCGAGCGTGTCGTCCCAGGTCATGCAGGGAGCAGGCGCTTCTTTTTTATCACAATGCTCTGCAACTATATCGGCTTCGATAGAGTATAAGCCGAGATCACCCTTAACTATGAATTCTTCGGTATCTTTTCCTGATCGATTAACGAAGATTTTATTGTCTCCCTCATTCGGAAACCACGGATTCGGTACGCGAATATTTCCTTCAGAACCCCATATTCGAAGTTCACTGTCGACACCGACCTGAGTTCCACAGGTAAGATTTGCTACAATACCGCCCGGGAAAAGAAGCGCCGCTGTCGCCTGCTCATCGACTCGCGAAATCGGGCCGATGAATCCCACCGCTTTTACTTCTGTTGGTTCGCTGCCGGCAACCAGCCTGGCCATACTGCTTGTATAACATCCGACATCCATTATTCCGCCGCCCCCAGCGGGATTCGACAGTCGGATATTTTCGTATTTTGGCCCCATATTATAACTGAAGTGAGATTGAATAATTCGGACATCTCCGATAGCGCCGCCGGAGACTAAATCTTTGATTTTTGCTGTCTGCGGATGGCATCGGTACATAAAGGCTTCCATCATAAAGACATCGTATTTCCTCACCGCCTCAAGGGTACGTACTGCTTCTGGATAGTTGAGAGTGAATGGCTTTTCACATAGAATATGTTTCCCGCCTTCGGCGCATTTTACTGTCCACTCCGCATGCAGATGATTTGGCAGTGAGATGTATATGGCATCGACCTCAGGATCATCCACGAGCGCCTGGTACGACGAGTGCCGCCGGGATATCCCATATTCTCCTCCAAATCGATCTGCCGATTCCTGTGTGCGGCTGCCCACAGCGCTCAGAACTCCTGTGGTAGAATTTGGAACTGCTTTCGCAAAAGTGCCGGCGATTTTGCCAGTGCCCATAATTCCCCAGCGTAACTGATTCATAACTTGTAACCTTTCGAATGGATAAATTAAATTCTTAAACTAAGGCAAGATTTCGTCATTGGCGATGACGGTTCCTTCCTTCTCCTAACTCTGGCCTAATTCCAAAATCCTTCTGAGCGCAGGAGCCAGAAGAGAATATCCTGAACTCTCGCTGCACATTTACATATTCTGTAACTCAGCGGCCGGTTGGTACTGAAAAAAACTTTCTGAACTTGACTTTGATCTTCAGGATAGTTATAATACTAGTAGTATTACTGATATCAATTAAAGTATTTATAGTGCCTGTCAGCTTCCCAACAGGTTAAATCCATTCTAAAGTTCCCCCCAAATATGTCTATCCCACAAAAATCAGAATCAGGGCACGTGACAACTCAAACCATATCAACAAATAGCAAAAATAGTACTCAACTGCTCCAGCATATTCTAAAACATAGAGCGCGAACTTGGTTCCTGGCGATTCCTGTAATTTCTGCAGTAATTCTAATTGGGCTTATGTTTCTCATGCCGTTAAATTACAATTCTGAAACTACGCTGTCTATCCAGCAGCCAGGCTCCTCAATATCTTCGCCGCTGGCGCTGCTGACAGGCCAGGCGCCTGCGAAGAAGTATCTTGGGATTTTGAAAAGTCGGCGGTTGGCGGAGGAGGTCGAGGGCGAGGTTGACCTGCAGAATCTATACAGCTTAACCACAAAGAAAAAAGCCGTCGATAAACTGATGAAGTGTTTAAAAGTGGAAGAGAGCATCTCGGATGGCCTGGTGAGTATTCAAGTCACTCTGCCGGGAGCGCCTCGATTGCGGGGCAAAGGAAAGCTCGCTGGCCCGATTGTTGCACAGAAAGCGGCGGATGCAGCAAACTATTTTTACTCTTTTCTAAAAGATTACTATGTAAATACCGATAATGAACGAGATACTGTTCTTCTGCGTGCCGCACAAAAGGAGTCGATAAAAGCTGCCGCTTCTTTCGATGCCGCAGCCGACCGCCTGAAAAAGTTTATTCATGATCTCAACCGATACAGTCCGCGCGATATCCCGGCGTCTAATTCTTCCGATGCCCAGGCCGGCTCCGCCAACGAATTAATCAGCCTGTACAGCGCACTCTCAAAAGCAGACACAGATCTGAGATCGGCGCAGGCAGGAGTGAGTACCGAGGGTCGGCTTACTGGCGAGCAGCTCAACAATCTTCAGATCATTCCTGCGGAAGATCCGCTTCTGGGAGAATCCCGCCGCAAAGTCACTCAGACCAAAGCTGCACTGGACAATCTTAAACTCCAATTTGCTGATGACAGCCCGCAGGTGGTGGTCGCGCAGCAGAAATATGTGCTGGCAAAAAAGAATCTGGATGCGCAGGTACAGGGTGTTCGGCAGAACCAGACCTCCGATCAGGTGCTGGCCAGTACCGCGATAGAAAAACTGAAAGCACGCCGTGAAACTATCCTTAATCAGATACAAGAAGCGGAGGGCCGACTGCCTCTGAAGCGACTGCTCACTTCTGATTTCGAGCAGCTTAAGAATGAGCTCGTGGTTCGCCTTGAAGTGCGCAAAACGACCGAAACTGAGTTTGCAAAGCTGAGGCTTTCGACCGTTTCTGCGCAGAGTAGAATTTCGGTGGTGGATAAAGCAATACCGGCAGATGGCGGTAAGCCAGGATTGATCGTTCTGCTGGCAGGGAGCGTTATTGGCGCGCTGACCATTATGGTAATAGCAATTTCGGCTGAATACTCCTCGCTGCTGAGAAAGAGAAATGAAACTACTGGATAGAGCGCAGGATGAAGTCGAGAGTGTCGTCGAGCATCAGCCTTCCAGCAGATTAAGACTGATAAAAAATGCGCTCGCCAACCTCATACGAGGCGGAGCGTCCGGGCTCGCAGCTATTATACTTCCGCCATTCCTGGTGCATCATATGCCGCGCGCGTCCTACAGTGTGTGGGTGCTGATTCTGCAGTTGAGCGCCTACGTCGGTTTGCTGGATTTTGGGATACAGACGGCGGTTGGACGGTTTGTAGCGCACACCACAGAATTGAATCAGATCGATCAACGCAACCGGATTGTAAGCAGTGCGGCGGGGATGCTCACGGTGTCCGCATTGGTCGCGGCGGTCGGGATAGCTGCCGCATCATGGCAGTTTCCACACCTATTCCGTGATATGCCGGCAGCTCTGGAGCACTCTGCAAAATTTGCACTGTTGATTGTTGGCATCTCCACCGCAGCTGCGCTTCCCGCCTCCGCGCTCATGGGAGTATTTGTAGGTTTCGAGCGGTACGAAGTTCCTGCAGCGGTCTCTGCTATCGGCAAGCTGGTAAACGCTTTTGTTCTGATTGCGCTCGTGCGCCATACCTCTTCGCTGATGACACTGGCCTGGGGAACAGCAGCGGTAAATGCTGTAACTATGGTTGTTCAGTGGTTCCTGTTCCGCACAGCAGCTTCCCATGTTGAGCTTCGAACGCGCTGGATTTCGCGATCGGCCAGCAAGGAGATTATCGACTACTGCGTCAGCCTGACGATCTGGTCGGTCATTATGCTGATGATCTCCGGCCTGGACACGGTTATTGTTGGTATTGTAGATTTTCGGCGGGTAGCGCCGTACACACTTGCGGTGAGCCTGCTGACGTTCGTGATGGGTCTGCAGAATGCTCTCTTCAGTGTTATGGTTCCAAGGGCAGCGGTACTAGGCGCCCGAGGTGATGCTGAGGCGCTCGGAAGCCTGCTCCTGAAATCAAGCCGTTATGGAATGCTGCTTCTGCTATTAACCGGCCTGCCGCTGATTGTATTTGGAAAGCAGATATTAAATATGTGGGTTGGCCCGGCATTCGCCGGCGAAACTCTTTGGATTTTACAAGTGCTGGTTTTCGCGAATATTGTACGGTTGTCATCACTGCCTTACTCGCTGATTTTGATAGGCACCGGGCAGCAGAAACTGGTCACGATCAGCCCGGCAATGGAAGGCCTGACGAACCTGATCGTGAGCATCATTGCAGGATATAGGTACGGAGCAGTCGGCGTTGCGTTCGGAACGTTAGTGGGCGCCGTTGTGGGAATTTTGGCAAATCTGATTTACAACATGCCTCGAACATCGGCAATTCGAATCGTCCGCAAACAGTTTTTAAACGAAAGCCTCTTGAGGCCGATTTTGAGTTTTGCACCCATCTGGGCAGTTGTGCTGCCGGTCGGATTTAGTTCTAATCTGCCCACTGCTGCTCTGCTGGAACTTGCCATTCCCATGGCGTTTGCTACTTTAGCGCTTCTATGGCGATATGGTTTAATTGGTTCTGAACGAGCCAGCATCCTTGCACAGTTTCATAAACAGCCGGCAAGAATCGTCTAGAGGGACAGTTGAGTTTAGGATGCCTTTTTCAGGAGTAAAAAACTATTTGCGGCAGCTGAAACACGCTCCGCCGCGAGGGTTGAAATCCCTGGGCAAGAACTCATCGATTGCCAGTCCCTATAAAGTATATGGCGCATCTCACATCGAAATCGGCGAAAGAACCAGGATTTTAACCCATAGTGTTCTGAATGCTATGGAGAGGTACGAGCAGGAAGTTTTTGACCCAGGCATCCGAATTGGAAACGATGTATATATCGGCCACTACGCGTGTATTGCCGGGGTAGGATTAATTGAAATCGGAGATGGCTGCGTCCTGAGCGATTATGTCTATATCACGGATGTCGCTCACGGAGTAGATCCGGATGCCGGACCGATCATCCAGCAAAAACTGATTTGCAAAGGCGCCGTGACCATCGGGAAAAACTCCTTTATAGGCTATCGCTCTTGTATTCTTCCCGGCGTGACGCTTGGTGAGCACTGTGTGGTCGGAGCAAATTCCGTAGTCACCCACTCATTTCCAGCCTACATGATGATTGCTGGTTCACCTGCCAAAGTGATTAAAACTTTCTCAAAAGAGAAGCACGAGTGGATATCTGTAAAAATAGATTGTTAGAACGGCCATGTTGATATCGTTTTTTAATCGGCTGTCGAACCTGTACTATCGTTTGAAAACAGCCATCTATTATCGCCCGCAATTTGCAGCCATTGGCGCGAGGTCGAGTATTCGAAAACCGATTTTGGTCACTAATTCGCGATATATTAGCATCGGGAGCAATTCAGGAATCCGGGATGGCTCTCGTCTGCAGGTGATTGTTTCAAGCCCTGGTCGAACCCCATCGCTAACCATTGGGGACGATACCAATATCGAGCAGAACGTTCATATCGTCTGCCACAGCCGGGTAGAGATAGGCTCGCATGTTTCAATTACCGGTAACTGCTCGATTGTAGATGTTACGCATCCATTCGAGGATGTTAACAATCCAGTTAAAATCGGCGACCGAATTCTGGACGAAGACTCATTTGTCGAAATAGGGGACGGCTCTTTCATTGGGATGGGAACGGTGATTCTTCCCAATGTTCGGATCGGAAAGTATGTGGTTATCGGGGCGAATTCGGTGGTCAGTAAAAGCATTCCCGACTACTGTGTAGCTGCCGGGTCTCCGGCAAAGGTGCTGAAACGGTATAGTCACGAGGAGAGTAGATGGATCGCGGAACCGTAGTCATGGACGAACGAACTGAAATTGAAACCGGCTGGATTCATCACGACTCCTGTCCCATCTGCGGCGATGCATCTCTGCGGAGCATCTATACTGCGCGCGACAGCCATTATGGAATCAAAGGCGAGTTTCAGGAAGAACAGTGCGGCAAATGCTCCACGGTTTTCCTGAACCCTATGCCCACCCACGAAACCCTGAGCAAGCTCTACCCTGAAACCTACTACTCCTATCAAGATTTTCTCCAGCAGCCAGGTCCCATTAAGAGACTAATAAAGACTGTCCTGATGATGAACGCGCATACTAAAGACCCCCATTTCGAAAACCCTGGAAGAGTGCTTGATGTCGGGTGCGGCAGCGGCAACTTTCTTTACGAGCTCAAGCAGAAAGGGTGGGAGACATTCGGAGTAGAGATCAGCGAAGCGGCAGCGGACGTCGGGCGCAGCGTGGGCCATCTCGATATCTTCTCAGGGACGCTGGAGGAGGCTGCATTTCCGGACAACCACTTCGACTATGTGCGTTCGAACCACTCCTTCGAGCATCTCACCAACCCGCTGGAGACACTTCAGGAGATGAGGCGTATATTAAAGCCTGATGGAAAGCTGTTTATTGGTATTCCGAATTTTGACAGCTGGAATCGCCGCCATTTCAAAGAGTTCTGGTGGTATCTTGGCGCTCCTGTCCATCCATTCAGCTACTCTGCAGATAGCTTCTGCCGGATACTGGAACAACAGGGCTTTGCTGTTGATACACTGCAGTACAATTCGGTCTATTCGGGCGGGCTGGGCAGCTGGCAGATGAAGACGAATCGCGGAACCAGCAGACTCTCCACCGAGGGGAATCTCTACCACAATACACTGCTCGCAGTCCTGTTTCAGCGTTTTGCCAAACTGCTCGATCTACTAAAAATGGGTGATGCGATAGAGGTGATATGCCACAAAACAAAATGAACGTACTTATCACTGGCGGGGCCGGCTTTATCGGCACCCATCTCACACGGCGTCTGCTGCGAGAAGGCTGCAGCGTGCGGATTATAGATAACTTCAGTCCTCAAATACACGGCGGACTACAATATCTGCCTCCGGACATTGAAGACCATGTCGAGCTAATTGTTGGAGATGTGCGAGATAGAGACACTCTTCACCGTTCGATGGATGGAATGGATGTGGTGGTGCAT
>JBBRDM010000066.1:0-25306 GCA_038203935.1 Chthonomonadales bacterium
CATCCTGCATCTGATTCCGCCTGATCGCGGACATCATAGCGGGAGGCATGGATACCAGCCGTACATCTGAACTATGAAATGCTGCACGTTTAGGAATATTGAGAAGCATGCCGAGCGCCTGCGCATCAAAGCCGGACACCCGGTTGAAGTCGATAATCAAGCTGGATCGGTCTTTAAATGCCTCTTCAGCCAAATACTCGAATTTAGGGATGGTTTTCTTGCAAAAATCCCCAACGATGGAAATAATAGTGCAATCGGAGACACGTGCTGAATGAATTTCGGTAGAACCCGCAAATCGAGTCTGGCGCTGCTCCCACCACTGATTCACCATGTAATTAGAAAAGAGCGTGATATCTTTGACGTACCTGCGCCATAAACGGCGCGGCTCATGCACAAGTCGATGAATCCACTCAAGTCCGCCTCGCTGCATCCAGCCTGGCGCACGCGCATTTTCTCCGGCGAGGAAATCGAAGGTGCCGCCTACTCCAATGCAGACAGGTACATTTTGCAGACGATTACGATATTGTGCGATCCATTTTTCCTGTTTGGGGTTGCCGAACGCTACAAAGAGAATATCTGGCTTCGCCTTAGCAATATCCTGTAAAATGGATTCGCTGTCCATCTCGATCAGCGGAGCAAGGGGCGGTGAGACACAGCCAACAATTTGAAGTGTCGGATGGCGTTCCAGTAGTTTTTGTTTTGCCAGCTGGGCGACTTCCGGCCTGGCGCCGAGCATGTAGATGCGATAGCCTTTTTCTGCTGAGAGCTCAGCCAGAGCAGGTACGATATCGGCACCGGTTACTCTCTCGGGAAGCGGGCAGCCGAGCATGCGTGATGCCCAGACTACAGGCATGCCATCAGGCATTACGAGGTCGGCATTACGCAGAATATATCGCAATTCTGGGTCGACAAATCCATGGACCAGGAAATCTGTGTTCGCGGTAGCTACCTGATGAAATCTTCGCTCCGCAATAAACTGTTCCAGGCGAACCAGAACTTCGGAGGTGCTGAGTAAATCGATAGGCGTACCAATTATTGCTACTATCTCGCGCATAATCTCTTTTCGCTATCTGGCATATCGGAATCTAGCATATCACCGATTCGTTTCGCCGAAGCTGCTTACATACTAAATGGTTACACTAATAAAAATAATACCATGGCAAAATATATGATTTAGCAGATAATTGATCATTCCACAATGCGGCTGTAAAATATTTACACTTTAATAATAGATCACGTCTTATGACGTTCGGTTCGTTTCCATCCCCCCGCAGAGCGCCCAAGAGCCATTACCGCATAGAGCGCGAACTTCCATATAATATAAAATGGTGCGTAAAGCGCCGATAAAGCGACTTCCGATGGCACTTTTGCCACCCACATCCCGGCAAATAGATAAACTGTCTGCAGCATGAGCACCAAGGCCCAGCAGCTAAAATATATCCACGCACTGTGCCACTCAAACTTCAGTGCAAACACCAGGGAGATCGTAAGCATCAAGATCGGCACCGCAAAAAGTTCTGCGAATGGCGGGATGATAAGTTCAATCGCACGGTCGATAAGCACCCGGCTTCGCTGTTTTATGCCTTCTGCCATCAATGCTGGAGCCGTGTGCAGCAGCAAATGGTATCTGCCGCCTTCCCATCTGCTGCGCTGCGTAGCTGCCTGTGGGCCGGTGGTGGGCATCTGTGCCCAAACGGCCGCATCCGGTAAGAATGCGATTCTTATTCCGGCTTTACAAATTCTGAGCGTGTACTCGATGTCTTCCGTGATAGATGCTCCCGACCAGGGTACCATCTCCACCACGGACCGGGTAAAACACATCCCGTTGCCTTTGAGCCCGTCGGAAAGCTTGAGATATTCACGTCCCAGGGGCTTAACGATATGGGCCAGTGAAAGCGCGCAGGACATCAGCTTCGTTCGCCAGCTTTCAAGGACATTCAAGACTTCATACCGCACCTGCATGGCTTTGTCTCCAGAAACTATCCCCCTATTAAAACTGGAGAGCAGGTTTGGGGAGACGCAGGTGTCTGCATCAAGGACAACCACCGCATCAAATTCGCAAAGATTTTCACCCAGCAGCCTGCCAAGAGCCCATTCGAGCGCGTAGCCTTTGCCTATAAGCTCTTTGTTCGACCGCTCCAGAACCAGAGCATTTTGAGACCGAGCGATTTCCGCGGTGCGGTCGGTGCAATTGTCTGCTATGACGACAACACGATAAAGATTTGCTGGATAACTAAGGCAGTGCAGGGACTGCAGCGCCTCATCAATTAGTAACTCTTCATCATGAGCCGGGATAAGTATTACAAAGCGATTTTCAGGTTTTTTTAAAAAATCGCTGTCAGACAGCGATTTTTCTTCGGACGACACAGCCGAGTGGGGGGTGAGTAAGGGTTTCAGATCTGCTACATGCCGGCGCAGCAGAGAGGCTGCACAGAGCAGTCTAATGAGATATAGAGTACATCCCCCGAAAAAAAGAAGCATCAATAACTCAAAACCAGCAAAAAGAATTTCCGCTGGTGATGAGAAACTGATTCCCCATAATGCGATCATATTCATATATGGCATTGTAAATTACTTCCCGAGAAACGCTACGAGAAGTACTTTTGCCATTTTTTAGGCATAGCGGTTTCGGTGCCGTTCAGCACAACACCAAGGACTTTATCCGCACCAATAGCATCGATAGCGCGCGTTACAATCTCGCGAGGTGTAACACCCGCGCGGACTACGATGACAACACCGTCTACCACTTTTGTGAGAACCCGGGTATCGGCTACAGGCAGAACGGGAGCCATATCCATGACGATGAACTCATTCGTCATGCGCAGCGCACTCATCACCTCTGCCAGACGGCTTGACCTTGCCAGACGGGAAGGATTAGCTGCTGCCCTGCCTGCAGGAACTATCGTGAAATTCTCAAGTTCCGTTTTTTGTACTATATTGGTCAGATCGTCTTCTCCGCCTTCGAGAATATCCACCAGGCCGGCGCAAGGCGGCAGATTCAGACGAGTCTGCAGATCCCAGTTGCGGAGGTTGCAGTCCACCAGCGCAACACGCTGCGTAGAGTTCTGAGCGATTGTGCCCGCCAGATTCATCGCAACCGTTGTCTTGCCTTCGCCGTAGACGGCGCTGGTTATTCCCACTACGAAACATCGAGAAGGGCTGGATGCCCGCTCGATATCCGCATGCAGTCGGGCATACTCTTCGGGGATGACAATTCGTCCTCCGCCAGACCCATTGGAACTGCCGTTTCCGCCATAGGCATCACGGGAAGTGGAAAGCGGGCCACCTATTTCAATTACCTTGTCATTTGACATTCGCTATTCGATTCCTTTTACAGCGCTCATCGCATAAATGAGATTACAGCGCAGACTGATCACTGCCAGATCAAAACCCTGAGATTCCCGGCCGCTAAGAGGATGGTAAAGTAGGCCTGGCCTCAGCCCCTCCCAGAGATCGGCGTGCATTGCTTTGAGATGGATCCATACGCGGAAGCACCGCAAGTACCGGTTTCCCCAGATATTTCTCCACTTCGATAGGAGTCCGGAGTGAGTGATCCATTGATTCAGAAAGCAGAGAGAAAGCGAAGGCAATGATCAGTCCGAGCAGCGGGCCTGCTGCAAAGAAGATCGCGCCTTTCACACCCAGGTTCTCTTTTTCTGCTTTTGGCCGTACGATCAGAGACATCTCTTTTCGTTTAAGTTCATCATCCCGGAGGGAATCGATATTCGCATTCTCACGCTTAGCCAGGAGATTAGCACGGAAAGCGCTGTAGACTTGGCTGTTTCGAGTAAGCTCCTGATAGTCGTACTGTTCTTTAGGTGTAATCATCGCATGCTGCTGGTAGTTTCTCAAGAGTTCTTCTGCATTTCTCAACTGACTTTCCAGCCCCTGTACATCTATCTGTGAGCTGGCCACCTGCTGCTCGAGAGCCTGATACTGCGGGTTAGCTGTCTCTTGTTCGCGTGTTTTATGGGTATTGTCTTTTGCAGTTTTGGTATTGCTCGATTTCTCCATCGACGCGATCTGAGTTTCGATATCCTTGAGGGCATTCATCTGCTGTTTTATCGGCGGATAACTATCGAAATGATTCAGTCTCAGATCAGCCAGCTTATTTTGTATATCTTCTCGCTTACTCAGCAGTAAAGTGTACTGGGGTGATTGCGTTTGGGCAGCGCGTTCCGTAATATTGATAATGGTCGGCTGAGTCGACTTCAATAGGCTTTTAGTCTGATTCAATTTTGCTCTTGCGACATCAAGCTGATTTTTGAAATCGTTCACGGCCATCTTTTGTCGCTGATACTCCACGCTGGCGGTTTCATAATTTGTGAGCGATGACTCTACATGTTTTTCCTGGTAGGCGGCCACTTGTTTTTCAAGATCCTGCTGCTTCTTCGTATACTGGTCAACCAGTTTGTTGAGAAGGCTTACCTCGGTAGAACTGGTAGTTCTCTCTTTATCAAACACCTCTGTGGAATAGCTTTCGTAGAAGGAATTAATAATTTTATCAGCTTCTACTCCATCTTTCCATCGAATCGTCATCACAAGGGTATTACGTTCGGCAGTTACCGTGAGAGCTTTTTGAGCCTGTTTGCAGAAATCATCAAATTGAGCTTCTGATCTATTTTTATTTAAACCTGCTTCAGTGAATGCGGTCTTGAAGAATTCCGGATTCTTGAGTTCGATATTCAAAACGTTAATTTTGAAATCGATCGTATCTCTCTCATCTTTATTCACTTCCTGCGGGCCAGTGTTAGCAGTTCCAGAGAGGAGAACCAGGGCGGTTGAGGTGTAGGAACCCGCTCGTACAACCATGACAGTGCTTACAATAACTGTTGCCAGCACGACGGATACAATGAATAGCTTCTTCGAACGAAAAACCAGTTCCACATATTGGTATAGTGGAGACGAACCATAAATTCTCATATCGTAACCTCCCTTACTGAATGGGCGGAAATCAAGCCGGAAGTAAATACGCACGGAGTGTGCTATCATTCCATTACATTAATGCACAATTCATGCCATATTCGAACATTCAACGAAAACCAATTTGCTATTTTCGGATAGATATTCCAATTCCCGTAGGGATGATCGAGGAGAGATGCGGAATATTCGGAACGGCAGGCCTATTATTCGACGTATGGTAGGGAATAATCCTTCTTCAGTATCGCCTCTTTTAAACGGAATTCTTGATGCTGCTGCCCTTAATGGCAGGACGCCGTTTATGCAGATAAGAATATACTGCTTAGGAGAGTTGGCTGCACAGCCGAAAATAGCTAGTAATTATGCTTGCATCAAGTTGAATATCTCAAATATATTCTAATAATGAGATATAAACGGAGCCTTTTAAAACCAAATGACTTACTCAAATATTTATCTGCGAGCTAACAGGCATGTACATCTTCCAGGTCTTGGAATGTTTTCCGGGGAAAATGCTTCCAGAAGAGTGAATGCGGATCCAGCATCCCCTCACCCATACGCCGAAAGTGAAAGATCGAAACGAAGACAATCTCGTCCCCAGCAGGACCGCTCATTTCAGCTGTCTCCAGTAACTTATACCCTGCTTGCTGTAAACGTGCTCATCTATCTAGCTATGTACATAGCAGGGCATGGGGACGTCAGCAGTGTCAGTACGCTGTTTGGAGATAAGGATAACCAGCTTATTCAGGCGGGGCAGTGGTGGAGGTTTATTACTCCCATATTTCTGCATGGCAGTCTGATACATCTCGGCTCGAACTCACTGTTCCTCTACATTCTAGGTTCTCAAATGGAGCAGATATACGGCTCAAAGAGATATTTTCTTGTCTATATGATCGCGGGAATTCTGAGTTTTGTGGTGAGTTATGAGTGGTCCAGCGTCCCTTCTTTGGGAGCTTCCGGGGCGCTCTTTGGCCTGGTAGGAGCGGGGCTTGTATTTCCAGTGCGTTTTAGATCCCTGGTGCCCGAACAAGCCCGTTCTCAAATACTATCTCAACTGCTGTTTACGGCACTCATTAACCTGGCAATCGGAGCGTATCCTGGAAGCCATATCGATAATGGCGCGCATATGGGAGGATTGATTGGCGGAGCATTTACAGCGCTGTTTCTGATGCCGGAAGTGCTGGATGACCGTCCGAAATCTGCCGCCACTCAGGCTGTTCCCACTCTTTTCTGTATGCTGTTTATTCTTCTTTCTGCCGTGGCAGGAGCCAGTCAATGGAAATGGGCGCATAAACAGGTGCTTGCGCCCGCCATGGTGCAGGTTGGCTTTGGACTGAAAGGTCAAAATCCCTGGTGGAGCCTCTCCGTTCCTGCAGATTGGAAACATCCGAAACCTTCGATTTGGGTTAATAGGGATGGTGCAGAGTTTTTGGCGGACGACAATGTGGGCGACCCTGTATCTGTCAACCAGGCGGCACAGATGATTCAAAAAGAAAAAGAAGGGGTTTCTCAGGTTACAATTGATGGACAAAGGGCTTTTCATTTACAGCTGGAAGGTGATGGCAAAATAATCAATTTCTATTTGATAAAAGCATACGATCGTTTTGTACTGCTGCAGCTGGTCTGCCCGTCCGCGGCTTTTACTCGTGCGGAGAGTGAATTTTCAATGGTTATAAGTTCTGTTCGATTTGTACACGCACCTGAGGATATTCCGATTCCTAAAAAATAGAGAGCAAATGGTCACAGAAGAGTTCGACACAGTGATTCTAAGATGGGGATTGCCTCTTTATGCGGACAAAGTGTGATCGTATAACCACCTTCGGTTGAAGCTCGATACGTCTACACGCGGCTTGGAATTACCAGCTGGTGCTAAACGGGCGAAGTAATCGGAAGCAGACAAAGCGCATTCGATGTTGCTTTTCATAGTAAGCGTATGGCAGATGAGAATTCCAAAAGCATACAGAATGGTTAAAGAAAGAGGAGTACCATTCGACCGGCTCTTATTGCGTGGTATTCACTGATAGGGTTTGGAAGCGGAAAAAGTGTTGTCAGCTAAAACATAAAAAAAATCAGCCGGTGTAAACCGGCTGATTTTTTATGATTTTTCTGCTGTTAAGTTCGTATGTACAGGAGCCACGGAGTTAATCGAATCAGGTCCGAATGGCGCTGAGATAACAGGTATGATGACTTTATGCGTACTTGTATGATTTTCCGCATCTGAATAGCTTAGAGTAGCTTCGAGAGTGAATGTTCGCTCTGGCACCTGAGTCAGCTGGATCGGAACTACAATCTCTTTATCAGAAGACACGATTCCCTGATCTATGATTGTATTCGATCCTTTGATATTCAAACTGTAGTGCATGTTCACTGGGACATTATGAGCCAGAGGAACCGCCTGCATATGCACTTCCATCTTGGCTCCGCCTGTAGTGTTGAACATTATATGAGCCTGCGTTGATTTTTTTAATTCCAGATCAATATCGTTATTATGATTGCTAAATAGGGATGGAAATCCTAATCCTGCATGTGTAGTCCTCATAACTCCCGCGCCACTAAGCATAATTATCAGCACGACTGCTGCAAACGCGAGCGATCGGGTTCTGAAGAGCGATTTCCAGTCAAACTTGGTGGATCGAGCATTCGCAGTATTTTCATCTTCCGCCATCTGTTTATCGAGGCGTGACATAATATTTTCATGAAAATACATGGGTGGATCTACGGATGGAATTGCTTCCATCTGCTCCCATACTACACGAATGCCAGCTAAATCATGTCGGCAGCCCGCACATTCCGCCATATGATTCTCGAGGCTGACAGTCAATGCAGGAGCAACCGACCCTGCGATATAATCGGATAATAGTTCTTGTGCGTGTTTACACTGCATGTTTGTACCCTATAGCAGCTCTCTTGGCCGCCTTGAAAGGCAATTCAGTAATAAATAATTTTGATGTTTTTTTCCCGCTTAGAAAGCCTAAGATTAATTCATCTCCTGTTGGACGACATATCTATCAGAAGAGTTCCTTATGCAGTTCAAGTTTTTCACGCATGACTAAACGAGCTCGATTAAGGCGGGATTTGACAGTTCCTATGGGTAAAGAGAGTACTTCCGCAATCTCTTCATAAGACAGTCCTTCCTTATGATAAAGTACAATCATTGCCCGCTGATAATCTGGTAATGAATCGATAGCGCCTTGCAGCACATCCTGGCGCTCCTTGAGCTCCGCGAGAACTCCTGGTGTTGGGAGAGGGTCTTCAATCTGGCGGGCAACACTGTTCTCTTCGAGTTCAATATACTCTTCGAGGGAAAGATGCTGCTTGTTTTGCATTCTCTTTCTGCGGTCGAGATATACATTGGTTACTATTCGGAAAAGCCAGGTGGAAAAGTTAGCTTCCCCGCGAAATAGTTTTATAGCCTGATAGACGCGCAAAAAAGCATCGATACTGATATCGTTTGCATCGTCGTAGTTGCCAGAGAGTCGATAAGCCAGGTTATAGACTCTTTTTTCATAACCGCGTATCAGCGTATCAAAGGCGGAACGTTCGCCTGATTTGCAGCGGTCGATTAGCAGCCGTTCATCCGTATTTATCATTTGTTATTCAGCAGGATTAAGCCGTACGGGCTTGCGACAGTTTTCTGTATAGGATTTGGTTTAAAAGTACTCATCTTTTATCGACAGTTTCTCGGAGCACTCTCTCTTCCTCTTTTGAGAGAGCATGACTGGCCCGTCCATTTTGAATGGATTTGGCATAAACTCTTACATCCATTCTACTATATACGCTTGTAAGAACGATACCTTCTCCATGCTGATCCAGCAGCGCTAAAGAAAAACTCTGCTCTCCCCCAACATCTTCGAACGCATCATAACGTACCATTTTTAGTTTTTGAAGGCATCCAGGTATCTGTGCCTGAATTACACCGACAGCCTGTTCTATCAGCTCCATTCTATCTCTGGTCTCAGAAAGCTGATTCATATGTCCATGAAGTATATCTTCCAGGCTCTGGCCGCTTCCGCCTTGAGTTAATTTCGCGATACGCTTGCGCGTTCCGGCCAATGATGCAAACACAATCAATAAAATTATGAACAACAGCATTACAGCCAGAGTAAGAACTGCCAGAAGTATTATGTTATTGTCACCCTGCTGCAGGAAATGACGAAAGTCTTCGAACAAAGAATATCCCCTTTGATTTTGACCCTGAGCAGGTATACTTCAAATGCTGCCAGAACAGAACGGCAACGGTATGAAACTGCATTTCGGCCGCTGAAAGCGAGGAACTAAGTGAATTCGGGTACCCGCCGTCAAACTATGTTTGTAGTTGTTTTTCTGTGTATAGTACTGTTATTCGTGACGTCGTTTAGAATGGGAATAGTTCGCGGCGATTCAATGGAACCAACTTATCAGAACGGTCAGGTGGTGCTTGTCAAAAGGTTCAACCGCTTCTCAGCACCGCTCCATCATAACGATGTTATACTCATAAAAAAAGATCGTGATGTTATCATCAAAAGAGTGTACCGCCTGCCAGGCGAAGAGGTGACAGATGCGTTTCCGAATCTGCTCGCATTTACAAATTATAATCGACTTGCCGATTATTATGAACAACAGATCGTTAAGACTAAAGAAGGTTCCGTAACTCATTTGCGAGTTCCGGATGGATATATTGCGATCCTGGGTGATAATCTGAAAGTATCGGAAGATAGCAGAATATTTGGTCCAGTACCTATTCGCGATATTCTGGGTACTGTCGTTCGAGCTCCCGGCCCGCCATATTCTGCAGCAACCCAGTTAAAATCGCCTGATCCTGCAGCTAACCAGCCAGGTTTACAGCGGCGGTTTGCCCCTAGATAGATCAAAAAAGATATGTGCACACTATTGTAGCACGTGATGCATGAGATGTAAACAGATGTATTTTGATGCCGAAGCTGAACACCGCGATTCTTTTCCGATTGTCTCGTGGGGAAAAACCGAAGCGACCTTTCTGAGCGCGTCACAAGACATACCGGATAAGATGGAAATCCTGGCGTCGCTGGTTTTTGCTATATCTGAAGGCAAATTTGTTGTGGCGGATATTACGGATAGAGGCTGGTGTATCCCGGGCGGTCATCTATATCCCGGCGAATCACCTGAAGCAGCGGTTCGGCGCGAGGCGTATGAAGAGGCAGGCATCACCCTTGGGGCACTTCATTTTCTAGGTAATTTCCTCATGAAAAACTCCACTTCCAACGTAAACCAGATTGTTCCCACCTATGTTTCTGAGGTAATAGAGTTCGCTTCGATTCCTGAAGGAACAGAATCCCGCGGAATACGACTGCTGACTTTGGAAGAATTGCCGGAAAACTACTTCGTGTGGGATGGTCTCATGGATGCAGTTTTTCACTGTGCCCTTGAGCTGTTTAATCGTTGATATTTGGCAAGTGGTGGATACTTATTATTTTAGCTTTGATTGAAACTCTTTCCTTTTCGTGGCGATAATTCCTACCCAGGTTGATCTTTGCTCTGCAGGTAAAGATGGAAGGAGCTTCTCTATTTTGTCGAGTGTACTCAATACCTTATCAGGCTGCCCAGTTTGTTCATAAAAGGCACGCGCGTAGTTCAGAGGGGTGAGCTGTTTCTGTTCGGTTGCTGCTATCGCCAGATTCAGGGCGTATTCACCGAGCGCCTTGCTGCCTGATTCATAAGCTTGTCGTATGGCAAATGAGCAGAGCCGATTTATATTAGCCGGTGTTTTAGAATCGGCAAATTGTTTGGCCTTAATCTTCCATGCCGCCACATCATCATCTGCAAGCCACAGAAATCGAAGACTTTCTCCCTCCTCTTTTTGACTCGGATACTTCTTAAGAAAACCAACTAATGATGCCTTTGCTGCCGCATGACTGCCATTTTTGTAAACTTCTGTGATCTCTGAAAGCTCTTTGTTCATTGCCATATAGCGCCGCGTTTCCACGGCTTGCTTGTCGAATACTAATTTTGCTTTTTGAACGTCAAATGATCCTGCTTTGATTTCAGTCAGCGGTTTTTCAAGCTCCATAGGATGGCCGATCCATTGGATTATTCCGTTCTTAACAATGAACGATGTGGGAATTCCGTTTTGAGCTCCAGCTTCTGCCCATGAAACTGCCATGCCATCGTGTTCGCCGCTCCAGCCCACCGCATAGTTCATCTTATCACCCATGTCGGCGACAAAATTCTTAATATTGTCTCCCTCGTTTTTCTCCCAAATGCTCACGCCGATGAAATGCACATCGGGATTCTTTTTTGCCAATTCGGTGAGATGAGGTATCGATTCCTTACATGGTCCGCACCAAGTCGCCCAAAACTCAACTACGTAAAGCTGATCTTTTGCAAGCTCTTTGATTGGAGTTCCTTTAAACCAGACCTTAACATCGAGCGGAGGATTCGGTGATCCTGGACCAATGTTTATATTCTTGGCAAATGAAGTGACAGGCCAAAGCGATAATAGTATTGGCGTTATCAAGAAGCAGTTCAATAAGGCCTTCCAACAGTTTTTCGAATCTCTCATTAATATCCCCAGCCTTTTCTGCGCGTGGAAAGAAACTTATGAAATCGAATATATATCTCACGTATATTAACACCTGGAGGATTACTAAGAATGATGAGAACTACTGAGCATTGGATTTTGAAAGCCAGTTTTGAAGATCGTTTACAGATTTAAAGTCAAACAAAGCTAATCCCAACTCATTTAACTGTTCCATTGAAAGATTATAGAGGCGTTTCTCTAGCTTAGGCGAGATTGAGCCCAAGACTCTATTTATCTGCTGAATAACGAGTTCTTCTTTGCCTTCTTTCTTGCCCTCTACGATACCTTCCTGCCTGCCTGCTTTTAATCCTTCCCTATGCCAGCTTGTCATCATCTCCATGGTTGCCTCCTGTTCCGAGGGAGTGAGCTGCTCGAAATCGCGCTCGTACTCTTTCATCTCTTTTGCGGTCAGTATTAAATATGATTCAATGAACACACCCAAAAATTTGGTTCTTGCCGGGTCAAGTCTAAGAGTGGCCAGTATCCGCAATGCCTCCAGCTTCACTTTAGGCCTCTCTCCAGGTTCCATTTTCATTTTAGCTATGAGAGCAGTCGCGACCGGATTTTGCTGATTGATATAACTTCGCCAGGGAATCTGATTCAATTGGATCACTGTATAATCAAATTGTAACACAGTCTTATCCGGAAATGCTACCTCATATCTGCTGGCCTCCAATTTTTTCGGAGTGTTGTGTGAGAATATCACCACAGGATAGACTGGAAGGCTGAACTTCTCATGTAGTCTCGCAAAATATGTGAACATCCGCCTGGGAAAGTTAGATTTTACGGCTGCTTGATTTTCGACATGGATGAGAAAGAATGCTTCCTCTCCTCGGAAACGCGCTTTTACTACAAGATCGACTATGTGCTTTTCACCAGCCGAGATATCGGTAAATATCTCTTTATCAAGGAATTGAATGGGTGTATCCCAATCGATATATTGTGCTACTTGGGGAAGGAATAGCTCGATGAATTGTTGGAAGAAAGTGGTAAGTAAATCTTTAAAGAGATGATCGTGATTCATAATTAACCCAAGTTGCTACCTAATGTAATATAGTATGACTGAATTCATGTTCAAAATAATGATGGTTATTGCTCAATTCGGCGTCTGGATTCAGCCTTCTATTAGATCAATAAACTCTTGTTCTGTCAGAATGGCTACACCCAGGGAGGTCGCTTTTTCGAGTTTGCTTCCAGCGTTTTCACCGGCTACTACGAAACTTGTCTGTTTGCTGACGCTCCCGCTAGCTCTCCCGCCCATTTGTTTCACCAGCGCTTCCGCCTCATCCCGCTTCATCAGCACTAATGTCCCGGTAAATACAAAGGTTTTGCCGGCAAACATATCCGAGGTGGGAGCCGCATGAGCCATGGGATCGACACCTGCTGCCTTTAGCTTTTTCATAACCGTCTGATTGAATTCATCGGCAAACCAGCTCACGATGCTTTCCGCAGTGGTCATTCCGATTTCGTATACACTTGCCAGTTCCTCTACAGTGGCAGACTGCAGCCGCTCCAAGCCGCCAAAATGTGCCGCAAGAACCTCTGCTGAATGCTCCCCAATATGGCGTATCCCAAGAGCGTAAATAACGCGTTGAAGCGGACGGCTGCGGCTGCCTGCGATATTCGCAAGTATCTTAGTCGCCAGCTTTTCGCCCATGCGATCGAGTGTAAGGAGCTGCTCCATAGTGAGTGAATAGAGATCGGCGGGATCGAAAACCAGACCTTTTTGAGTAAGCTGCTCGACCTGTTTCTCGCCTAATCCTTCGATATCCATCGCTCCGCGCGAGCCGAAATGCAGAACATTTTCGAGAACTTTTTTTGGACATATTCTATTAGGGCATCGGGAGACGGCTTCTCCTTCGGGGCGAACAATTTCGGAGCCGCACGATGGGCAATGCTTGGGCATTACAAATTCAATCTCTCTACCGGTTCGTGCAGAAACCACCACCTCCACTATCTCTGGAATCACTTCACCGGCACGCTGTACGACAACCGTATCTCCGATGCGGACATCCTTACGGCGAATCTCAGATTCGTTGTGCAGTGTCGCCCGCGAAACGGTTACTCCAGCCACTAAAACCGGTTTCAAATAGGCGACAGGAGTTATTGCGCCAGTCCGGCCAACCTGAACTTCGATCGATTCTACTTTTGTCTGCACCTGCAGCGCCGGATATTTATAAGCGATTGACCAGCGCGGGGATCGGCTCACCTGGCCCAACTCCCGCTGCATATGAAACGAATTGACTTTAACCACCACGCCATCAATATCGTAAGGAAGGTGCTCTTTCTCTGTCGACCAATGATCGCAAAATGCAATAACTTTTTCCAGGCCCACACAAATCGCAACATTCGGGTTAGTTCGGAATCCCCAGTCTTTGTAAGTTTGCAGCAGGTCGTACTGGCTTTCAAAACTGCATCCCTCACACGCTCCCACACCATAAAGAAAAACATCCAGCCGTCTGCTGGCGGTTAGATTGGGATCTTTCTGGCGCAGGGAGCCCGAGGCAGCATTTCGGGGGTTCGCGAAAATTTTACCGCCCTTCTCCTCTGCTTCCGAATTAATTCGAGAAAACTCTCTATGGGAGAGAAAGACCTCGCCTCGTATCTCGATCATTTTAGGGAATGCTTTGACAGCATTTTGATTTTTATGCATCTGGAAAGGAATTGCTGAAATAGTGCGAAGGTTCAAGGTAATATCCTCTCCCACCTCGCCGGTTCCTCGAGTTCCCCCTGCGACGAATCGTCCCTCCTCGTAGGTGAGCGATATTGCAGATCCATCGATCTTCAGCTCGCAGACATACTCTATCGGATCTGAATTGTTGATACCTAGCGTTCTTCGGTTTCTTTCTTCCCATGCGGCTAATTCACCGATCCCAAATGCGTTATCCAACGAAAGCATTGACTGGACATGGCGAATTGGCTGGAAAGTGCTGACCATCTCTGCGCCAACACGCTGTGTGGGCGATTCAGAAGTGATTAAGTCCGGAAATTCAGTTTCCAGCGCTTTCAGCTCCTGCATTAGCCTATCGTAAGCGGCATCCGAAAGCTCAGGCGAGTCGAGGGCATAGTATCTGTAGTTCGCATGCCGGATCTGATCAGTAATTTCCTGTGCTCTCTTTTTAATGGTATCTGGGGTATCCATAGTCAGTACAATATCCTTTGCACACTGCTAATTACAATCAATTATTTTCAAAGCGAATAAATGGAACAGGTTTTATTTTCGTCACTCTACGTTATTCGAAATGTTACCGGGGAATCTCAACTGAGTAGATCATGCTCTGTATATCACAGGACATAGATCCTGGTCGTCGATAAATTCCGTCAGGCCAACTCGCTTATTATCCACCGGTTTTGATTTTTCAGTACGCAGGTGCACTGCTAAACTTATTCGCGGCGAGCCAGAGTGGTTTGGTCCCGAACCATGGAAGGTAAGCTTATCATGAAAGCTCACTCCACCTGGCGACATAACGGCTGCCGCCTCCATCCAGCGCTCGCCATCCGGAACAGATATTGTTTTTCGCTGATCCTCGATATTCTGCTCAAAGAAATTACTATCATTCCGGAAACCCCATTTATGTGAACCCAAAACAAATCGCATCGGACCGCTTGCAAGCGTAACATCTGAGAGCCCTATCCAGGCTGTGAAAAGTTCGCTCTCTTTTTCCCATACTCCCCAGTAACTTCTATCCTGATGCCAGCCGACACTGGTTGTGGATGCCGTTCCTTCAGGAGTAGATGGCTTATAGAGCAGCTGAACCCACCATACCTGTACCATCGAAGCTCCGGAAATATCAGCGGCTAGTCTCCCAAGACCGGGATATTTGAGCAGTTCCCTTAATCCATGACTCGCGAACTGTGGCTGCTCGATTTTACAAAGAGTGTTCGGGTCATCGCCTGGATTCCAGGGAGAGTCACGTGGTGATCGGCCTGTGTTATACTCCCCTCGGCGAACAGCTTGTATCTGCTCAATTCCCAGATTTATTATATTCTCAGGGAATATTGGCTCGGGATGGATTAAAAAACCGTCCCGTACAAATTCTGCTGCCAAACTATGTGGTGGTGCTTGCATGGGATTTGCTCTTTCTAATGAATTCTGAAGATGCGACATGATTCCATGATGCCGCACTAATCTCCTTCCATTGGGCAGGAACTCGTAAGCGATGGAATGGCTGAATAGTATGCTGAAATCTGAACTTGATTTTGGTATATCCATCGATACGCTTAATTCGTGTTCAGACAAAATGGAAGGTGTTTCATCCTATCAAGATGAATTATCTTGTAATCCATCTTTCAATAACATCTCAGGAGTGAACATGAAAATCACGGATGTCAAAGTTTTTCTCACGTGCCCGGGCAGGAACTATGTGTTTATAAAGGTGATGACGGATGTGCCAGGGCTGTATGGAGTGGGTGAAGGCACGGTCAGCGGAAGCGAATCGATTGTAGCCGAAGCGATCAAACACATGAGTTACTTGCTGATAGGTCGCGATCCGCAGCGAATCGAAGATAACTGGCATCTGCTTTACCGTCAGGGATACTGGCGAGGGGGCCCGATTTTTGCTGCGGCGCTGGCGGCATTCGATTTCGCATTATGGGATATCAAAGGCAAGTTAGCGAACATGCCGGTCTACCAGCTTCTGGGCGGCAAAGCTAGAGATAGTGTAATGTGTTATACCCATGCGCATGGAAGGGATGCCATCGAAACCGAAGACAATGCCCGCAGAATAATGGAGCAGGGATTCAAAGTGGTGCGCTGCCAGGTAGGAAACTATGGAGGCGATGGAGTATTGGGAGAGAATCCTCCCATGTCACCCAGCACTCCCCCGGAGCAGATTTATGAATCCACGCCATATCTCCTCAGCGTACCCAAGCTCTTTGCGCATTTGCGCGATAAACTCGGTATGGAAATAGAGCTTTTTCATGATGTGCATGAACAGTTGAATCCTATCGAGGCGGCTCGATTGGCAAAGGAACTGGAGCCGTATCGTCTTTTCTTCCTGGAAGACCCACTGATGCCCGAGCACCGCGAAAGCTGGCCGCTGTTGCGCGCTGCATCTGTAACGCCTCTGGCAATCGGAGAGATATTCACTTCGAGATGGGACTGCGTGCCGTTATTTACTAATCACTGGATCGATTTTATCCGCACTCCTCCACTCCATATTGGAGGAATCACCGAATGCCGAAAGATGCTCACTATTGCCGAGCCTTTCAATGTGCGCAGCGCATTTCATGGAGCGCAGGATATCGGCCCCGTATCACAGGCTGCATCCGTGGCGCTGCAGATGGTAATTCCGAATTTTGGTGTGCAGGAGTGGACGCGATTTCCAGAGCAGGCATACGAAGTTATCAGCGGAGTCCCGGAGATGAAAAATGGATTCCTTCTGGCCTCAGAAAAGCCTGGCCTTGGCGTAGATATTGATGAATCTGCAGCCGAGAAATATCCTTATAAGCGAGCATTTATGCCGCTCGTGCGCCGGTCAGATGGATCGATGCATGTTTACTGAGTACTTGACAACACCTGTGGATTGTGCTAGACTTTGCCAATAACTTAATAGTGTTGCTTCTTATCAAGAGTGGTCGAGGGATCCGGCCTTACGACGCCACAACAACCACCCGTGCTTCCAGGCACAGGCAGGTGCTAAATCCGGGCAGTGTGCATCAGTTCTGCTACCTGCCAGATAAGAGTACGTAGTGCGTTTTGTCGAAGAAAGATTCCTTCGGACTCTCTTTTTCTACTTCATCGTCATTACTGCCTCTTCTGCGCTGCAGAAGAGGTTTTGTTGTTTATGATCCTCTTAATTCTAACCGCAGACAACAGAGACTTGATTCACTTTGGAAGTCATCGTGATAGAGATAGATCTATCGCGCTACCATGTTCATAGCATATCAAAGATTTGAGACGCTGTGAATTGAAAGGAATTATAATATGCCCGAATTCTCTCTGTTTACTTCCGAAAGTGTAAGCGAAGGACATCCTGATAAACTCGCCGACCAGATTAGCGATGCAATTCTAGATGAGCTGCTAAAAAGTGATCCAAAATCCCGGGTCGCGCTTGAAACTTTCCTGACTCGCGGCCTCTGTGTCGTCGGCGGAGAGCTGACCACCAAAGCCTATGTTGAAATAGCAGATGTTGTTCGCCGGACTATTCTGAATGTAGGCTATACCAAAACCGACCACGGTTTTGATGGGCAGACCTGCGGCGTAATGCTCGCGATACAGCAGCAGTCACCAGATATTGCTCAGGGGGTTGACCGCGCAAATCCCGCAGAGCAGGGCGCTGGCGACCAGGGATTGATGTTTGGCTACGCAATCAACGAGACCGAAAATCTTATGCCCCTAGCGCTTACTATTGCACACGATCTGACCCGCCAGCTAAGCGAAGTTCGGCATGCAAACGAATCGCTCGGCTTCCGGCCAGACGCAAAATCCCAGGTTACGATCGCTTATGATGAGAACGGAAAAGCCAGCCATATTGATACCATCGTTATCTCCACTCAGCATGACGATGTACAGACGCTCGAAAATGTGCAGAGGAATGTACGAGCCTTCGTGATTGAGCCGGTTCTGGCAAAATACAAGAGTTTCGTAAAGAGCGATATCAAATATCATATCAATCCGACAGGCAGATTTGTGATTGGCGGACCTCAAGGGGACACGGGAGTTACTGGAAGAAAGATTATAGTGGACACCTATGGCGGCGCTGCACGACACGGGGGCGGTGCATTCTCCGGCAAAGACCCGTCGAAGGTAGATCGTTCCGCAGCTTATACGGGTAGATATATCGCCAAGAACATCGTTGCGGCCGGGTTGGCTGCGCGGGCAGAAATTCAACTGGCCTATGCTATCGGCGTGGCAGAGCCGGTGAGTGTTCTGGTCGATACCTTCGGAACTGGAAAGATTTCAGAATCTGAGATAGTAAAACGAGTGCGAAAAGCAATTGATCTTCGCCCACGAGCTATGATTGAGAGGCTTTCGTTGCTGGATCCGAACAAAATTCAGTACCTCAACACCGCGAAAAACGGTCACTTCGGCAATCCTTCCTTCCCATGGGAAAGCACCGATCTGGTCAACGCACTGAACTAAAATTCACATGAATGAGCACACCTTATCCCATCAATCTGGAGCGAGGTGTGCTCATAGCATTCTGTCTTATTTGATTTAATAATTACCAGATTTACACGGAACTTTCCGCTGTAAAATCCACTCCTGATTGATATCCATTGTCCATACAAAATTCTCACTTAAAGAACATCTATGGGATACGTAGTCATCCAGATATCAAGTTGTCGAAACTGTTGTTTCAGCCGTTCCCTCTACTGTAAATGGTATATTCTCAGACGCTAAATATGCGAGAGCAGATTCTGCCACCATCATTTCTCCGCTCGCCCAACTCTTGAAAGAAAAACGACCTGCAAGAAATCCCAAAGCGACACGCTTCGACGCTGCATCTGGAAAACGAATAAGTATCATATGTCTCTTCTAAACCTCTCAATATAATCTTGTGAGCAGCAAGTTATGAACTCCATTTCATTATTCTATTAACCACCTGATTATCATTCTATTACTTAGCTATTCTGTCGGATGAGAGCTAAAATTTGATCTCTGCGCCGTTCCATATCTGCTTGTGAACTCGCTTCCAGGTTTAGGCGCACAACAGGGTCGTTGGCGGATGGGCGCACATTGAAGTGCCAATCTGGATACTCGACCGATATTCCGTCCCTGAAATCCTGTTCTCCATCAGAAAACTGAGTTTTAATTCGCCCCATCACGGCTTCTGTACTGGGCACTGTGGAGTTTATCTCGCCGGAGATATAGTAGTTTCCCAGGCTGGATACCAGTTCACTCATTTTTACATCGGCTTCCGAAAGAATCTGCAGAATTGCCAGCAGCGGAATGAATCCGTTATCCGCATAGTAATGGTCTCGGAAATAGTAGTGCCCGGAAACCTCTCCGCCGAAAACTGCGTTCTGAGCGCGCATCGTCCTTTTGATGTAAGAGTGCCCCACACGCTCCGCGATTGCTATTCCGCCCAATTTTTCTACCCAGTCTTTGACAGCGCGTGATGCCCGTAAATCGTAGACAATATTGGCTCCGGGGTAAAGTTTTAAAAAGTGGCGTGCTACCAGTGTGGTGACGAAATCACCTGGAAGAGGCTCCCCTTTTTCATCCAGGAAAAAACATCGGTCCGCATCCCCATCCCAGGCAACACCAAAATCTGCTCCTTCGACTGGAATGCGGTGTATGATCTCCTCGATATTTTCCCGCTCGAATGGGTTAGCCTCGTGATTAGGAAAGGTTCCGTCGGGCTCAAAATAGAGCTCGGTTACCTGCAGCTGCGGGATCAGGGAGAATAGTCGTCGGGCGGGTGCTCCTGCGACGCCGTTGCCTGCATCCGCAAGAATCTTGAACGGTTTTATCTTCGAAAAATCGATAAACTGCATCAAATGGCTCATGTAGTCACTCATGAGGTCGTATTTAATCACACTTCCAGGCTTGGCTACATTCTGGAACTTACCTGATAAAACCAGCTCGCTGAGGTCTTCCATTCCAGAGCCTCTGCCAACCACATTAGCTCCTGCGCGGACTATTTTCATTCCATTCAGCTCTTTGGTGCAGTGCGATGCGGTGATCTCGACGGCCGGGACGTTGAATTTTCCCGAGGCAAAGTAGACCATATCTGTGGTTGCAAGTCCGATATCAAGAACATCCACTCCCTGCCTATTTAATCCCCGCGCCAGAGCGGCAGACCATTCAGGGCTTGAAATGCGCGCATCGTAACCAATAGCGACTTTCGGTTCCCCAAAAAAATCGCCCAGCCCGCGGCCAATCTCTTCCACTCCGTCTGGAGTTAGAGGCGCCTGGTAGGAATCGGGATCTCCGACCTTTCCAAAATAGACGCTGCTCTCGTCCACCAGATTCGGAACCAGGGCGCGTATATCGTAGGTACGAAAAACCTTTGGGTCGACCGCTGTCATAAATTGCTGCTCCTCATATCGCGTATATATTCTATATCCTGTAAAACATGATTATATGTTCGGCAGATTTTTGCCGATATCCTTGTTATATTCATACTCGATTAGCTCCAATTCAGGTTCGTTTACCGAACTCTTTAACAATTGAAGCCTCGTGATCTATATATCTATAAATGGTATACTCAAAATAGCGCATCAATAGAACTAACCGTTTTCGTGTGTATGAGGAGAACGCAATCATAGCAGCCAATGAAATCGTGGATTCGATAGAGGAGAAACGGCCAGAAGCTTACTCAGGAAGTCTTCTTGGCATCGTCCTCAAAGCAAATAGTGGGATATATATGGTACAGCCGGACGGTGAGACGGCCTGTTCGGAGGTGGTAGTACCGTGTATCCTGCGAGGAAACTTGAAGAAAAATCTTACCTATTCCACCAGCGGAAGCCGCCCGAAGCGAGTAACTGAGGCAAAACGACCATACATATCCGACAGCATTTCGGTTGGTGATCGGGTTCGTTTCAGCCCGTTGGAGGATAATCAAGGCATCATCGAGGAGATTTTTCCGCGCACATCTTCTTTTTCACGTTCTGGGTTTCGTGGCCGTGTACAGACCCTGGTTACGAATTTAGATTTGCTGGTAATCGTGTTTGCCTGTGCAGAACCAAATCCTGATCATTGGCGCATAGATAGATGGCTCGCAGCCGCTGAATATCATGGAATTGAGCCGCTTCTCCTGGCTAATAAACTGGATTTGGTGGAATATGGAGATTTTGAAAAATCTTTTGCTGAATACTCCAGAATAGGGTATCGTGTGCTGCCTGTAAGCTCTAAAAAACAGATTGGAATTGAAGAGTTAAGAGCGGAGCTGCACGGAAAAATTAGCGCCGTAACTGGACCTTCCGGAGTCGGTAAATCCAGCCTGCTGAACTCCATACAACCCGGCCTGAAGCTTGCGACAGGAGATATCGGTGATATCACTTTCAAAGGCAAACACACCACGACTGCGCGAGAGCTGATTCCTTTGATCACAGGGGGATGGGTGGCCGACACTCCTGGACTGCGTAAATTGGAACTGCTGAAGATGTCGCGAGAAGAACTTATGGAGTGTTTTGTGGAATTTGGAAATGCTCTCGACACGCCCTGCCGTTTTAGGGACTGTAAGCATAAATCTGAACCGGGGTGCAGCCTCAAAGCTGCAGTAGAGAATGGTGAAATCTCAGCACGCAGATTTGAAAGTTTTCATATTTTATCGGGGGAACTGAAATAATAGAAGCATTATGGCAGTGTATTCGATGAACTCCTACCAGTCAGTATGGGCGCAACTGAAACATAAACGAATTCAACTTGCCGCCTGGATTATTCTATCCAGGCGGCTTTTAGCAGCGGACGCCTTACTGTTAATGTTTGGTATATTCGATCGGATGTATCCTCTAAGTCCTATCGCACGTCTCGCAATCATCATCTGCTGGTCCGGTCTGCTCGTGTTGCTGATACGTATCTCTTATCGCTCAGCACTATCCCGCACGATCAGCAGTGATCGGATAGCACGAGAAATCGAAGTCGCTTATCCTCACCTTCAGAACACTCTGATTAATGCAGTACAGTTTCAGAAGACCGCTCAGACCCCTGAGGCAGCACATGCCGGGCTGATGAATATTGAAATTTCTCGAGCTGAAACTGCACTTTCCACTCCAAAATTATACTACTGCCTGCATCATCCCGCTATAAAACATGATCTACAGTTCTCCTTACTGCCTGTAATCGCGCTCATTTTAATTCTGTGTATTTTCCCAGGGATGTTTGTTTTTGATTTCCCAAGATCATTTTTTTCACCGCATCAAAACACGGTGTCTGCTTCCTCTATCTCTACGGTACGTCCTGAAAAAATCGATCGCTTCCAGAAGCAGCCAGCTGGAGAAAGCAAGCTCCCAGATTTAAAAAAAATTCCAAGCCATGATAGCAGTGTTAAACGTGCAGCGCATGGATCATCAAAAACTAAAGCCAGCTATAACGGATTAAATCGCCTTAGATCCACAGGTGCTGATTCCAGAAAAACGCCTTCAGAACAGAAAAAAGAGTATCATAGAATGAACCGGGATTTGAAATCCAGCGCCGGTCAGAATGCTCCGTTGACAGGGCGTGCGGGTTTAGAGGACGGCTATCCCCGGGCATATCAGCCTTTGGTACACGACTATTTCAAATCTCTGACCACAGGAAGGTAAAATTATGGAACCAGTTGAAATGTAACTCGTAATGATAATATGTGTAGACGACAACCCCTGAGCGAAAATGGGAGGTGTGCAGATGTTTGAAGGAATAATGGCAGTTTTATGGCCTGCTCTGATCGGAAGTGGTTTATGGTGGGGAGCCGGCAGATGCCGAGGAAAAAATGGTAAAAATACGATGCGATATGCGGCCTGGGGAGCCTGGCTTCTGATCCTTTTTACCTGCGGAGTGATTCAGCTTCCGTTCCCACTCACCATATTTAGTTTCATTATCCAGCTTGCTCCATCAGCGGTATGTTTTGTCCTGGCAGCAAACTCCCTGTTAAAAGAGATAAGAGCGCAAAAGCTTGGTGAATATACGGATGCCGCGTAAGGTTTGGGTGATGAAAATTTATGAGTCTGGATAGTCCGGTGGTAAATTATTAATTCCCTCTCCAGATATTGAAGAGGGAATTTTGCTGCAAGCCCGAATGTTTTATTTTTTCTTCGGCTTGACTGCTTCTTTCGTCGGCACGAATTTCAGCGCAGCGGAATTCATGCAGTAGCGCAGTCCGGTTGGTTCTGGACCGTCGTCGAAAACATGACCTAAGTGGGCATCGCATCTGGCACAAAGCACCTCTGTCCGCTGTGATCCAAGGCTGTTATCAGTGCGATTGATCACATACTCTTTATGTATCGGCTTCCAGAAGCTCGGCCAGCCAGTGCCCGATTCAAATTTTGTACTGGAATCAAACAGTTCCAGGTTACAATCCGCACAATAATATTTTCCCTTTACATGGTTTGCCCAGTACATACCCGTAAAGGCCTGCTCTGTTCCAGCCTCTCTCGTAATGTGATACTGCTCGGGTGAGAGCAGTTTTTTCCACTCCGCATCCGTGTGTACCACTTTTACTATTTTAATTTTTTTCGCAGGCTTTGATTTATCCGCACTATCATCCGGGGAAAGTGCAAGCCGCGTATTTACCCATACCGGGTCTTGATGCGATCCACAACCAGAACAAAGCACCGCAAGAATTGCTAGTGAGAGAAAAATTGGCGCCGATTTCATAAATTAATCCTTTCCGAATCTTACCGGTACTGCACATCCAATCCAGGCAGCACTTAAGAATATTACGGATTAGTGGTGCAGATGGTTATCATGGGCAAAAAGTGCAAGCTGTGTTCGGTCTGCAAGAGCGAGTTTTTCCAGAAGGTGACTGACATGGTTTTTTACCGTCTGAATACTGATTCCAAGGCGATGGGCCAGTTCTTTATTCGACATTCCTTCAGCCAGCAGACCGATAACTTCTTTTTCTCGGTCAGTCAAATGCATTGATGTGATGTGCGAGTGACTATGATAGGGGTGGCCGTGAAGCGCGACCTGACGGAGAATTGAAATAAACTCATGCTGGTCGACTGATGAGGAAATATACGCGGCGGCCCCGAACTGTTTTGAAAGGATGCGTTCGTTTACTTGAGAAAACGTATCGTCCGTATCATGATAGCATCCCATCACGATCAAGAAAGAGTCTGGCACGGCTGCTTTTATGCCTGATACAGTTCGTTTTGCATCTTCTGAGAACTCTTTCAGGAATTCTGCGCCGATCAGTATTAGATCAGGATGCACTCGTTGGCACAGCCTCCACGCTTCATCCGCATCCGAAGCATCCCCTGCGAATTCGAAATCAGAATTTTCCCGAACAATCGCTGCCAGTCCCTGGCGAAAAAGAGTACGCTGTTCAATAATTACTATCGAGATAGGAGACATAACATCTCCTTTCAGCCATTATATGCGTTTGGCGCTCCAGAGCACCGCGTTTTTAAGGATTTGCTTGACATTGGAATCAAAATAGGTCGGGTAGGTTTCGTGCCCTGGCCTGAAATAGAATGCGCGGCCAGCCGGGGAATTATTTCCGTTTCCTAGTTCCCAGCAAATTCCAGATGGAAAATATTCGCCACCCAGCGGAAAGAAAGACTGGAGAACCACGGTATGCGGCGGCGGGACATCAAAAGGGGAGGCGTACATCTCTTCTTCGTCGAGCACAAAATCGTCCACTCCCTGCACAATCGGATGCCTGGGAGCGCAGACAGTCAGCTCCTCCGTATCAGCAGGTGTGGTCTCGCGCCATCCTCCGAGATTTCCAGAGCATTTCACTACCCATTGAAAGGGCTTGGAGTAGTGTGCTGAGTGCAGCGCGATAAAACCCATTCCTCTGTCGTACACGGCATGATATACGCGCGAAGCAGTGCTTTCGTGAACCTCACCATGCCGTGCATGGCCCCACCAGAGAAGAACATCTGTTTGTGACAGTGTATTTTCGCTCACGCCCTGTTCGAGCTCTTCAATATTTGCAGTAACGGCTTTAATCTGCCCCTCGCCCATGTCATTGAGGCCGCGGGCAATAGCTCCATTAATACTTTCAGGGTAGACGCTCTTTGGCGCGTGAGAAGGCTTTTCATCCCATACCAGCACACGTATCGGTTTCTGTGTCGGCACTCTACTCATTCCCTTCTTGGATAGGCTAATGCCAGTTATGAAGCAAATACAGCGCTGCAATGTTCGGCTAAGGACGCTCGAATTTTATGCAGGCTTTCCGTAATTTCAGACTCTGTCAGTGTATGGTGCGACGATCTAAACGTCAGAGAGAGAGTGCAGCTTTTTATCCCCTCGGGCACAGG
>JBBRDM010000067.1:0-25015 GCA_038203935.1 Chthonomonadales bacterium
CATCCTTCTTCCAGGTTTGGGGGCCGTTATTTTTCAGGCTGATGCGTACGGGAAGACGTCTGTCACCAGGCAGCGATTCAGGAGTTCCATCCAGAACGAACATTGCGCCAAAATCAAACGGCACCAGAGCTACCGGTGACGGCGCAAAGCTGAATCCATCGCGAGAGGCAACCGCAGAGGTAACCACCTCCCAGCGGACTTCGTAGTGCCAGTTGTCCGCTGGTTTACAAACAGGGAGCGCTTTTCCGTCCGGATCGGTAGTAGGAAATACTATTTTCACATTTGCAGCTTCGCCCGGCTTAATATCGTTATCAAGCAGAGTGCCGGCATCCGCAGACTCAACGGGAGTCTCCAGCACATCAGAACCTTTAACTTCCGATTTATAAAGGCGCAAACCAATGCGGGATCCACTAGCTTTTGTCCAGCTAGCCGAACTGTCATTTCTTATAGCAGCATGTATAGTATATACAGTACCGCTCTCTAATGTCACAGGTAAATCGGAGCTTAGAAGCGTAGCCGGGGCTGAAGTATGGCTGTTCTCGTTAGCGCCAAAAACGTGAATGTTAACCATATTAGCCTCACGGCCATCGCTCAAAAAGGTTCCCGGCTGTCCTTTTCCGCCTGAGACTTTCACGCCGTACTGAAGTTGATAATCGCCTGGAGGAAGGGGAGTTCCGTCTGCAGATGAAGCGGTGATATCCAGTGAAGTCAAAGCGGTCTGCCCGGCGAGAATCGTGTAAGGAATTGCTGTGGTTTTTTCCAGCCCGATCGCTGCGTTGTTTTTCCACCATCGATATCCTAGAGTGACAGGAATCGAACCCGGGCTTTGTACCGTGTTCCAATGTTCCTGCCCGATATTTTGGATTCGAAAATTGATTTTAGAAGTCACACCCGAAGCAATATTTTGAGGCAGGTCACTCCACAATATTCGAGCAGACATCTTACCCGCACTCTCGAACAAATGAGAGAATATTTTGGTTCGGTCGGAGTTGGTGAAGCCATCCTCCATCGTCGGAGCTATTGCAGAACCGCCGAAATAATCACTCCATCCTTTCAGAATCGCCCAATCGGGCCGATTCTGCAGAGCGGACTGCCAATCAGCGAAGTACGTTGCTCCGTTTCGCCGGGAAAGAATTGTCGATTCAGTCTTGCTGGATATAATTCTCGTATCACTGCCGGCAGAGATGACGCCAACTTTTATCCATCCATCGGAGTTTTGTTGATACCCTTTTTCAGCAGGGTCGGAAAGGAAGCCGTCCAATCCGCTGCTTTTCTCAAACCCTCTGCCGCCACGCATGATCAGATCGCTGCCATTAAAGTCAGCAGCAAAACTATTTCGAATATGCTGTACTACAACCGGGTTTACACCATTCAGCGCCGAGCCGCTAGATAGAATTACCACGCATGCCGGCCTTCCTCCATTTTCAGCAGAAAGCATCAGCTGAAAATGAAATTCGGCAGGAATAGCCTGATAGAATCCCCGAATTGCCGCATAGAGAACGCTCTCTACGCTTCCTGTTCCAGCGCTAAGAGCCTGCAGCACATCTTCTCCCAGAGATTCAGTTTCCAGGCAAAGTGCAGTCTGTGGATAGTCCTGACCTGCAGATTTAAGCGATTTCAAAGCGGCCGCTAAAGCAAGCAGTCCATTTTCTGCATGAAGCTGCCGATCTTTTGTTCCCGCTCGATACTCCGGCACGATAACATCTACCCCTGCACGGCGCAGCTCTACGAGCTGCTGGCGGTGCCAGTCGGCTCTTTCATAGCTCATCCAGGGTCCAGAACCGTTGAGGGGATGCAGGGTGAGCGCAGTGCCGCCATCCGGCAGGAGCACATTTTGGGCTGGAGCTGCTTTCCGTGTATCGGCCTGGTAGGAGTAGTCGTACAGAGCAAAAATCGTCGGAGGCACACTCTGCGGGTGATGCGCCTGCAGATTAATTGCGGGATGTGCAGCTATTGGTATGACTGCCTCCGGTGGACGCGGTTTAAATTTGGGAGGGATTCGTGCCCCAATGGTGCGGGAGAGAAGTGCAGGCTGTGAACCGGCGCTCTTCTCCCCAAAATTAAAACTGGACAAACCATTCCATTCGCCAGAGTTGATCTCGCCATCTATGACTGGTTTACTCGCATATACACGCGGACAGATTAACTCGCCGGGAGAAGAGAATGTCGGTTCGTTATTGAACGAAATACTGCCAAGAAGGGAGGGATTAGTCGTATCAGCCAGGGTGTTTATCCCGGGTATAAGAGTCTGAAGCGCCGGGCTGCCTGCATTCGGATCGACACTTTGAACCGCGGCGTTGAAACCCATTTTTTGCCTGACATCCGGCTTCCCACCGAGATCGACCCAGGGCACCGCCACTTCGAGAGTATATCCATTCGATGTGCGATTGCCGGGAAGCTGGCCGCCACGCGGCACCACTTGAATTTTGATTACCTTTCCGATTAATGCCGAACGTTTTGCAGCCTGCGTGACAGGATCTGTTTCGGATTTGGCGATTTCCTCCAGGCGTGCATTGAAATCTTTCAAGCCATTGAAGAGCGGAAGAGCATTTGCACCGGAATAGAGCTGTGCACTGTTCGCCGCGCTGACAACGATCGTATAAGTATGGCTGTTTCGATGCGTGGAGGTGTGATCGTTATCAGTTTGCAGGGTTATGATCGTGGCATCGTCATCAAGTGGAGTCGAAAATGGTTCCGTGTGTGTGGCTTTAATTTCCGGCTTATTGACCTGAATTGCGATGTAGATATAATCGTCATCCCAGGAGGTAAAGCCGATAATCTTATTCCTCGAATCTAGATTGCGGTCGGTGCTGCTCGCCTGTGCGGGAACGCTGCTGACAGCTTGCGAACGACTTGACGTAGAAGCCGGCAGCAGCGCTGCTGCCAGCAAAAATATGAGGGCAGTTTTGCCCATGGAGAACTCCTTATTGGTGTGCCTCATGGCTGTATAACCGGTAAATTCAGGGTAATTTGATCACAGTGATATAGCTGCGATAGTAGCACACAAACTTGGGGAGTGTCAAGAATTTATAGAGGGGGAAGTGTGCCTGGACAGCTGCCGGAACATCAGCAGCTATCCGGATTTTAATGATCTGTCTCACGCATTGTCTATACTCGTTCCCAGTGGCCGCTTTTCATCGATTTATAACCTGCATCCAGTACGCGGTTGACTAAATATCCATCTTCGAAGGTTTCTCGAGGTGTTTCATTCCTTTGCACACACTCTACAAAGTGCCGCATCTCTTCGCGATAGCCGTATGTCCATGCTTCATCTATTGGTGGAAAGAGCCAGCCGGTTTCCGATTCCGCTTTTTCAACAACATAGCCCGAAGCCCCCGGTCGAGAGAAAACTTTGAGCGGCGTCTCCCGAGTAATATCGGTAAATATAGTTCCTTCTGTTCCGAATACCTCGTTACGCAGATCGAGGCCCCCTCTGGCAGTCCAGCTCAGTTCCGCCTGCCCGAGCTGGCCGCCTTCGAATTTCATAAGCAGCACTGCATTATCTTCAGCATCGGTTTTGTCGTGATGCACCAGATTGGCTCCCCAGGCGATCACTTCCGTGATCGGGTTATCCTTGCCGATGAAGTACCTGGCGGCTTCAATGGTATGGCAGCCCATGTCCAGCATCGCGCCGCCGCCGGAGAGTTTGCTGTCCCAGAACCAGGGATTGTGCGGGCCGGAGTGAGATTCCCGGGAGCGCACCGTCAGCACTTTACCGATACTTCCACTCTTAATAAAATCATGTGCACGGATGACAGCGGGGCTGAATACTTCAGTTTCAGCGTATCCATGCATTACGCCAGCGGCCTTTACAGCATCGAGCATCTCCTTTGCTTCCGAAGGAGTCCGTGCAAGCGGCTTGGTACAGACGATATGCTTGCCCGCTTTGGCACACTCGATTACCAGATCACGATGTGTGTAATTCGGCACACCCAGCACCACCAGATCGATATCTTTTCGCTGGATGACCCCGCTCATATCCGTGGAGGATTCGGGAATATTCCATCTGGAAGCGAAGGATGCCGCATGCTCGGTATTCGGTGATGCGATTACTTTCACCTCATAGCCAGACACATTACGCAGTCCCTCCATATAGAAATTTGAAACGAAACCACTTCCTAGCAGCCCGATGCGAACAGTCATTTTATTCCTTCTTGAATTTCATTAGTTGAATACTACATGCGAATAGTATATCGCAGTACCGAACCATCTAAACCATTTATCGCATAAGAGGTTTAGGAGGATAGCTCAGTCGCACAGTGAGAGTGTAAGCGTCGGTTCAATGATTTTGTGATCGGTGGCAATGGAAGCGACAGCTGTTCCCACCGCGAAATATTCGATGACATGGCTGCCCCAGCCATGGCTGCTCTCTTTCACCTGCGCACCGACAATGCCTTCCGCCTGTTCCGATTCCGCTTCGGCCTGCATCCGGGTGAGCGCCAGCTCCCGCGCATCATAGAGAGCCTGCGTGTAGTTTTGCATCTCAATATTCTGTCCAACCTGCTTGAACCACTGCTTGAGGCCCTGATGCGCCACGTGGTAGACACATGTGCCCATCACCAGCGAAATTGGGCGATAGCCAGCCTTGAGGAGTGTCCAGAAGTCCTGGCCGTTCAGGTCGGAAGTGAAAGGCCTGTTATCGGGGGTGCGGAAGTGATCGCCCTGACGGTGTTTGATGGCGGTCCCAACAGCCATAAATTCTGCCAGGTTCTCGCCCCATTCATACCTTGTGACTTCGAGCCGAACACCTACGATGCCATCTGCACCGAGAACGTCTGCTTCCTCTTCCATTCGAGTCATGGCGAGTTCGCGGGCATGGTACATCGCCTGGGTGAGAACATCCATCTCCATATTCTGATTGTAACTCGCCATCTGATAGCCGATGTGGTAAATGGAACTCCCCATGACCAGCCCAACCGGGTCAAACCCGGCTTCACGCACCAGCAGAAACTCATTTACCGACAGGTCACTGGTGAAAAGGGCTTTCTTGCCGCCTCCGCCGCGCATACTGGTAAGCCGCTGGCGGGCAGATTCTGGGAGGCCTTCTTCGGATCCGGGGATGTAAGCCATTTTGTTCTCTCCTCTAGGATAGCGAAACTGTGTTCAAGACGTTGAAAACGGGCCACCGTCCAACATAAGGCGCAATGGCCGTGCCGATGGCCGTAAAGTGGTAGATCATATCTATGCGGCGGTTGGAATCGGAGCCGACTTCGCGAGGATGCGCTTCTACTGTAACATCCGCCCCGACTATTCCGACTGCTCCTGCAGACAGCGCCTCTTTTTCCATGCGAGACATAGCCAGTTCACGAGCGGTGTAGAGCGATTGCGTATAGTCGGTAAGCTCTTGATTTTGCCATGCGCCGCCAAAAAATCCACCCGTGGTGGCGTTCTGCGTGCGCCAGGTGGGAACGCAGTAGAAGGTACAGTTGCCGACTGCGAATCCGACAGGCTGAAAACCCGACTGCCGCAGCATCCAGAAATCTTCTCCCGAGAGATCACTCACAAATGGAGGATTGCCAGATGGCGGCGCTCCTGTTTCGCGTATTGCCGTTCCGATAGCGGCGAACTCCAGCATTCCCGATCCCCACTCATATTCGTTTCGCTCCAGGCGCACCCCGACCACTCCCGTCGCCCCGAGCAGGGCGGCTTCCTGCTGCAGCCTGCCCAGCGCCAGATGCCGCGCCTGGTAGAATGCCTGTGTCATCACATCGAGCTCACCGGAGCTGCCGCTCCACATTGGAAGCTGCTGCCACCCCACATGGTAGACCGAGCTTCCCATCACCTGCCCGAGCGGTTCATACCCGGCTTGATGAGTCAACACGAGTTCGTTTACGCTGAGATCACTGGTGAATATGTGACCGGGTGTTCCCTGCCTGCCAGCCTGCTCTTTCAGACGGTCGATAGCATTGAGAGGGAGTCCCCCCTGCTCCAGGCTGCGCTCACTCGCCTCGCGCCTCTGCTTTGCCTCATGGCTCTCGCTGGAGCCGCCTAATCCGAATAGTCGCATTATTATTTCTTTCTAGTTTCAGCTCAACAAACGAGATAATGCCTTTGAGGCAGCTGCACTCGCACGCGCCTTTTCATCCAGCGCGCTTCCCAGCTCAGCCAGCCAATCCTGTACAGGGATCGGTTCGGTCTTCAATGCTATTCCCCGCACGATATGAGTTTTGAAAGACTGCAGTGATCCATGTCCTGTGTCATCGATAGTATATCGGTTATCGCCAAGATTTATCACGATCTTCTTCACCGTTTTTTTGGAAAAGAAAGCTCCGGTTTTTTCAATGGATGTCTCATCAGGCAGAGCGCCTTCCAGCATCTGAGCCAGCAGTTCGAGGAACGCACGCTGGTCGGATGCAAACTGCTTCATCAGCGTGGCCGCCATGCCGAATTTGAACCACTCCTGCTGCTCGAACTCGTCTTCCATCCCGAAATCTCCCGAAAAACTCATTCAAATACTATAAAATGACATTACGTTGATAGTACGAATATATCCTGCTTTGGGTTCGTGATCATGAGTGAATCGATGGATTAAGAATTTCGATTGAATCTTCGGAGCTAAAGGGAGAGCTTTTCCAACAGCTCATCCCGACTTAACCCGAAGTGCGCCTGAACATCTGCTATAATTGCAGCGAGTGTCCCTATGCGTAGTGAGTGATGCAGAGGAATAGTGAGGTGATGTTCACCATTTTGGAGTGTAGTTAACCGTAGATGATCTCCTTGCTGCCTGGCCGCAACCTATCCAAGTACTTTTAGCGAGGTGACTAGCTGATGACCAGAAACGTCTCGGGGCAGCCTCACGCGGCCAATATCTCGTCACGTACTATGTAAAGCCGAACCACTTTCGGACCTTTGCCAGTGTCGAAATGTGCCTGAACAGCCTCTCGAATGTTAGCTCGGAGATATTCAAGTGAATCTGCTTCCGTAAAGATGGATTGACCAATTCCGCGTGCGGTGAATCCATCCTCAGGGTCTTCTTCAACCAGAAAAATTAACTCGCTCATGGAAGTGTCTCCTCTGCAGGATACTTTACCACACCGAATAAAACCTCGGCTAATATTTTAAAAGTCGTTTTCGAAGATGTTACCTGCATGCGCCATCAGCATCGGACCTGGAGCGGTCGAGGCGACATTTACCCAGGTATGGACGTGCGGTTCGCCGCGGAAATACCACACGAAATTCGGCCCTTCCAGCCGCCACAGGTCCCAGACGCGGTCATTCCCGATATCGCCTTCCTGATAGAACGCCATCCTCAAAGAATCCGCGCCTCCGCCGGCCTTGAGGCAGGCTAGCACATGGTCCGCATCCGGCTTGGCAAACGGTATCAGCAGATCGGAGAGAACGTTCATCACCTCCGCCTTCTGATCTCGTGAAAGTGAACTAACCTGGATGCCCTGAAAAGTACCGGAGGTTCCCTGGAGTGCGACAGAATCCTCGATCGGTGCCTTTGCAATGAGTGCCTGAGCCTGCTGTTTGCCATCCAGCATATTGAAAACGTGATTGGCTCGTATAGCCTGATACCAAAATGCGTTTTTGATGTGATCTTTGTTCTCGTTGAAGGTGACCGGCGCGTGTCCGTATAGGATAGGTCCGCCAAGCGCCGCATTTTCGACGCTGTTCGCATCTGCGCGTAGAGTTAGATGTCGCCCGCTGAGCACCCACTCGAATTTACCCTGGTCAGGATCACCAAAGAGAGCGGCATGATAGTTCAGATACCCGCCCGAATCCGTCTCCATCACATTCATGAATTTTTCGTAACCCTGCTCAGAACTGACCTTCTTGATGATCTCTTTCATCAGCTCCTGTTGGTCCGGAGTGTAAATCTCACCGATTTTAGGCTTCACCACGTACCAGTTATTGCCTATCACCCGCCTACGGCGATGCTCAAAAGGAAACAGAATGAGCTTCTTCTGCTCTTCAGTCATTCCATGATGCAGAGTTTTAACCAGTTCGCGCACCCGATTTCCGCCGCCATATGCTGGCCCGGCGGATGCGGAGCTCGGAATTAATCCTGGCAGTGCAGCTGCCGCAGCAATCACTCCAGCAGACCGAGCTGCCGAAGAGAAGAGTTCTCGACGGGAAATCATATTGTGAGTGTTAACGGAATCGGTGTATGCCATTCTGGGTTCCTTTCAATAACTTGATGTAGACTTGAGATGAGAACTCGTTTTTTTGACTCATATTACGCAGCCAAGCTGTTCATTTAGATTATGTTAAAATTTTCAAAATGTATTCAATTGCTTGATAGAAATAATGTAATCTGCGCTAATCTGTGTAATCTGTGGATAAAATATGAAGCATTCCCGATAAAGATATTTAACAATCGAAGGATTTAAAGCATTTTATCCGCAGATTACACAGATTAGAGCAGATTACCACTACAAGATCGATGATTTTTAATTTCAGACGATAGGTTGTAATTCCGATTCGTTAAGGTTCAGGGATGAGAGAGCTTATAAATGCCTGTGATAGTTAGATCATGGCAAACTGCTCGTCTGCGTAACATCAGTTATTGATTTGAGAACTCTTAGATTTAAGAGAAGCAAATCGTCATTCACCGGCGGGGGGGTGATGTATGAGACAGAAGCGGGGAATCTTTTTTCTAGATATACGCCGCTGCAGGGTCGCCGGACACCAGATTGTCGCACGTCCAAGTGTTTCGCTGCAAAGTTTTAGATTGACCGCATCCGCTTCATTCGAGTTGGCTGGAATTATTTTTGGAGCAGGCGCATCCACTTGCGGCAGCTCCACGGCTGACAGAATATTTGGGGCGGGAGGACTTCTATCTACGTAAATCCCCAAAATATTTGTTAAATGACGGCCGGGAGAGTGCAGGATTTTGCCCCGGTAGTACATTGCAAGCGATGCTCCAGCATCCAGATTCATCGCATCACGGCAGTGCAGCGCAAGCATGACTTCAGCCCATTTGGTAAAATTAATGGCGGAACGGGCATGTACAAGCAGCAGGTGATTATCTGTTGTAATGCCAATCCCCATGCGCGCAGTCGAGCCCATTACGTGCGGATCCTGAAACCCTTCCATTTGTGGCTGAACATCTATTTTGCCATGCAGTACCAGCGCGGGACCGCAGGCAAGCACGGTCTCATACCCGGTCCAGTCTTCTCCGAATCCGCGACGGACGCGCGAAATTGAAACTTGATGCGTTTTGGAAACTGCCAGCGCAGTTCCCATCCATCCGCGATTTACCAGCCGTCCGCCGATGACGATATCGCCAATTGGTTCCAGGGTGGATTTTGAGAAATAGGCTCCATTAACAGCGGCAGTGAGTTTTGAACGCGATAACAGCTGTTGGAAACTTTCAGCCCCGTGCGGCACCCCTCTCGCTGCAGCAACACCAATCTGTACTTTCGGATTGGAAAGATTGGCTCGAATTATTTCAACGGGAACTCCAGCAGCTTTCGTGCGGATCAATGCATCGGTGTCTGCTGCTGCAAAATGCAGCAGCAGTGACAAAATAGGTAACAGCATACTTCAATAAATCCTTGCTGAAACTAATCTGGCCAGATCGCATCCAGTATCGCTGCAAGCCGAGCGCCTGCCTTTGCTAACTGTGCCGACGTCGCGGATGTATTTTTCAGTACAAATACTTCTTCAGTCGGCAGCTCTATGATATTCCAGCCAGGGGGATGATCAGACGGCATCCGTTTGGAAACCATCTTTATTGTTTTATATACCTTACGCCCCTGGAGGAGTGTATCATCAGCCCACTGTGCAGGCCAGGTACCCGGATTACCGTTCATTTTTCCGTTATTTTTTATATGTCTTTTGGAAAGTTTCAGCGCTGTGTCGCGCTCTGTGGCCGTTCGGATTACCGCCTTGACGAGATCAACATCAAAGAAGGAGTGCATTTTTTCTTTGGATGGGAGAATGAGGCGATTGCCGCCGGCATCATCCCCGAGCATCTCCGCTTTTTCAGGACTGCCAGTAATCCAAAGTGCAGGGTCTGGCTGCCTATCGTCGATATAACCGCTTACTACATGAAACGGCTGATGTATATCTCCAGAGAGATGAACCAGAAACCTCAAGGCGTTCACTTCAGAGATTGGGAATTCCGGTTCGATCGTCCCCTGAAGCCTGGCGATGCAGTGATTGAGAGTGTGGACAACATCATTGGGAGGAGTAAATTTTGGTGAGATATTGGTATCGTATTTTTTCATACCAAAGGGCAGATCTACAAAATGCCAGGCGCCGGTATCGGCACTGGGATGCTGGGAAATGAAGGAGACCGTTTCGGCATCGTCCGAGTCTTTTGGATGACGCTGATATTTGACATCATCCGCCCAGTTTGCAATATCTGCCAGAGACTCTGCATGTACTTCCAGGAGCAGGCTCTGAACTTTATCTTTGGCATGCGAAGATTTGATCCGAAAATCGGCAATCTTTCCTACGATACGATGTCCCTCCTCGCCGTAGGCAAATGCGTTATTTATGGAGAAGACAATCAGGATAAGGCAGAGATATATGCGGCGCAAGCGGCACCTCATCAGAATTTTTTGGAAGCGTGGATAAAACACAAATCCCCCGTTAAGCGCAAATATTAGATTCCTTTTTGCTGGCTCATCGGGGGTCTGATTAAAAATTGCAATGTTACAAAAGCGGTTCTATGCAAGAGCCGGTTCTGCAGCAGCCTCTTTTTTCGATGTCGTTTTTTTAACTTTTACTTCTGCAGCGGGCGCTTCTGCTTCGGCTGCTGGTGTGCGAAGTGGAGTCAGGACGCTGGAAAAGTTTGGCTTTACAGCGTGAGTATGGTGGCGAGGCTTATGCCTGCCTTTGATGCGATGGCTCATATCGTCTCCTGGTTATGTTGATCTTCCGACAGCGTTTCTGATTCGCAAAGTGCCTTCGATCTGATTAATTGTCGGACGGTCACTCAATTCCGATATGACCACTTTACCCTGAAAATAGCAATTCTGTACAGTTTTCATTAAAAGAGTTCTGTTAATACGTTCTGACGAAGCTCCTAAACTTCGTGATTGTATATTCGAAAGCTTTGAAATCTCGAATTTAGTTCGACTGGAAACGTTTTTTCTTTGAAGACATCCTGTACAATTCTGACTTTGAAAGCAAATGTATTCTGTTTTCTTATCGGTCTTAGATTCTATCTTGCTTCAGCTGTTTTTCGTGTGCCAATTCTCAGGAACTTTTGCTTTTACGTGGCAGCGGTAACTGGTAATTCACAGATCATAGTTAATATTTTTTCGCCGCGGCGCATCAGAAATAGGATTACTGCAGGATCAGACGAGTTTCCAGTGCCCTTGAAGGTTTTTATCAGCTCTTCGGGTTTCAGCGGCACACTCCTCAGTTTTATGGCTTCCACGCGTTTTCCCATCTTTTTAAGGCGCTGCTGAAGCTGCCTGGGATGGTATGGCAGCCAATCGAGAAGTCGGTAGGCAGTAGTGAAAGATGTCCACACGTAATTTTTCGCCGTCAGATATGCGGTATTTGAATCGATTTGAGCACCGTCTATCAAGGATGCTGCCTGCGGCAGGAGATGGGCTCGGATCACGGCAGGATCGGGCTCGTATATCCACTCCTGTGGGTCTGTAATATCGGGAATGCTGCATTCGAAAGGCGAAAGCGTTATGGCTGCGCCATCCGCATGAATAACGGTGGCATGATAATCCTCCGATGAATGCGGAGCCGACGGAAGATGATGGCCGCCATCACCTAGCCATATCAGAGCTTCCCTGCAGGAGCCTCGGTAGGAAACGAATTCCGTTCTGCCGCCCAGAATCTTCAGCGAGCCATCATCTATAGCAGGCGACGCCTTTATTCCAACGGTTAAAAAGCTTTTCGCCAGTTCTTTACCCCAGCTAAGCGCAGGATGGTAAGACTCTGAATCTTTAATACGGATACGTGATCCTCGGGAAGTCTGCCGGCGCGAAGGATCGAAGAATGCAGCCTGAATCCCGTTACTGCGCAGCCGAGATAAATCGAGTTGAGCCACGTCTGCGCACATGGATAGTACCGGGTTAGGAGAGTGAATCGTATTTACGTGCGTGCAGAAAACATGCAGTGGATTGATATCAACCGCAACAACACGCCGTCCGTTTGCAAGCGCAATGGCATCGCCGCCTATACCGCAGCAGGCATCAAGAGTCGTGACCAGGGGCATTTTTGAGGCACGGTAGTTTGCGACAACAGCAGAAGTAGACTGCTCCAGTCCTTCGGACGTCAGCAAGAGAGAAGCAGAATTTTGGAACTTGACGGCTGCGCGCTTCCTTAATTCCACGAGCTCTACGGCCGCTTCGCACCTCTCTGGAGAGCAGCATTTTCTAAGCCGGGATATCCTCACAAGGCGGTCGTCCGGCAGCTTGCTGATCTCCATCAGAAGCGCTGCGCCCTCTTTGCCAATCAGCCAGCGGTAATTATCCCATAGGATGCCGTTTTTAATCTCACTATTCACTTCTTTTCAATACTGCTGTTGTTTGAGGCGGCACTTTCCTCTTCAATCCGTTTCCAGTTGATAATTTTATCGACCTGCAAAACCCTGGATTTATCTTCTAGCGCAGCGGATTTAGGAGTAGGTTTCTTGTTGGGAGAAGTGCCCGTTATTGCCTGGAACAGATGTTTTTTTTCTGTCTCGCCATCATCAAGCACAGGCATATAACCCGCTTTTCTCAAGTCACGAACCAGTTTTTCAAATTCCTCTCCATGCAAAATACTGACGGTATCAGAGAGAATACTCATCGAGTAGCCTTTCAGTTCCCGGCTATTCTGAAGCTCCTGCATGAGCAGCGGCGTGTCCGTTCTAATATAGATCTCCGCCGAGCCCAACCGAATATGGCCATGCCTGCCGCCCACTTCTTTAATGAGATACTCTACATTTTGCGGAATTCCCGTTCTGGAGTGTGTCTGCAGAAATGCCAGAATGTCCGTCACACTCTCGCCCATATCCAGCACTCTGCGCAGAGAAGCTTTGGTAATAGCCACCGTATTTCCTGCGGCTGCAGCGGAAGGAGCATCGGTGAGAAGAAGCAGTCTAAAATGTATTTCCGGATCTAAAAATGGCGGGATGAAAACCTCTGCATTCGCCTGAACGATAAAGTTTTTTTCGCGCGGCGCCGTCTCCTCCGCACTGTCGTCTCTAGCATTCAGCAGCGCCGTTCCCAGAGGAGTCAGTCGAAACAGGTCTGCCGGTGTGGTATCAGGAATCAGTTCGGATTTCGCCGCTGCAGCCCGGCGAGACGTTTTTTCAGGCGTTTTAACCGCAATATCTGCTGGAGGCGGAGCGCTCCATCCGAGCTCCACCAAACCAAGCCAGCATAATGATTGGTTAACCAGTACACGCACGAAAGCGCTCGGAGAAGGCAAAAGTGCGGAACTGTACTGGCTTATTTGTGAAAATACGAGCGGGCACCGAAACATCATTGCCTCGGTCAGCGAATCGATAGTATAGAAATCTGAGATGGAACAGCTGCCAAGCAGAGCTAATACAGCTCCCCGCAGCATCACAATAAGCTTTTGATCTCTGTATTCTGAGTTCTTCCTTAAAGGGTCTGCAAACATCTCTGCCCAGACTGCGCTTTGCTTCCAGCTGATAAAAAGCCGGTCTGCCTGGGCAAATCGGCTGGAACCAAGCCACACGGGAACTACATCTGTCAGCTCGTATCTGTTTGCCTGGGAATTCTCGATCAGATTGGCTTCTCGGGCCAGGGCATACATGAAAGTTGCATAGCGGTCGTTGGGATGGTTCAGCGTTTTAGCTAGATTCTTAAGGCTGGACTTGTGCATGTAGCCCATATTTGTTCGTGAAGTTTCTTGAGAGGTGATAAAGGCCAGCGTTGCGACGGTATCCTGGAGCAGCGTTGTATGTTCCAATGTTCGGGCTGGCTGCTGTGTATAAGGTACCGGAAGGGGATCCGGTCCCTGCCACAAGGCTTCCTCAGAAGCGCCGGCGATCGCACGCATCAGATCACCCGGAATAATGATATAGAGATTGAATCCGTAGTTTCTGGTGGCAACATGCAGAATGCCGCGTGCCATCAGAGTGTCTACTGCGTTTTTTTCTTTTCCCAGTTTCCAGCGATTCTGCCAATCATATCTGTGAAAATCTTCTTCGTATTCCGGCAGTACGGCGCTCGCTAACTCAATAGGCAGTACTGTGCCGCCCAGCTGAATAATATAGTTTAATACTTCCACTTCCTGATCATTGAGCGGTCTGATCAGCTTTTGAAACTGATGACTTTCCAGAAGATGCGCTGTAATCTTCCGCACACACTCCGGCCTGGTGCCATGGCCTGCATCGATCTCCAGGTTATGGCATATTCTCCGTAAGGTAATAGCATCGTAACCGCTGAGCTCTTTTTCCAGGCTGTGCAGCTCACTAAACGGAATAGGAACCCGATATCGCACCGCAGCCGGCAGATAAATATGATCTTCATCCAGGAACAGAAGACCGCGTAGTTGAAGCGTTTGGAGGATATCGTTAATGACAGGTTTTGGTGTTTTTTCGTCCAGCAGATCATAGAGGCCGGAGAGTTTGATAGAGGTGCGTTCTGTACTAGAGTATAACTTTTGAAGCAGCTGCAGTTCACGGCTATTGCACATCATGACAGCACGGGTTGTGCCATCACTGTAACCTAACTGCTGCTCTATGGAATAGACGACGTGATCTTTGCTGCCATTTTTTAGCGCCGCAGGAACATCCATCTGCCTGTTTATCATTATCTGCCGTAAAACAGCTGCTGGCAGTTTTAACAAAACAGCATGGAGCGTGGACATTATTTTCAAAATCTCCCGGTGGCAATAAGCTTAAAATAGTCTGGGTTAAAAAGTGCGGGCATGGGAAAGAGGCATTTTTTAAAACCAATGATTATTGTAGCATATCCGGGAGAAACGGAAACAGGGAGAATGAGATCGAGTTCGGAAATCAATTTAGTCTCGGCCCACTCCAAGAGCATCTGCCATACGATTGATATAGTTGAACCAGGATGCAATCATCGTAATTTGCAGAATTCCCTGATCATCAAAACCCACTTCCCGAAGCCGAGCGTGGTGCTCACGAGTAATTTTCGAAGCATCTTTGGTAATCTGGATGGCATACTCCGCCATTACTTTTTCAGCTTCTGTGATGGGCGCAGTGCGATAGTCTTCGGCCAGGGCCTCCACCAATGCGCTGTCATTGGTTACGCGCCGCAAAAACTCTTTATGAGAAACGCTGCAGTAAAATGTACAGTTTGTAGTTGATACGACCGTAGCAATAATTTCATGCTCGCGCCGGCTGAGCGGCAGATCAGGAGACATACATGCCCCAAAGGTGGAGAAAGCATGTTTCAGGGCTTCTGGAATGAGGCTGTGCGATGCGACGATTCCACTGTCGTCGCTATCCGGAACACCCGGAACCTGAATATGATACTCAGGAGGGTAGAGTGTTCGTTCAGCAGCTACAGCATCTACAAGTTCTTTATTACCCTGTGAAAGTGGTATGGTTTTGATCCATGTCATTGAAAACTCTCCTTAATTTTAATAGTTAAAAGGTCGGTTTGTGAATTTGTAAAGGTGTGCAAAAGCTAGAGTTCGCGCTCCACGATGTAGCGTGCAATTGCACGGAGCGGCTCTGCTTTGGCATCAAAACTTTGCAGCTGTTCCAGCGCAGCGTCAACTTCTGCCTGAGCACGCCGTCGAGACTCTTCCAGCCCGTAGAGTTTAGGATAGGTTGCTTTATCTCGCTCTTCGTCGCTGCCTACCGGCTTACCTAGCTTGGCTTCATCGCCGGTAACATCCAGGATATCGTCAGCAATCTGAAAAGCCAGGCCAATATTCCGGCCATATGCAGTCAGCGATTCCAGCTGACTTTCCGATCCGCCTGCGAGTGAAGCGCCTGCTGCTACCGAAGCAGTGAGCAGTGCGCCCGTTTTATAAGCGTGGATATATCGAAGCGTCTCTCGATCTATCTCATGCCCTTGCGATTCCATATCCACTACCTGACCGCCAACCATTCCTCCTGCGCCGGTCGCTTCTGCCAGCATTCCCAATGTATTGAGAACATTTTGTGGCGATACGCCTTGCATATTCTGCGCTGCCAGCTGGAAAGCGAGCGCCAGCAGTGCATCCCCGGCAAGAAGCGCCATTGCGTCGCCATATACCTTATGGTTTGTGAGGCGGCCGCGACGATAGTCGTCGTTATCCATACAGGGAAGATCGTCATGGATCAGGCTGAACACGTGAATGCATTCCAGCGCGCAGGCGGCGGGAAGCACTTGTGCGGCAGTTCCTCCCACTGCTTCCGCGGATGCGATTACCAGAATTGGGCGGAGCCGCTTGCCCGGTGCGAGCACACTGTATCGGATAGATTCATGCAAAGCCTGAGGCCGAGTCTGGGTATCCGGGAGGAAGCGATCCAGCGCAGATTCTACTAGATTCCGCTGGAGGGCAAGATAAGATTTCAAATCAAATGTCAAAATATTCTCCGAAATACTGCTGCTTATTTATGTGGATTCAGGTTATCAATGTTTTTTAAAGTGTAACGGATTCATAGGTTAAAGTCAAGCTGACAGGCTGTATTTGCCCAGCCAAAATTGGTACAATGGAAGGAGTTTGAGCTATTTATGTACAAATATCAGACGGGCAGTCTGGATTTCTGAAATTGCGGGAACCATTCAGTTCGAATCTATTTCTTTTAGATAGAAGGAGACCTGTTATGAACTTTAAAAATATTCGGTTCCGGAACAAAATAAATCTTGCAGTTCTGACTTCCGTTGCATCTGTGGCCTCCGTATGTTCGGCGATGGGCAGATCTAGTGCGGATGAGCTGGCCACCATGCCTCAATTGATAGGAGCTTCTGCACTGGCGCGAGTATCTACGCTGGATACACAGCTGCATGTGGATAGCGTACGGCAGGCATTGGCTGGCAGTGTACTCAGCAGCTCGGCTCTTGGAGGCGGTGGCGGCGGCATTTCTTTGACCAACCCTCTGGATTTTCATATCCGCCTGGGCGCTATGGTGTCGCCGCGGACTAAATTTGTGGGCGGCGCGGATGTGACTATTCCCGGGCTTGGTTTTGGAACAGGTTTTTCTACGAGAGTAGACGCAATCGCAATCGTTTCGGCGAATATCGGCGGCTTATCTACTATCATCCCGCTTACTATTAATGAAGTTTACTCCAAAGGTGTCGTCACCGGCACTCGATTTTATGGAGGAGCTGGAATTGGGCCATACATTGGTAAAGTAACACGTTTTGGAGGAAAGCTTTTCGTGGGCGTCGATGTAACTTCCCGGCTGAGCGGGGAGCTAGGCATACATTTCTCAGGTTATGGCGATCCTCTGGTTACCCTGGAAGCGCGATTACCACTGTAAAGTCTTCACACTCCTTTGAAACTTATTCAGGGCTATGAAAAATTACTTTTCATAGCCCTTTTTAATTTTGAGGATCTCCGAATTCTTAGTTTGCAATTGCCTATTTATGCGGGGCGACCAGCCGTTCTAATTCTCGACGCATTTTAACTTCTCTCACTGCTCCGAACTGCATCGATCCAAAGAGCTTTTAGGCAGCGCCTATACAGACAGAACGCAACTGGTGAATAAATTAATTAGGTTTGCCAATTAAAAAGTGAGCATTTCCGATGTAACAGGAAACGCTCACTTTTTAAGATTCAAATTTGCAGAGTGTACAAATTTAATGGAAGCACTAATTTACCGGATGTATTTCGCAGCAAACTCACTTTCTATGCATCCTCTAGTAACTGGTATACCGGACACCTTTTCGACTGAAAAATATTTTGCCGATCAGCCAGAAGATGAAAAGGAATACAAGTATCGAGATGATCATATGCGACCAGCTGAACTCACCTGGATACATTACGCCGTTGTAGTACATCGGCGGTCCATAGTAGAATGCCGGGTGGAACGGTGTGTAGTAGTACCACATGGGTGCGCCCCAGTAAAAGCTGTAGTGGCTGAAACCGCCGTAGTGGTAGGCCGGTACGTAGCGGCCGCCATAGTAGTAGCTGCTGGTGCTCACTGGTCGGCTGTTTGCGTAGCCAGGCCTGATGCTCGTGGATCGGCCGATGCCGGAGTTGCCAAAGCTGCCGCTTCGGGAGAATGATCCGCCTGAGCTCCCGACGCTTCGGCTGCCCCCAAAAGAGCTGCTGGTACGCGGAGCGCTGCCACCGCCAAAAGAACTGCTGCTTGAGGAGCGCGATCCTCCAAAGAAGCTTCCGCCCGTCGATCTGCTTGAGCCGCCCCCAAAACTGCCACCGAATGAACGGCCGCTGCTGCCGCCGCCAAACGAACCGCCCCCGCCAAACGATCTACCCCCGCCGCCGCCAAACGAACTGCGGCCGCCTCCACCAAAGCTGCCTTTCGCGAGAACTCCTGTCGGCGGCAAAGCTATCAGCCCCACCACGAAGAAAAGGGTGGCGCTTCGTAAAACTTGCTTCAAAGCAGATCTGCTTATCGTAATCATAGAATTTTAACCCTCACAAAATAGTATAAGTAGCCACTTCATCCGCACTGATCCAATGCGGTTTGAACAGTGTGATGTATGCGCTTACCTGGTCCGAGACAGCATCGATATTAACCATAATATCCATCACGTTTCTGGTTACATCTGTCCCATTATATAAACAGGTAGTCATTTCAAATGCAAACGCCGGATGATAGTTCTCTATTACCAGCGAGTGACCGGGAGCATTGATTTCGAGCCTGCCCGGGAAAATACCGATTTCAGATTGGGGATCGTTCTGTGGACGCACTATTGCAGTCATCTCGCCGCCGCAGGTTACGCCGCCGCCAATCGGGCTGTCGTAATCGTCTCGTCCCGCATGCAGTTCCACAAAAAGCTGTGCCGCCATCACTTCTTCCCCATTATTGAACAAAGTGGTCGAATCCCAATCTCCGTTTGTACTGAAGACCATGTTATTCATAGCCTGCCCTCTCCATCTCTAAAAATTGTGCGGTCGCAAATCGTTTAAAATGATTATTCACATAGTCAATACGTGAAATGTCGATAAGTGGTTTGAATATTTTAGCATACACCACTCACATTCATTCGTACATTACTTCTCTAAAGTTAATCAAACCGTTTTCCGATAATTGTACGGGATACTCAGCGGACTGCCTGTAGCAAGCCCCGTTTCCCAGCACCTCGATGCACTCATGTACTCTCACTTAAATTTTTTGCATAGCAAATAGAACATATCAGCACGGAATCTATATCTATCGGAGAGTGAAATGCCTTTAAGAATCGAAACTGCCAAGCAGGGAATTGTCTGGAATGGATCCTTCTTCGTCACCCATAGTCTGGCTCTGGTCAACCGCGAGCTTTCGCTGGCTCTGCTCGACAGGCCAGAATTCAAATCCCGTTTCGAGCTAGGCATTCAGCACTATGAAACTCCCACTTTTGATACCGGATCCAGCACGCGGTTCCCTGCCCTGAATGATGCAATGCGGAAATTCATCAAATCGCCGGCGGTTACTATCAGTCATAAGTGGCCCCCGAATTTCACCGCGCCTCCCACTGGCCGCCTGGTTGAAATTCTGCCGTGGGAATTCGGGTCCGCACCGAAACAGTGGTGCAGTTCTATTAAAGACACCGTAGATGAAGTCTGGGTGCCATCAAGCTATGTCCGAGACTGTTATATAGAAAGTGGAGTGCCTGGCGAAAAAATAGTAGTAGTTCCAAACGGAGTCGATATTAGCCGCCTGAACCCTGATGTAGTCCCCTACGATTTCGATTCGAACCCCAAAACAGCCCACCTCCGCCCGGAAACCTACAAATATCTCTTTGTTGGTGGAACTATCAGCCGAAAAGGAATCGATATCCTCCTCGATGCCTACGATAAGTCGTTTACAGTCAAGGACGACGTCTGCCTCATCATTAAGGACTTCGGCACGAGCAGCTTCTATGCGAATCAGGGAATGAGCACCTTAATCGAAGCATTGCAGCGGAAACCTGGCGGCGCACGCATTGTCTACCTCACTCAAGATATGTCCGATGCAGAAATCGCCGGTCTCTACAAGGCGTGCGACTGCCTTGTGCACCCTTATCGAGGAGAGGGATATGGGCTGCCAATAGCAGAAGCTATGGCCTGCGGCAAGCCTGTCATTGTAACCGGCGCTGGGGCTGCGCTCGATTTTGCAAATGATTCGAATGCCTTCCTCATTGACAGCAAAAGGCAGTTTCTGCCGCAAACCCATATTGGTGACCTGGAGACTGTGGGAACACCATTCATGGAAGAGCCCAATACCGATTCTCTCATAGCGCTGCTGAAATATGTGCGTGCGAATCCGGAACAGGCTTTGGAAAAAGGCAGTCAGGCCGCTTTGGATATTGCTGCGAAGCACACCTGGGCGAATGCTGCGGAGACTGCACTTGCAAGAATTATTGCCTTATCGGAGATGAGTGAGAAAGTCAACGAGCGAAAGTCCATCACACTCCCTGCCGGCTTTGGCAATCTGAGAATTAATGGAGGGCCTGCCGCACCGCCTGCTCCCATTTTAAAATCTGTAAATACTTATGAAGACCGCAAGCAGGCAGGTATACGCCAGGCTAGAGAGGGAGCCTGGGAAGCTGCAGTTTCGTCCCTCGAAGCCTGCCTTGTGGAACGCCCGAAAGACTGGGATGTTATCAATGCGCTGGCTGTCGCGCTGTTCCGAAACGGAAAAACAGAGCGCGCCGTCGAGATGCTGCGTGACGGGGTCGCTATAGCGCCCAGTCCACGCGATTTCTATCATAATCTTGCATTTATACTGGTTTCTGAAAATCGATATGAAGAAGCGTGCGCATACTGCACGAAAGCCCTGGCTATTACTCCAGACCAGGCCGATATTCGCACGACCATGGAAAAAGCTAGAAACGGGGTATTGAAACAGGCCAGGAAAATTCTCAAAGGATTTCCAGACAAAGATAGATCGGCGGCGAAGAAAGACCCGGAATACATACGCCTGATGGAACTCTATCATTCTGCTCAGTCTTCTCTCATTCTGCCGGTGTCCTCACCACCGGTTCCTGCCCATAAAAAGAGCGATAAACTAAAAATATCTCTCTGCATGATTGTAAAAAATGAAGAACGTTTTCTCAGAAACTGTCTCAAAAGCGTGCAGGGAGCCGTGGATGAGATCGTGATTGTGGATACGGGATCGACCGATACTACACTCGATATCGCCCGCGAATTCGGCGCAAAAATCGTACAGCACACCTGGAACGAAGACTTCTCAGAAGCGCGTAATGTCTCTCTGAAACATGCGACCGGCAACTGGGCTATATGGCTGGATGCAGATGAGGAGCTCGCCCCCGGCAGTGTGGAAATTCTCAAAAAAGCGCTGAAATCCTGTCCGTCTGATACCGGCGCTTTTATGATCAAATTTAACAACTGGCTGACTTCACCCACGAGGAAACCAGGCTCGGAGATGGCAGTTCATCACGGCTGCCGTGTCTTCCGAAGACTTCCGGGCGTGCATTTCCAGGGCCGCATACACGAACAAAATCTCCAGTCTCTAATGGCGCTTGGCTATAAATACGTCCCGCTTGCGGGAGTCGAAATCGATCACTTCGGCTATGCCGGCGAAATTATGACGCTGAGGAATAAGCATCAGCGGTTTATTTCGATGCTCAAGCGAGAGGTCGAAGAGTGCCCACTCTCTCAATTCCGGACATTCCAGCTGTTCAACCTTGGAAATGCCTACTTCACCTTTGGCGACATGGAAAATGCAGCGGTATATCTGGCAAAAGCCGCGGAGAATCCGGACATAGCCGAGGAGTATACCGTTACCAATTTAGTTGAATTAGCCACGGCTTATCATCGACTCAGCCGATCGAAAGAGGGACTTGAAATCTGCCTGAAAGCTGATCAGCTTGGTATTCAGCAGGCAGGGATTGAATTTGCGCGGGGGTACTGCCTGCTTCATCTTTTGAGATACAAAGAGTCTGAAGCAGCATTCCTGAAGGCGCTGCGTTTCGGCAAAGAGAGTTCCGGCCTGTACGCAAACACGGGAGATGCCGGTGCGGGCTCGTATAAAGCACGCTACGGATTAGGGCTGGCGCTGGTAGGCCAGGAGCGATATTCTGATGCGGCCACAGCATGCGAGCTGGCGATTACCGAGCAGCCCGGCCTGGTGGATGCTAGATATTTGCTCTCGGTTTGCTGGATAAAAATGAAAAAGTTCAGCGAGGCACGGCAGACTCTCGAAACCGTATTACTTCAAAAACCTACGATGATTGAAGCCCGCAGGGATATCGGAGCTATGCTGCTGAATATGAAAGATTATAATGCGGCACTCCGGCATCTACAAATAGCTGCTGAAAGTGATCCTTCCAACTACGATGTACTGACTCAGCTTGCCACTTGCTGCGAACACGTGGGACTTATCGATGCTGCGAAAGAAGTCTATAGCAGACTTCGCAAGCTGCGTCCTGAATCGGCAGAAATTTGTGTCAATTTAGGGCGTGTCCTGGCACTCCTTGGTTCAGATGCGGAAGCTATCGACTGTTTCTCCGATGCCATTACGGTGAACCCCAAGTATGGGAACGCCTATTTTAATGCGGGAGACCTTCTGTATAAGCTCGGTTTTTATAATCGCGCCGCAGAAACCTTTTTGTCTGGACTCGAAGTAGAACCGACCTATGCACCCGGGTTTTTCATGCTTGGAAACTGCTATGTGCAGACTCAGGTATATTCTGCGGCAATACTTTCTTACCAGCAGGCTCTTGCGGAAAACCCCGACTATACCGAAGCGAAAAATAACCTCGAGCTCGCCGAAGAGTTAGCTGCTAAGAGTGAACCCCTGGCCTGATAAGGGCTTATATTGTAATTCTGCCTCGATTCTGAACTGTGGAATCGAGGCAGTTTCATTCTCCGTATATAAAAAACCCCGTAAAAATACTTGCTTTACCACTAAATATTCCTTTTTTTACGCCGATTATGATTTTGGGATAAGTAAGCAGAAGCAAGCTTTTCCCGGACAACTGAATAGAGTTGGTAATTTCTTTCCTGCGCTTTTGTTCCGATGTAATTTGTTAAGATTATCAAGACGAAATCAATACAGTTTACAGGGGCAACGCGGGAAAAACCGTCCGAACCGGCAGGATGCCGAATTTGATACATGATCTCATGTATCAGCGGGCAAGTCATGGAGGAGTATTTTAATAATGGGATTGAACATCAACACCAACGTGACAGCGCTCAATGCGCTGCGCAACTTGAACAATGTTTCTCAAACTGTCAGCTCCAGTATCGAGAAACTCTCCAGTGGTCTTCGGATCAACCGCGCTGCCGATGATCCGGCAGGCCTTATCATCTCAGAGAGCCTCCGCGCTCAGATCGACGGCCTCAACCAGGCGATCTCAAACTCACAGGATGCGACGAATGTAATCAAGACTGCTGAAGGCGCTCTGACAGAAGTCAACAGCCTTCTGCGAAACATCCGGCAGCTCGCAATTCATGCTTCCAACACCGGTGTAAACGACATCGTTGCGGTTCAGGCAGATCAGACTCAAATTTCCTCTGCAGTAGCATCCATCGACCGGATTGCTCAAAACACTCAGTTCGGAACCAAACATCTGCTCGATGGCTCTTCTGGCATCACTGCAGCAGTTGTCGACACCACCGATCTTGGCGGCATCTTCATTGGCGGCACTTTCGGCGGAGTTTCCACTCAGAATGGAACGGTTCAAGTTCAGGTAAATAATGCGGCAACGCTTGCAAGTGTCAGCGGAGCCGCGCTGGCCACTTACGCATCCATCAATGCGAGCATCTCGACAGTGAACGGCACCTCGACAGGAGCTGGTGGTTCAGTAATCATCAACGGACAGACCATCTCGGTAGTTGGATCAGACACTGTGCAGTCGCTGATCAATAAAATCAATAATGTTGCCGAATCTACAGGAGTATCTGCTGGATTTGTAAGCGGTAACGGTTCCGGAGCAATCACCCTCACCCAGCAGAACTTTGGTAAGAACTTCATTATTAATGAATCGGAAAGTTCTACACTTCTGGCAGGCGTCGCTGGAACATTTGTAGCCGGACTCAATGCTACCGCCACCGTAGTAGCCTGGGGACTTGTCAATGGCGCAACTACCACCGTAGTATCGACCTTCACCGGAGGAAGATCTGCTACCGATTCCGGACTCCGAGTTTCTGATACTTACGGCAACTCACTGCTTCTGACTACGGCGGGCAACTTGAATCCAGCGGCCAAAACTCAGGCTACTGTGACCGCAGGCAGCCTTCAGTTCCAGATTGGTGGAAATGCGGGGCAGGTGGTGAATGCAACGCTCGGTAATATTCGGGCAGTAAATCTGGGTAATACAACCATCTCAGGCAAGAGTTTAGCCCTTGTCGACGTGACGACCGCCACCGGATCGACGCAGGCAATTACTATTTCCGATGAAGCGATCTCCCAGGTATCACAGCTCCGGGCCAACCTTGGAGCCTTCCAGAAGAATACTCTTGAAAGCACCGTTCGCTATCTGGGTGTCGGGGTAGAGAACCTTTCTGCCTCCGAGAGCCAGATTCGGGATACCAACGTCGCTGCTGAGGTTGTCAACCTGACTAAGAATCAGATCCTGCAGCAGGCTGGCACTTCTGTATTGGCGCAGGCCAATACGGCTCCGCAGCAGGTATTAGCGCTGCTCAGATAGATCTCTTTCAGCCTTTAACATGGCTGTCCGCTTAGAGCCGGCTGCATCTGCAGCCGGCCATTTTTATGTTTATTTGCCAGAACATGTATTCCGAGTAAAAAACACCTATAAAACTCTTTCCTAGTTCCCGATATAATGGAAGGGAACGCAGTATCCTCCCCTCTTCACTCTAATAAAAACCTACTTTAACCACTGTTCCCCGGAAGGGGACAGCCCGCATCGGCAGGATGCCGAATACATGACGCAATCACATTGAGTCAACGGGCAAATCATGGAGGAGACAGACAAAAATGGGATTGAATATCAACACTAACGTGACAGCGCTCAACGCGCTGCGCAACCTGAACAATGTTTCACAAGCCGTTAGCTCCAGCATTGAAAAGCTCTCGAGTGGTCTTCGGATTAACTCTGCTGCC
>JBBRDM010000068.1:0-24998 GCA_038203935.1 Chthonomonadales bacterium
GATGGAAACGACCACGCCGGGCAGTGGAGCAAAACCGCCAGCTGGGAGATGGGCCTGCTTGATAAAGCCGACTGGGCAGCTTCCTGGATTACTTTCCCCAAAAAACCGATCGCTCCCGACACTCTCTCAGATGTAAAATGGATATGGTTTCCGGAAGGCAGCCCGCGTGAAGACGCGCCAATCGGAACACGCTATTTCCGAACACTCTTTGTGCTGCCTGCAGGGGCAGTTACATCAGCGCATCTGCATGTGGCTGTCGATAATACGTTCGAGGCAATGATAAATGGGCAGTTAGCCGGAAAAGGCGGCGGTTTTCTGAGTTTTCAGGATATCGATGCAGGCAAATTACTGCACTCCGGTCAGAATGTAATCGCTATTGCCGCAGGTAACGATGGCGGCCCGGCAGGCCTCGCAGCGTATCTCACCATAGCACTTGCAGATGGTTCGCACCGAACCATTGCCACTTCCTCCACCTGGAAAACGAACCAGAACGCATCGGATGGCTGGCTGAAAACGACATTTGATGATTTCTCCTGGCAGCCTTCTATGGAAGTAGCCAGTGTCGGAGATTCACCCTGGTCAATGTCCAAATCTTCTGCCCCTTCCGGGCCCGTTCCCTATCTGCGGAAGACTTTCAATGCGCCCAGGCATATTATCCGAGCCAGACTCTATGCCAGCGCTCGCGGTCTATACAAAATATCCATCAACGGTAATAAAATCAGCAGAGATATCTTCACTCCCGGCTGGACTGACTACAAAAAACGCATTCAGTATCAGACCTACGACGTCACGAAAGACGTTCATCAGGGGGATAATGCGATAGGAATGATGCTGGGAGATGGCTGGTACTGCGGGTACGTGGGGCTTGCAGGCAGGCAAAACTACGGTCCCTACGCACTCGGCCTGGCACAGCTCGAAATCTCCTATGACGACGGCACGAAATTGAATGTGGTGACCGATGACAGCTGGAAATCTTCAGAAGGGCCTATTCGCTCCTCCGACCTTCTCATGGGGGAAGATTACAACGCCGGATTGGAACTGGCTGGCTGGAGTTCACCGGGTTACGATGACAGCAAATGGTCTGCTTCTCATGCCGAACCGATAGGAGATGTGCCTCTCGTTGCACCACCCGGTCCGCAGGTTCGCCATCTCGATACCCTTTACCCGAAAACAATCAAAGAGAATCCCAAAGGATCGTATGTTTTCGATCTGGGGCAGAATATGGTAGGCTGGGCACGATTGAAAGTGAACGGCAAAGCCGGCGATAAAATCCGTTTGCGCTTCGCCGAGATGCTCAATCCGGATGGAAGCATCTATACCACCAACCTTCGCGGCGCAAAAGCCACCGACTACTACACCTGCAAAGGCGGCGGCGAAGAGATTTACGAACCTACTTTCACTTTCCATGGTTTCCGCTATATCGAGCTGATGGGCTTCCCCGGAGTGCCGGATAAAAGCGCGGTGACTGGAATTGTCATCCATTCCGATACCCCAACAACGGGGAAGTTTGCCTGCTCGAGCCCGCTTGTCAATCAACTGCAGCACAACATCGTGTGGGGCCAGACCGGAAACTACCTGGAATCACCCACTGACTGCCCGCAGCGCGATGAGCGGCTGGGGTGGATGGGCGACGCGCAGATATTCATTCGGACGGCCTGCTACAATATGGATGTTGCCGGATTTATGAATAAGTGGGTGCAGGATGTGGTGGATGCGCAGTCGCCGGAAGGCGGCTTCTCCGATGTTTCGCCGCGTGTGGGTGATAATTCGGATGGCGCTCCTGCGTGGGGCGATGCAGGCGTCATCGTTCCGTACACAGTCTATAAATCCTACGACGATACTTCTCTGATCGCGAAGCACTACGATGCTATGGCGAAATGGATCGAGTATATCCGCTCCGTCAACCCGAACTTTCTCTGGGTCAACCATAGCAACAACAACTTTGGCGATTGGCTGAATATCGATGCCGATATGCCGCGAGATGTACTGGGCACAAGCTACTTTGCATACAGCACCCGGCTGCTATCTAAAATGGCGGCGGCGCTGGGCAAAACGGACGACGCCAAAATGTACGAGGCTCTTTTTCAGGATATCAAGGCTGCCTACAACAAAGCCTATGTCTCCGATACAGGACTCATCAAAGGCGATACGCAGACCTGCTATATACTGGCCCTGTGGTTCGACCTTCTGCCGCCAGAAAAACGGGGTATGGCTGCCGACAGACTGGTCAATGATATCGTGGTGAAGCGTAAGAATCACCTTTCAACTGGCTTCGTAGGCGTGGGTTATCTCTGCCCGACATTGACGATGATCGGTCGTGCAGACGTTGCCTACAACCTCCTTAATCAGGATACTTTCCCATCCTGGGGCTACTCTATCCGGCAGGGCGCAACAACTATCTGGGAACGATGGGACGGCTGGACTAAGGAAAAAGGTTTTCAGGATCCTGGCATGAACTCGTTTAACCACTACTCCCTTGGATCCGTGGGGGAATGGCTGTATCGCACAGTGGCCGGTATCGATACCGACCCGGATCAGCCTGGCTATAAACACATCCTCATGCATCCGATTCCCGGCGGCGGGCTGACCTATGCGAAAGCCTCCTACGATTCTATTTCCGGCAGGATTGTGAGTGATTGGAAGCTGGACGGCACCAACTTTATCTGGAAAGTAACGGTTCCTCCGAACACTACCGCGACCGTCTATATTCCGTCAAGAGCTTCTTCCCAGATCACAGAGAGCGGCAGGCCAGTTAATGATTCTCCTGGAATTAAGTTCCTGCGACGGGAAGCAGACTCTGCGCTCTACGAAATCGGCTCTGGAGACTACACTTTCGTAGTAGAGTGAACCTCACCGAATATTTACGACGGAATGAATTCCTTAGCTTGGTGGCGATCCGCCGAGTGTGATTCCCACGCATTGCGACAGGTGTGATTGTCGAAAATCGTGTCCGAAAAACTCTCTCAGCAGCAAGCCGCCAGGCGAACAAATTCATCCCGTCGTGCAAAATTAAACTTGAAAGATATATGTCCCCGACCATTCCTCTTCGAGAACCAAACAAGCTTGGAGCAGATGTGCATTTGCTAAAATTTGATTTAACGCTGCCGTATGGAGAGCCACTTGAAGACTAGATTAATGCTGTTCACTCTTATTGCAGTAATTTTTTCATCAGTTAATGTATCCGCTCAAACAAAAAATGCTTCGGAACCTTCGACTGCATTGAAAACAAAGTTGATTTCGGGTTATGGCAGACTGCCGTTGCAGTTCGAACCGAATATGGGACAGACCGATCGTCGTGTTCGATTTACCGCCAAAACCGGCAGCGGAACTCTTTTTCTCACTGATACAGAAGCAGTACTGACTATTCCACAGAGAAAAATTGGCACTCGATCTCCAATCGAACGTTTCGACCCGAAGCATAAAAATGAATTGGAAAAGCTTTCCCCAACAAAATTCTCTGTCTTACGCATGAAACTGACTGGCACTAGAAAGCCGGTTCAGACTGCTGGAATTGAAAAGCTGCAAGGTATCGTCAACTATTTTCATGGGAACGACCCGAAAAAATGGCATTCGAAAATCCCCACTTTTCGGAAAGCGAAGTTTGCCGGTATCTATAAAGGCGTAGATATGGTCTATTACGGTGCTAAGGATGGGAAGCTTGAGTATGACTTCGTGGTAAAGCCCGGAGCCGATCCGAGGCAGATCAAACTCGCTTTTTCTGGGGCATCCAATTCAACCATTACTGACGATGGCTATCTTGCCTTGAAAACGGATTCAGGTACAGTCTGCTGGCATAAGCCGGTAACATACCAATCAATCAATGGCAAGCGCCAGCAGGTTGCATGCGCCTACAAACTTGAAAAAGCAGATGGTGTTCCATCAGTCCAGTTTGCAGTCGCCCGTTACGACACCAGCAAACTTCTAGTAATTGATCCCTCTTTACAATACAGCACTTATTTGGGAGGTTCCGATGTTGATTCTGGCTTTAGTATTGTAGTGGAGCCAAGTGGTAATGCCTATATTGCAGGGCTATCGAGTTCTACAAATTTTCCCACATCTTTAAATGCATTTCAAAACACTATCAGCGGTGGATATGATGCATTTATTACAAAGTTGAGCGCAGATGGTTCCACACTTTTATATTCCACTTATCTCGGAGGAGGCAACACAGATTATTGTACTGGAATTGTACTTGACAAAATTGGAAATTTATATGCCACTGGCGTTACTGATGGAGGCTTTCCGGTAACTCCTGGAGCGTTTCAAACTGTACTTGCTGGGAATCAAGATGCATTTGTCTCCAAGCTTAGTTTGGATGGTTCTGCTCTACTATATTCGACATATCTTGGAGGATCAGATACTGATTACGGATATGGTATTGCAGTCGATAAAATCGGGAACGCTTATGTTACCGGAACAACTTATTCCTTGAACTTTCCCCACACTGCTGGAGCATTTCAAACAGCACTGCCTGGGCAACATAGCGCATATATCACAAAATTAAGTACAAATGGATCATCTCTTCTGTATTCGACTTATTTTGGAGGTTCAGTTAATGACGATAGCTATAGTATTGCAGTAGATAGCAATGAAAATGCTTATATTACAGGATCTACTTACTCTATCGATTTTCCAACCTCCGCTGGTGCTTTTCAGACTGTCTTACATGGTCTACAGGATGCATTTATAACAAAGTTAAGTGTGGATGGTTCGTCACTTATCTACTCAACCTATCTGGGTGGTTTGAATTATGATTATTGCAACAGCATTGCTGTCGATGATAATGGGCATGCTTATGTGACAGGAACAACTTCCTCATCAAATTTTCCGACATCACAAGGCGTTTTCCAAATGACAAGTAGCGGTCTTTCCGGTGAAGTCTTTGTAACAAAGTTAAACATAGATGCATCCGCCCTTGACTATTCAACCTATATTGGTGGATCTGGAAATGACGAAGGCATAATGATTAAAGTTGATACTAGTGGATGCGCTTACGTTTCAGGGAAAACAACTTCCTCGAATTTCCCGATAACTAATGATGCTATTCAAACAAAATTTGGTGGTGGCAATTTTGATGCGTTTACGATTAAGTTGAGTTCAAATGGATCCGAGCTAATCTACTCATCATATATTGGAGGAAGTGGAGATGATTATGGTTTGGCTATTGTAAATGATACTGCTGGCAATATATTTATGACTGGAGTCACATCTTCTTCAGATTTTCCAACTACTATTGGTTCTTTTGAAAAACGGAATAACGGTGATGGAATATTCGATTCATTTGTTACTAAAATATCCTTCGAAGAGCTCGTCAACCTTACTGTCACACCAAATATTGTGAGTAGCGGAAGCTTAGGAATCGGAACAGTTATGCTCTCAACTATCTTTTCTTCTAATACCATTATCGCGCTTTCCAGTTCGAATCCATCAGTTACGGTTCCTTCCAGCGTGACCATTCTTGCAGGGAATACTTCTGCTGCCTTTTCAGTATCCACTTCTCAAGTTTTGGTAGATACTCCTGTCACGATCTCAGCAATGCTCAATGGGATCACAAAACAGGCGACTCTGCTCGTTACGCCGACTAAAATATTATCGCTCAAACTGAGTTCAACGAGTGTGATCGGTGGAAAAACATCCACCGGTAAAGTTAATCTGAGCACTGCAGCTCCTGTGGGAGGATTCGCTATTGATCTAAGCAGCACGAATATCGCTGCAACAGTAGTACCGCTTTCAGTCATAGTGCCAGGTGGCTCACTTACTGCCACATTCCCTATCACGACGAATGCTGTTTCCACTCTGTCCTCCTCGACGATAAGTGCCTCATTCGGCGGGATCAGTAAAAGTGTTATTCTAACAGTTCAGCCTCCAAAACTATCTTCACTATCATTAAAATCGTCATCCGAGATCGGAGGCATTGGAGATATGGGGATTGTGAAACTGACAGGAATAGCGCCGGCGGGAGGAGTGGCAATCGATCTAAATAGTTCCGCCCCGGAAATTGTATCTTTGCCTTCGAGTATTATCATACCTGCCGGAGCGATTTCTACGACATTTCCAATCACGACAGTTGCTGTGAGTTCGAATATTACGGTCGGCATCCATGCGATCTACAACGGAGTCAATAAACCGGCTACTCTTACGGTGAAAGCGCCCGCTCTCATTTCTCTAAGCTTAAAACCTACCACCGTCAAAGGCGGAGTTCAAAACAGTATTGGTACCATCACGCTTTCGGGAGGCGCACCTATGGGAGGAGTAGTGGTTACGCTAAACAGCAGTGATGCAAGTGCGGCCTCAGTTCCTGCTTCAATAACTATACCTTCCGGAAGTAAAACAGCAGCATTCCCCATCACCAGTCTGGCGGTGGCAATTCAGAAGAAGACGGTAATCAGCTCAACTTTGGGAACATTGAGCAAATCCAGTACACTAACCGTCAAGCCATAAATATAATCAGATAGCTCCATTTCAAATTCATGAGCATTTTAGAACATCATAAAATTCCTCGGCATTTCTGTTAGTGAAGGTAAATATCTTTAAGGTTTTATGTTACTGGGTAAAACATATGGCGGCAGAGTTAAAACCGATACTGCAGGTAAAAAATATATTTAAGAGTTTTGGCGGGACACCTGTGCTGGAAGGGGTCGATTTCGATCTCTACCCGGGCGAGGTGCATGTCCTGCTTGGTGAGAACGGCGCCGGCAAATCGACACTCACCAAGATCATAAGCGGCGTGCACCGACCTGATTCAGGTCAAATACTTATAGATGGTTCAATAGTACATATCCCCTCACCAATCGCTGCTCAGAAACTCGGTATTGCGCTGCTGCACCAGGAGCCGCTGGTTTTTCCCAATCTCGATGTTGCCGAAAATATCTACATGGGAAGGCAGCCAGTTCGCGGCGCAGCCAGCCTCATCGACTGGAAACAAGTATACTCTGGTGCTGCACAGCATCTGAACGAACTGGGACAGAATCTCGATCCGCATCAGTCCATGCTCGGCCTCTCCGTAGCCAATCAGCAGATGTCCGAGATGGCGCGCGCCCTCTCCCAGCAGACCCGCATCCTTATTATGGACGAACCCACGGCCTCGCTCTCACCGGGTGAAGTAGCCGACCTTTTTCGAATTATGCGGCAGATGTGCGCGCAGGGGACTGCTATCATCTTCATCAGCCACCGGCTCGACGAGGTGTTCGAGATCGGGGATCGGATTACGGTGCTTCGTGATGGCGAGATGGTTGGAACCGTCCTGCCAACGGAAACCGATACCGAAAATATCATTCGCATGATGGTCGGCCGGCCGCTGACAGCCCTCTTCTCCAAACAGGCCGATACTCCGGGTGAAGTTCGCCTGGAGGTTAGAAATATCACCAGTTTCGGGAATTTTGAAGATATTTCTTTGAGTGTGCGATCCGGCGAAATTGTAGGTATTGCGGGGTTGGTTGGGGCTGGAAGAACTGCGGTCGCGAACGCAATTTTTGGAGTCGATCCAATAAATTCCGGTGAAGTGCTGCTGGATGGCAAGCCGGTTCACATTAGAAATCCGCGCGAAGCAGTCCAAAATGGGCTGGCTTATGTTCCTGAAGACCGCCAGCATGAAGGCCTGCTGCTCCCCATGTCGATAGCAGAGAACATCACGCTGCCTCAGCTTCGCCAGTATGCGCGCGCCGGATGGCTGCAAAAAAAGAAAGAACGAGCTGCTGCCGAAGAAGTTACCAGCCGGCTGCAGCTTACCGGAGCACGAAGCGTCCATCAGGCTGTAAGTGAGCTTTCCGGCGGCAATCAGCAGAAGGTATCGCTCTCGAAATGGCTTCTTACCCAGCCTGAAATCCTTATTTTGGATGAGCCGACCCGTGGCATCGATGTAGGCGCGAAGGCGGAAGTCTATCACCTCATGAACGAACTCGCTGCTCAGGGGATGGCGATTCTGATGATCTCCTCCGAACTTCCCGAGATTCTGGCGATGAGCGACCGGATACTGGTGATGCGCGAAGGCAGGATTACCAGTGAATTTGACCGCGAAGTAGCGACGCAGGAGAAGGTCATGAGCGCAGCAACACGAGCTGTCCGCAGCAGTGATTCTGCTCCACACGCGACTGAAGCAGAGAATGTTCTGCCAGCTTCAAATTCCAGTTTCGGGATGTTCCTGGCAAAATTCCGTGAAGTCGGAATCCTTGTTTTTCTCGGCCTCGTTTTCGCTGCCGCCACCATTAAATCGCATCGCTTTCTAGAAATTGCTAATCTCCGAAACATTCTGCTCGATCTCCCGCTTCTGATGATAACGGCCATGGGAATGACGATGGTGATCATCAGCCGGAACATCGATGTTTCCGTCGGTTCCATCATCGGATTGAGCGGAATTATGGTGGGAATGCTGTTCAAATCTCATCCGGAGATGGCGGTTCCGCCTGCCCTCTTGATTGGGGCGGGAATCGGTCTCGTTCTCGGATCGATTAACGGTTCGCTCGTGACCTGGATGCGTGTCCCTTCGATCATTGCCACCCTCGCAACGATGAGCATATTTCGAGGGCTGGTCTTTATTGTGAGCGGCGGGCGACAGGTCGATTCGAACGATCTGCCCCCGGTGCTCATTCATCTCTCGCAGACTTCGCCAATAGGAATTCCCTGGCATGTGCTCATCGCGATTGCTGTGGCAATAATAACTCATTTGTTTCTGCGCTATCGTCGGACCGGACGAGCCATCTATGCGATTGGGAATAACCCGGTTGCAGCGGGGCTTCGAGGAATACCAGTGAAGCAGGTCGTGTTTTTGTGTTTTGCAGTTACCGGGCTGCTGTCAGGAGTGGGAGGAGTGCTTTATGCCTCACGTTACGGCTTTGTCAACCCGGGGCAAACCGGCGTAGGATTCGAGCTCAGCGTTATCGCTGCGGCGGTTATTGGCGGCACAGATGTTTTCGGCGGTTCCGGCTCAGTTCTCGGAACTACTCTCGGCTGCCTGCTGCTCTGCGTCATCAATAATGCGCTCACCGTCGTTGGATTCTCTGCATTCTACCAGCTTGCTGTGTATGGGGCGATTATTCTTACCGTTCTGGTAGTCGATTCTTCCGTACGTAAACAGTTTGGCCGCGCTGTGACGGAGGGAGCTTAGTGCCTGAATTCGAACCCTCATCATCTGGCGTCGAGACGTTGCAGCGCCGAACGCGAACCGCAGCAAAAGTGCGATCTCCCCTGGCCAAGTTTGCCGCATTTCGTTTCAATCGTGAAGTGGTGGTCTTAATTCTGCTGGGAATTGCGTTTTTCGTCGGCGCAAAGCTCTCGCCATTCTTTCTCGATAGAGACTATTTGCTGGATGCCAGTTCGCTCTATATGGAGACCGGGCTGATCGCGCTGGCGATGACTTTCATCATCATCAGCGGCAATATCGATCTCTCGGTTGCTTCCACACTGGCTCTCGTCGCATCGGTTACTGCGCTGATGCACGCAAAGATGCATCTGCCGTTTGGCGCAGCAATGATTTTGGGACTGATTCTTGGCGGGCTTCTGGGCCTATTTAACGGTCTGATGATTGTCCGGTTGAAACTGCCCTCGCTTGCTGTAACCCTTGGAACTTTTGCGCTCTACCGGGGTCTTGCCCAGATAATCATTGGAGATCACTCTGTGGGCAGCTTTCCGGATTGGTTCGCAGGTATCGATTACCGGCATCTGGCCGGCCCTATTCCTGCTCCTCTGGGAATCTTTCTAATCTGCGCCGTGGTTTTCGGTCTGCTGCTGCACCAGCATATCCTCGGAAGATGGACAGTCGCCATAGGCACCAACGCTGCCGCAAGCCGTTACAGCGGCATTCCCAACGGCACGATTTTAATCGGGCTGTTCACGCTGTCGGGTTTTATGGCAGGAGCAGCGGGGCTGATGCTGGAATCTCGGCTCAGTGTAGCAAGATTTGATATGGGAACGGGGCTGGAACTGGATGCGATAACAGCAGTCGTGCTGGGTGGAACCGATATTTTCGGAGGACGGGGAACTATATTTGGTACGGTTACGGCACTGTTTCTCATTGGAATTTTGCGCAATGCGATGGGGCTGGCGAATATCAAAGTAGAGAGTCAGCTGGTCGTTATCGGGCTTCTGCTCATCTTCTCGATCGTGGTTCCCAATCTGCTCCAACGTAAAAAATAGCGTTTTAACTCTGATTTAAAGCTTTGATTTTCATAACTTGATGAAATTTAATTTTAAGTGAAGTTAAAACTCGCTTGATTTGGAGACAACTCTCTTTTAGGTTTCTCATCAATATAAGATTCCATCTCGAACTCATTGTAGGGTTGAAGCAGCGGCAGAACATCCTCAGCCCGAGTTAACTCTGAACTCAGCCATCGATCTTCATCCTCCGCCCGCAATATCACAGGCATTCTATTATGAATTGCTGCCATCAGGGGATTTGGCGCACAGGTTATCATCGTGCAGCTATGAAGCGGTCCACCCTCTGGATCGTTCCACTGCTCCCAAAGGCCGGCGAATGCAAACAGTCCAGAGCTTTTTAGATGGATGAAATACCGGATCTTTTGTTTGCCCTCTGTATGCCACTCATAAAAACCGTCTGCCGGGATGAGGCAGCGCCGTTTTAAAAGAGCGGATTTGAATGCGGGTTTATCTGCGATAGTCTCGACCCGGGCATTGAGCATTTTCTTTCCGATGGAAGCATCTTTTGCCCAGGACGGAATGAGCCCCCATTTCATTAGCTCCAATGTTCTCAGATTGTTCTGGGTCACCACAGGAACCATCTCGGCAGGAAAATTACTCGTTCGTTCCGGCAGAATATCCACAGCGCTTTCCACTTTGAATCGGGCTTCTACCTCTTTTTTAAGTTTACTGAGTGTATAGTTCGTGCACATAATTATTAGACTTCACGATTTATGCAGATGTGCCGTCCGCTGAAAAGAAGTTCAAGATGAGATAAGCAGTGAAAATCTTTCTGTAACATGCATGCGCTGTCCATTGAAATCAGGCAACTGTGCTATGATTTCTTCTTTTGTTCCTTCTAATTCAAGTAATGGCGCTGACATAGATAACCTCCTTTTACATTATACCGCAGATGAAAATGATGATTATATCTCAGTTCATCTTCGGCGGCTCATTATATAAAGATAGATTCCGCACAAAATATTTACAGCGACCTGGGCGATACTAACTATCATTTCCGAACTGTCAGTTCGTTGTTTGGATACAATGAGATAGATGTGAACCACTGTTGGGAGCGACATTGCAATGAACGCGCCCAGAATAGGTTTACGTAGTTCCGAGTTTAATCGAAAATTGCTCAACTAATAGTCTCCTCTAATGGAACTCCTGCTATTTATTATACATAACGGATGTTACGCAGGAGAGCAGTTCAAAGCAGCCATCTTCTCATAGATTTTATCAGTGTTTTCAGATAGGAACGTTACAGAAATGGAATTTCAAATCCATCGCCTGAGCATATAAAATCGTTGATCCTGAATCGGTAATCTGCGCTAATCTGAGTAATCTGTGGTTAAAATGCTTTTAAAACCTTCGCATATTAAATATCTTATTCGCTAGTACCTCAGATTTTTTATCTACAGATTACTCAGATTAGCGCAGATTACATTGGTTCTATCATGCAATCGACTGCATTCCGGAAAATTTTTACATAATCTTACTGAAGTGTTTGACTGCATAACATGAGTTAAATAATGCGGACTGCCATTATGGTTCAACTGGACGATATAGCTTCCAACCGAGCGCATTAAAGCTGGACATCTAGCTCAATCTGGAAATGATTCCTTCCGCAGCAATGCGGCCAGATTCAGCGCCTCCATTCATAAAGCCCTGCCAGTCCAGGCTGGTATGCTCCCCGGCGAAATAGATTTTTCCGACGGTCGAGCCTTCCGCACCTCTGATGCTGGTCCACTGCCCGGGGGTGTAACATGCGTAACTTGCCTTCACGAATGGGTTATCCGGCCAGAATACCCGCAAAGACTTTCCGGTCCAGCTTTTTTGCGTTCCAGGGAATACCTGATCCAGGCCGGGAAGCAGCCGAAGGGACTGCTCCCGCACGGTGCCTAAACCATAATTAAGGCCCTGCTGGCCGCCGGCAAAGGCAGTGTATGCTCCGTGGGTTGAAGTCTGTAAACGGCTGCTGTCCCATCCCGACTGATAAGGCAGATCCGCATAAGAATCACCGCCGTATCCTAAATCTCTCCAATTCCTGTTTTCAAAACCCATTATCATTTTTGCGTTTGTACCGTAGCCAAGCTCATTGATAGCGCGTTTTTTTGATGCAGGAAGAGTCACACGGATATCTATATTCCGAAGTATTGTGAACGGGATGCAGAGAATCACAAAATCAGCGATCACGTCGCGCAGTGCTCCGGATTTGGTCTGGAAAGTCATCTGATAAGTGCCATCACCGTTGTGCTTGATCGCTTCCAACGAACTCTCCAGTTTGGTGCGGTCGCTAACACGCCGGGCCAGTTCTTTCGGAATCAGATGATTGCCTCCAAGGATTTTATATCGCTGATCGCTCTCACCATAGATTTCGAAACCATTCGAGGTATCGGTACCTATGGTCCACACAAAGTTCAGGCTGGACTGGTTTACTAATTCCAGTCCATACTCGTTCACATAGGCCGCTTCCAGAATCTTGTAGAGCCAGCTTTCGATATTGGCTCTGGTCAGATAGTCCTGCAGATTGGTGAGATCGAGCTGCCTATCGAAATTAGAGTGGCTATTGTAGGTGATGTTATCGCTCGTTTGGTTGTAGTCTGCTTCGACAATTGCCGCGAGAGGCTGGAATGCTGCAATCATTTCGTCTTCAGAGCGAAGTCTGCCTTCTCCGAAGTAGGCCACCTGCAGGCCATCCTCGCTCGGAGCCTGAGTATCAATGAGGCCCAGTCCGAACTCGTCAGCAAGTGACAGCATATCATCGTGGTCACTGTCGATAAACTCGCCTCCAAGTTCCACATAGAGATTTCGTCCAAGATCGTTATAGTTGGTCTGAATACGGCCTCCAATATGGCTGGAGGCTTCATAGAGTGTAGAGTGAATACCTGCTTTTTTGAGGGTGTAGGCTGCATTAAGACCTGCAATGCCTGCGCCGACAATCACAATTCTAGGAGAGGACGAGGAAGCCATCGAGGGCAATGCTCTGCTGAGAGATGCCGACATAAGAGCAGAGGAAGATGCTTTCAGCAGACTGCGACGTGAGATGAGCGGCGTACGAGCAGACCTTTCCTCATGATTTCTTATTCGAGCTTTTCGATAGATGCGGCGCAGATTTGTGAACAGCATGGTTCTCGAGGATGCAGACATATCAAAACCTCCAGGAAAATATTGTTGTTTGACCTGTTTACCTCACGTGCATAATCTGTGCCATATCTCAAAATACCTGCCGGATACCATTGCAATGTGAGAAATATTGCTTTATACGTTTTTACCTATTTGAGTTTAATGCATATTTATGAAAATAGGTGCATTCGTAATTCTGGAATTTCGCAGGATTTTTAGCCAGCCTTGTCGAAAAAACATCTCATGATTGGCAGAGATTCACAAAGGAGAGAATGGTAAATGAGTTCCGATAAATCGTCAGCCGCGGAGGAGTGGCAGCAGGATATTAGTTTCGCACCGCCGGAGGCGTTCGCACAGCAGGCAAATGCGCAGGATGCAGAGATATATGCGCGGGCCGAAGCCGATTCCGAGGGATATTGGGCCGACTGGGCAAAGCAGCTGGAATGGTCGAAGCCGTGGGACAAAATTCTTGAATGGAATCCGCCGCATGCGCAATGGTTTATTGGCGGGAAACTGAATGTCAGTGTGAACTGCCTGGACCGACAGCTTGCGGAGCGCGGCAACAAACCTGCCATTGTATGGGAAGGCGAGCCGGGAGATCAGCGAACAATCTCATTCAGCGAACTGGCCCACGAAGTCCGGAAGTTCAGCAGTGTCCTCAAATCACTTGGAATCAAGAAAGGTGACCGTGTCACGCTCTACATGCCTATGGTTCCTGAAGCGGCCGTAGCAATGCTGGCCTGCACACGCATCGGGGCGGTGCACTCTGTGGTATTTGGCGGATTCTCGGCGGATTCTCTCAAAGAGCGGACGATCGACTGCGGCTCGAAACTGATCATCACCGCCGATGGGTTCTGGCGGCGCGGCAAGATCGTTCCTCTGAAACATACTACCGACGACGCTGTAACTGACTGCCCGACCGTGACCAACGTGGTAGTCCTGAAACGAATTGGCGAAGCTGCGAGAATCGCGATGCAGGCTGGCCGTGATCTCTGGTGGCACGAACTCATGGAGAACGCTTCCGACGAATTTCCTGCCGAACCGATGGACTCCGAAGACCCTCTATTCATCCTCTACACTTCCGGCAGCACCGGAAAACCGAAAGGGATTCTGCACACCACGGGCGGATATCTCACTGGTGTCTACGCCACGACAAAATGGATTTTCGATATCAAGGACACCGATCTCTACTGGTGTACGGCTGATATCGGCTGGGTGACGGGGCATTCCTATGTGGTCTACGGTCCCCTCGCCAACGGCGCGACGGTCTTTATGTACGAAGGCTCGCCAGATTGGGGCGTGAGCGAGGGCGGAGCAGGTACGGTTTCTCATGCGCAGAATACAGATCGAGCCCGCTTCTGGGAGATGATCGAGCGGCATAAAATCACAATTCTATACACCGCACCGACTCTCATCCGCACCTGTATGAAGTGGGGCGCGGACCTGCCTGCCAGCCGCGATCTCTCCAGTCTGCGCCTCCTCGGCAGCGTGGGAGAGCCGATCAACCCCGAAGCGTGGCTCTGGTACAACGAAAATATCGGCAAAGGCCGCTGCCCGATTGTGGACACCTGGTGGCAGACCGAGACCGGCTCCATCATGATCTCGCCGCTGCCGGGCATCACCAATACCAGACCGGCATCAGCCACCCGTCCCTTCCCAGGAATCGTGGCTGATGTGGTCGATGAGAAGGGCGTCACTGTCCCGGAAGGCAAGAAAGGTATTCTGGTGATTCGGAAACCGTGGCCTTCCATGCTGCGTACTCTCTGGGGCAATGATGAGCGGTATCAGCAGGTCTACTGGAGCAAGTTCCCCGGCCTCTATTTCCCCGGAGACGGAGCGCTGCGCGACAAGGATGGCAATTTCTGGCTGCTCGGCCGTGTGGATGATATCATGCTGGTGGCCGGACATAACATCAGCACCATGGAGATTGAGAGCGCGCTGGTGGAGCACCCGGCGGTTGCGGAGGCTGCGGTTATCGGCAGAGAACACGAAGTCAAAGGTCAGGCTCCGGTGGCGTTCGTCATTATTCGAGAGGAGTTTGCTCCCGATTCAAGTGATAAATCAGCCATCGCTGCCCTGAGTGCGGAACTTAAGGAGTTTGTCGGCAAGAAACTCGGCCCGATCTGCCGTCCGGATGATGTGATCATTACCGCCGATCTCCCCAAGACCCGCTCCGGTAAGATCATGCGCCGCCTGCTCCGAGATATCGCAGAAGGCCGCCTCCTCGGCGACACCACCACCCTTGCAGATCCCGCGATAGTCGCGAGCCTCAAGGATAAATATACGAGCGATGAGAGCTGATTACACTTTTAAATTAATGATAGCTGTACCTTTTATGCCAGCCATCATCCCTTTTCATTAGCTGCCGATCCCGTGTTTCAACTATTCCTTGTGATAGGACATTCTATTGAACGACAATCAAAGCCAAACAGAGTCTTTATTTGAAATAATAAAAGGCGTAGATTCTGGAAGTATTATGCTTCCTGAATTTCAACGTGACTTCAGATGGGAGCTCGAACAGACTTATGATTTGATTGACTCATTGATTAGGGAGATTTTTATTGGAACACTTATATATGGGAAGCCCTCCTTTGGCATGACACTTCGAGAAATTGATAAACGGCCACGAAAAGGTATTGGAAGTCGAATATCACTTTCAACTCGAGACTACACCTCAGATCAAATCAAGATTGAAGTACAGACTAATAATTTGAGAGTTGTTCTAGATGGACAGCAACGGATTACCTCACTTTATCGTGCTATCACAGGCAAAGGAAACGATAATATATTTTTGATTCTTAAAAATGACATAGATGTAAATAAAATTGCTCAGATTGAATTGGAAGATATGTTAGAAGAAATCGGAGGAGAGGAAAGTATCAGCCACCTATCACTAAAATTAAGCGATGCGTATAATGTAGAGATAGGAAATCTGGACGACGACGATATTCGTGAACAGTTTTTTGCAAAAACCCTGTACGGTCAAGACTGTATTAAGTGTATGGATTCTGAGAAACTCAAAATTCAACAAAAAATTTATAGGAAAGCTCTGAAGAATATAATAGACTTGTTCATGAAACAGAAAATGGTTGCCTATTATATGCTTGATATGAGTCTCGATAAATTCTGTATTTTCTTCGAAAGAAGTAATAGCAGAGGTATTCAGCTTAATTTTACTGATATTCTTGCTGCCAAACTTTACCATGGTTTCAACTTACGAAAAAAAATCGATGAGTTTAAGAGTGGAAGTCAATTTGATCTCAACCGTGAACTGATTATTAGAGCCATTGCGTATATCGTTTCGACTGAGGGCAAAGGGCCAACTAAGATAGATAAGAAGCATATATTGGAGAACTTGGATGCAGAGGATTTTCAAAAACATTGGGATGAGATATGCAGACTATATAAAGATGTTTTATCTTATCTCGCTGACCAACATTATATTCTTTCTCAATCTTGGATGCCTTCTGAAAATATGCTGATTCCACTCATGGTTTTTCTGCGAAAGATCAAAAGCTTTGGACAAATGAGCCAAGATCAGAAAGAATTCATTCAATACTGGTATTGGTCTTCAATTTTTGCTAATCGCTATAGCACATCATCTAATGAGACAATTATTCAAGATTGCGCAGTAATGTTACAGATCGCAAATAGTGAGCGAATTAGTGCACGTGGATATTTTAGTAAACTCCGGCCGTTGGTAACTGAACCCTCAGATCTGTTTAGTTATACACGCAGAGCCAGCAGCATTTATCGCGGGGTCTTAAATCTTCTCAACTTCGCATCCAAAGGTTTGAAAGATTGGAATAATACTCAAACCCTCACAATTTCGATGGCCTTAGAAGATCATCATATCTACCCCAGGGCGTATATTGCAAATACAAATGATCTGGACATATCTCAAGAAGAGGCTGAGCAGCTAGTGGATTGCGTGTTGAATCGAACTCTAATTCCTAAGTTGACGAATATAACAATAGGTAAAAAATCGCCAACTGTTTATATGAGAGAAATCGCTGGACGTAACGGAAATCTCCCAGAATGTCTATCCTCTCATCTTATACCGCATGAAATTATAGAAGATGGCATTTGGAGTACATTCTTTAAAGCTTTTCTTGATGAGCGAGCAAATCGACTTTTCGCATTAATCGAAGAACATACATCGGATCGATTGACGGAAATGAGTAAGCGATTTGCAACAATTTCAGAAGTTGAAGTAATACAGAATTCAGGTAGCAGAATGCGCTTGAAAGATCTCATCGCTCAAGGAAGAATTAAGATTGGAGATCGAGTATATACTCAGAAGAAAAAAATGTCATTTGCTTCTATTTTAGATAGTGAGTATGTTGAATTTGAAGGAAGTAAAATGCTAATCAACAGTTGGGGACAAATGATGACGGGGTGGCAATCAATAAGTATTTACGCTAGTGTCTACCTGGAAAGAACTGGTGATACCATTGGAGCATTGCGTAATTCCGATTGAAGACGACAAATAGAATAACCATATTCAAAATTTTCAATTGGATTAGAACTCGATATATTACTTTGCAGTAAAAGCACGATGAATACATTACACGATATCGGAAAAAGTTAAATGCGGATAAAAGCCAATTGTGGGCACATTTGCCGTTGATCCACCCTGTGCGGAATCAACACATCTTGTGAGGGATAGGTTTTCAACTTTTCCAGGATTATTCAACGCAGAGATTTTCAATTTCAGTTAGATAGCAGGAGTTTGATGTGTCACTATTTGCAGGAGTTTGCGAGACTAATATCACGCCGCCGATTGGAGTCTGGCTGAGCGGGTACGCCAATCGGCCGACTGGCGCGGTGGGCGTCCACGACGATCTCTTTGCTCGCGCGCTGGTTTTGGACAATGGAGAGTGCCGTCTGGCGGTCCTATCGATCGATCTGATCAGCCTGACGCCGGAAGTTGTCATCGCGGTACGCGAGGGAATTTCGGAACGGCTTGGTATTCCTGTTTCGGCGATCATGCTGAACTGTTCCCATACACACGGTGGGCCATCGCTGCGGGGGTTTCGCGGCATGGGAAATCGGGATGAAGTGTACGTTGATATCCTCATCCGAAAGCTGATTGGCGCGGCGAAGCAGGCAGCGGATGAGATGGTTCCCGCGCAGCTCAGCTATGGGGAGTCGACGGTCCAGATCGGAATCAGCCGGCGGGAAAGAACTTCCACCAACGAGATCACTATCGGCAGAAACTACGGCGGGCCGGTCGCGCCTCTCGTGCAGACGCTCAGCATCAACGGCACCGACGGCCGAACCTTTGCGCTCCTTTTCTCCCATGCCTGCCATCCTACTACCATGGAAGGTGATAATCTCCACATCACCGCAGACTGGCCCGGCGCGGCAGTTGCTCACCTTAAAAATCGTTTTCACTCTGAAACTAAGGAGACCGGTATCGCTCCGAATGCTCTCCCAATGTTCCTGCAGGGCTGCTGCGGAGATATCAACCCGAACCGGCGAAGCACCTGGGAAGCGGTCGACTATGCGGGCAGACTGGTCGCAGATGCGGCACACACCGCCCGCTGGAACGCACACGGCAGAATGGAAGACACTCTGAGTGGCAGGGAGATTACCGTAAAGCTGCCTATGCGACCGCCTCCCCCACTGGAGGAGTGCATGAAAGAGCTGGCGCTCTGGGAGTCGAAACTGGCTGAAGAGATCGCTCTCGGAGTTAGTCAGGGCCGCATCAACTTTCTGGAAGGGTGCATCAACTGGGCGCGAGATGCGTCAGCGTATGCGAGTAATCCGGATTTCTCGGAATTTCAGGAGATCACAATCCAGTGCCTGAACCTGGGCGGGCTTAAACTGATCGGTTTTCCCGCGGAGATGTTCGTGAAATACCAGCTCGATTTCATACGGCAAAACGGAACGCCTGTTATCGCGATGGGATACACGAACGGCTGCTGGAACTACGCTCCAACCGCCATTGAATTTACCCGAGGCGGCTACGAAGTCGATGGAGCACAGCGATACTATGGAACTCTGGGTTTCGCCTCTGACTGCGAATCGATCCTACGCACCGCCGCCTACGATCTCCTCGAAATCGACAATCCTGACACCACTCCCTACACGCTCAACTGATTTAGACTATTGAGTGATATACTCTCGAATACCTGAAACAAGACGGAAATGACCTTGTCTAAAATTGTAAAATGTCGTACACTATAAGCTATTGTTATTATCTTGTAGGTTCGTCGATTCTAAGGCAATACAATGCGCTTTTCCAGCTTACAACTAGTTCCCGCTCTCCTCCTTTCGACGGCAATACCCACATTTGCGTCGAGTTCAAATGCGAGTAAAACGAAACCCCAAGCAGTTACTCCATCAGTGAGTTATCAGGAAACAGTTCTCCCTATACTCAAAAAAGCATGTTTTAGCTGCCACAGTGCAGATACGCATAGCGGTGGTCTGATACTAGATTCTCCCCTGTCGCTCTTTAAGGGCGGCAGTAAAACATCCACCGCAATTGTGGTGAAAGGCAGTCCATCAACCAGTAAGCTAATTGACTATCTGCAAGGCAAGAATCAGCCGAGAATGCCAATGGGTGCTCCGGCGCTTCCGGCGGAACAGATTTCTCAGATAGAGTTTTGGATAAAACAAGGAGCCAAAATTGATCAGATCAAGCTTGGTTGGCCCTACACTGCCCCAAAACAATCTGCCGTTCCGAAAGTAAAAAATTCCGCATGGGTTCATAATCCCATCGACAACTTTGTTCTTACCAGGCTCGAAGCCAAAAATCTGAAGCCCGCCGTGCCCGCGACTCGAATTGCTCTGCTCCGCCGTGTATTTGCTGATTTGGTAGGAGTGCCGCCGAACCCCGAGGAGGCCAAAAGCTTCCTTACCGACACATCACCCAAAGCGTATGAAAAACTGGTGGATCGTCTGCTGGCAGATCGTCGTTATGGGGAACGCTGGGGGCGACACTGGCTGGATCTGGTGCGATATGCCGATTCCCAGGGATATGAAGCCGACAACACCCGTATGCGGGCCTGGCGGTTCAGGGACTATGTGATTCGATCATTCAACAGCGATAAGCCTTACGATAAATTTATTAAAGAGCAGCTTGCAGGCGATGAACTCTACCCGAATGATCCGGATGCTATTACTGCCACAGGATATGCGCGCCAGTGTGCCTGGGATGAACTGACCCCCGATCATGATCAGCGATGGCAGGACTACCTGAACGATGCCACCGACACGACCGGCTCTGTTATGCTCGGCCTTACAGTAGGGTGTGCGCGATGTCACGATCACAAGTACGACCGTATCTCTCAGGCAGACTACTATCGTATGCAGGCTTTTTTCCGGCCCACCAAATGGACAGAAGCGAATCTTCCCGGCCCGGACAGCAATCCGCAAATATTACGTGATAAAGTCACCGAAGCGGAAACGCATCTGGTTCCGCTGCGCCAGCAGCGTGATGAATTGAAGGAAAAATATCGCCCTGCGGCGCTGGCTAACAAGCAAAAGGCGGCAAAGCCTGGTGAAAAAATCGTGGTAACCGATGACGATATCAATAACGCAATGCCCCAGCACGACAGAATAAAACGGGAGCAAATTCAGACAGAAATAGGACATTGGGAGAGTGTGGAGGAGCCGTTCAAGCCTATTGCGGATGTCATTTCTGATGAAGAGAAAGACATACCCAAAACGTTCCTTCTCAAGCGCGGTAATCTGCTTACCCCAGGCCCGGAAGTCCAGCCTGGATTTGTGGCTTCACTAGCAGGCGGTGAAGAACGTCCGGCGAAAATCATTCCTCCTGCGGCTGGTAAAACCACCGGGCGGCGCACTGCCCTGGCGAACTGGATAGCCAACGCCGATAATCCGGTCACCGCAAGAGTAATGGTTAATCGCATTTGGCAGCATCATTTTGGCCGAGGGATTGTGGCAACTCCGTCCGATTTTGGGAAAAACGGAGATAAGCCCACGCATCCGGAACTGCTGGACTGGCTTGCTATTCAGTTCGAGCAAAGTGGTTGGAGTATCAAGCAGATGCATCGTATCATGGTGCTATCGAATACCTACCAGATGTCGACCCATACTGATCCAGTGGCTTTTAAGAAAGACCCCGCCAACACGCTCTTTTGGCGCATGAACCGAATTCGCCTCGAGGGAGAAGTATTGCGGGACAGCATACTCACGGTGAGCGGTCGTCTGAATCCGGAAATGTACGGACCTGGTGTCTTTCCTAAATTGAGCGAAGAAGTCCTCTCAACCGGCTCAACTCATAAATGGGGAGCATCCAGCGAGGCGGAGAGTTTGCGGCGTACGGTCTATGTTTTCCAGCGGCGCTCGCTCCCGCTGCCGATAGTAGAAGCGTTCGATGGGCCGGATATGGTAAATACATGCCCACGGCGATCCACAACAACGATCTCCCCTCAGGCACTTGCTCTTTTTAATGGGGAGTTCAGCATTACCGAGGCGATGAAGATCGCTGATAGAGTGATTAAGGAAGCAGGTCCCGATCCTATAGATGAGATTACCCGTTCGTACGAATTGACGCTCATTCGCAAACCGACATCTGGACAGAAGCAGATTGCGCTTAAGTTCCTGGAAGATCAGACGAGGCTGCATCAGCACGATAAAAATTCCGATATTGGAGCAGCAAGAGTCAACGCCCTGGCAGATTTTTGCCACGTGCTCATAAACACGAACGAGTTTCTGTATCTCGATTAATGAATTCAATCCGTTGAAATCTATTTTTAACCACGGAATACACGGAGCACACGGAAAAAGCATTGAGAAACAAAAGTATTTAAGCTTTGCAACTATCCGGAGGTTGAAAAGCCCAGTCTGGAATATGCGGTCGTCCATACCATTTGCCAAATTGAACCGGAGGTTGAAAACCCCCGTGTGCAATATGTGGTCGTCGGTACCATTTGCAGAATTGAACCGGAGGTTGAAAACCCCCGTCTGGAAAAAGCGGTCGTCTTTCAGACGGAATGCTGTCCTTCGGACAGAGATTCAGTTCAATATTGCCCAAGCAGGGAGCTTGCGGCTGGAGATGGGTTTCGCAACTCCGGACACTGGCTTCAGCCCGGGGTGTAAAATATCTGGAAAAAGCGGTCGTGCTTCAGACGGAATCCCCGGTCGCAGGATGGTTAGTCGTAAGCCTCCGGGCAGGCGTTGACGGGCTGGAAGCTATTCAATTGTTTTTTCATCAGTTTTTTCCGTGTGTTCCGTGTATTCCGTGGTTATAAATGGAATCTAGATTTCAAGAGATGTGAACGGTGATATTTGTTTAAAAGTTCTAGTTAGCGAGTTTAGTGAGGCTATTTAAATGGAGAGTAACATGCCCGATGAAATGATTATCCGTGGTTCAAAGCATTTCCGGCCCGCAGTTTCGCGCAGAGATTTTCTCATGCGCGCGGGTGGAGGATTTGGAAGCCTGGCGCTCTCATTTTTATTAGCACAGGAGGCGGAAGCATCAGCTAGAACTGGAAGTAAAGGACGCGCCAATCCTCTTGCACCCAAAGCGCCGATGATTCCGACCAAGGCAAAATCTGTCATTTTTCTATTTATGTACGGCGGCGCGAGCCATATGGATACTTTCGATCACAAACCGGACCTTACCAAGTATCATGGAAAAACACTCAGCAGGGACATACTCAAAGGCGTAGGCGAAGTAAAAACCTTCGGCGGAGAAACCAAAGCGCCTCTAATGCGCAGCCCGTTCACATTTAATAAGTATGGGAAATCGGGTATCGAGGTATCGGAAATATATCCACATCTGGGCGAATGTGTAGATGATATGTGTTTTATCCGCTCTGTTTATGGGGACAGCAATAATCACGCACCGGCGCTCTTCCAGATGAATACAGGCTCCATTCTGCAGGGACATCCCTCGGTCGGCTCTTGGGTCACCTATGGCCTGGGTACGGAGAACCAGGATTTGCCCGCCTATGTCGTGATGGTGGATAGCCACGGCGGCCCTATCGGAGGCGCGCCGAACTGGTCCAGCGGTTTTATGCCCGCCACCTTTCAGGGTACCGTATTCCGCGCGAACGGCACTCCAATTCTAGATCTGGCTCCGAGTGATGGAATGTCGAGTGCTGAACAGCGAGCCAGCCTTGATCTGCTGGGCAAAATGAACGAAGAACATTTACAGGCCAACCCTGGCGACAGTGATCTGGAGGCGCGCATCGCAGCTTACGAGCTGGCTTATCGCATGCAGGCTCGTGCCCCTGAAGTCGTAGATATCGCTGCTGAAACCGAAGAGACCAGAGAACTGTATGGCATCAATAATAAAGATACCGAGGAGTTTGGGCGGAAATGTCTGCTGGCCCGCCGACTGGTTGAACGCGGGGTGCGATTTGTGCAGTTATACAGTGGCGGCGGACATTCGGACGCTTCCTGGGATGCTCATGGTAACATTAAGAACAATCATGGTGCGCACGCCAAAGAGACCGACCAGCCCATCGCAGCCCTGCTGAAAGATTTGAAACGCAAAGGTCTGCTCGATTCCACTCTGGTCGTATGGGGCGGGGAGTTTGGGCGCATGCCTATCTCGCAGGGTGGCACAGGCCGCGACCATAACCCCGGGGTGCAGACGGTTTGGATGGCCGGCGGTGGAATTAAAGGTGGAACCGTGGTGGGTTCTTCGGATGAAATCGGCTACAAAGCGGGTGACAGTCCCTACCACATCCGCGATCTTCATGCCACCATTCTTCATGCGATGGGTCTGAACGATTTGCAGCTTACCTATCTCTACAATGGCAGGAATCAGCGATTAACGGAGAACGGTGGCCAGCTAATCAAGTCTGCTTTAGCATAAAGCGCTATCAATCAGGCTCTCTTTTGCATAAAGAGCTTTATAACCACGTCCTCAAATCTCCAGTCGATACAGTTATTCTGGAGATTCTTGACAAAAAGTTTGTACTGCTTGTTCTCCAGAAGTTACCCTCCACTACTATCCTTACAGACTGCCTCGGCACAATCCAGCATCTGGTTTCTAAATGTGGCTAATGTGGCCTCGTTTTGGGATAGGCTGAATGCAGCGCGCCCGAGCCCAACCAAAACTTCCTGATGACTTCTATCTACTAGTGCAGGCAGGGCCGCCTCAAATAGATTCTTGAGCTGCAGTTTCACCTTAGGATTAATAATCGTCGCTTCGCGCTGTTTCAGAGCGATCATTATTCGGGCATCCTCGATTCCCTGGCGAACTGCCTCCCAGCGTCGGCTGGATACCGGTTTCGTTTTGCCGGGGTAGACTATCGGGTAGTCGAGCGGCTGAGCCTGCCAGGGATTCGCACCGATATTGTAGCTCCAGAAGCCAATCCCGGTCGCTCCCCAACGTAGGGCAAACAGTGCGGCCGTCCCATACTCCGCAACGATATTCGTATCTTTCATGCTGGCGCCCATCGCGACCGTGTATCCATAGCCGCATTCATAAGTCCAGAGAGTTTTGTGCGTGCCGCGGATCACTTTCATCTCCGGGGAGTCATCTGCAGGCATCCCAATTCCGGGGCACCATATGTCGATATACGGCGCCAGTTTCTGGAACATCGGCAGCTCGCCTCCGCCATCGATATATATTTTGATCGAAGGTTTTGCGGCTTTAACCTGTTTCCCAAAAGCAACAAGTGCATCGACGGTCTGCCAGCCATTTCCGCCCGGTTCGTCGTAGGGGTAGAGCGCAAAATGTTCAGAATCAATGCCCATTTTTGCCATATGCGCCGTCAGATCATTCAAATAAATTCTAAGTTCTGAAGTGTATT
>JBBRDM010000069.1:0-24814 GCA_038203935.1 Chthonomonadales bacterium
GAACGCTTCAGCTTGGATATGCGAATAAGATGCTGTTCTCGATTTTTGTGGGCTGGGTTTTGAAGTCGATAACACTCCGTTATGGCGGAGCAGCGGGTTTTCGGCTTCTGCGGGGAGCGGCGCTAGGTTTAATTATGGGAGATCTTATCATAGGGGGCCTGCTGAAACTGGCAGACGCACTATTTGGTCCGAGCGGGTATGCGATATTTTAATAGAGGTAATTCTGTTTCGTGCTAATGCGTGAGCGCATAAGCCAATATATTTACATTCAAAAATTCGGAATTTATTATTTCAAATCCCTGCGTACACGCACAACCGGGGATAGCTCCCGCATCACCGAGGGAGTCTGATGCACAAACTGCCGCAATCTTGTTATGTATTCTTAAAACTCGCAAAGTGGCATTTTTTGAGTTTTGCTCACTGTTTTTTGCAAGCAGTGGACCTGCCTTATACACCATTCGCATTAGGGGATGGTCAGCATCGAGTAATTCGAAGTGAGCTTCTGGAAGGTTTTTCTGCACAAAAATATTAAAATCAGCAGTCCACTTCTTGTCGGAACATTGAGGCGAAACTAATAAAAATCCACCCTGAAGCAGATAATTTTTGAGGTGTTTTTGAGCGGTGGGCGAAAGTCCCATTGGTCCTTTGCGTGCTAGGACTGCGAAGGGATATTTGAATAGTTCTTTACTTTCCAGATCAACCTGATACAGATGTTGATCGACTTTGAAACGAGTGACTGCACTTAATCGATTTAGAAATCTTTCACTGAAACAGCTGTTCTGTTTAGACTTCGTGGTAACAATTCGGGCACATTGGATTACACTTGGGGGTATGCCGGTTGAGACCTTAGTATCCTGACCGGGACAGCAGCTTGAAGCTGCGACAAATACAATTTGAAGTAATAGTATATTTATTCCGGAGTTGATTTTCAAAAATTCAGTGCTCGTTGTTTCAAATAGATTGCCATGGTAATCTCGGCATCGGCTTCCGCGCGATGTGCTGTTTTAGATACCTCGACACCATAATATCTCGCTGCTTCCAGAAGATTGTACTTTATGCCCGGCGCATAGATATCAAGCACGTGCGAATGAAAACGATCAAGACTCTGACTGTTCGCTCTGGTTAACTTTAGTTTTTCAGCTTTGCACTGCGCAGCAGTGTCATAAGTGTACGGCCCAAAGTTAATCAGAATACCAAGCTGTTCTTTAAATAGTTTTCGCAGAAAGAAGTTATCAAAACGCAGAATATTGTGACCACAAATTCTTATGTCCGGGCTCTTTTCATCCAGTCCAATAAAACTGTAAATTTCCCGAGCCGCCTGCGACCGCATATCTCCAGCTTTTAACATTTCATCATCTATACCCGTGATCGCCACGATATCGTTTTGCAGAGGTCGTTCATACTTGATGAGTGAGCAGTATCTGCCAGTTTCAACTCCACATTTAAGTTTGATAACACATATTTCAATGGGCTGATCAATCCGATGATCCAGTCCAGATGTTTCGATATCGTAAATAAAAACGGCGGCAGGCTCCTCAAATTTTGATTTTGCGGTTACTGCTGGAAGATATTCTGTGGACATAGCTTTATATTTTAGGAAACTAAGTTGTGTTTTCGGGTGGGGGTTGTTTATAATTTGAGAAAAAAATTCGATCCGCAGCCGGCGTAATATGTATCATCAGCGATCCTGGCTCGTGCTGAACCCAGTAGTTATCCTCAAGATGGGGCACTGATGTACTATTTTCTGGAAATGGATGCTCTTCTTCTTTACCAAATCTCCACCAGATTGTTTCTGGTTTCTTCGCTTTCGTATGGATTTTGAGAGCAGTTGGAACTCCTGCTGCCCAGCATAACTCTACTCTCCAGGGAGCGGCCAAATCCGGAATGTCTATTTCCGCATCCGCTCGTATTACTTTCCCATCAAACGATCGCGTACAGATTGCAGGATGGATCGCCTTTACCTCGGAGGGTTCTGCAATATGAACCTCGACAGGTGCATAAGCCCAGCCATAGGGGCATGTCTTTTCGCCTGACCGAACCGCCCACGCAGAATCACCCCAGGAATAGTGCCAATACTCATCTCTGCAGTTAGAGAAACCTGCTCCCAGCATGGCCTCCACCATAATCATTCTATTTTTTTTAGCTTCAGCAGATATCTTGTCCGACCAGGTGTACGCAGCCTCCCAGCCTGTGGTTGGCTCGATGAGGTCTACAATATTGCCTACAGGGTCCAAAAGGGAAACATCTACCGCGCCGCCCGTGCAGTGACCTGGCGGGGCTGGCTGATCGTAGGGAGCAAAAAAATGATTGGTAGCTCTCCGCAGGGCAGAAAGCGGCCATTCCGGATGCTCCGCCTGCATCCTGGCATAGTAATTGTCCCAGCCGTTACTCTGCATAGATAGCGTTCTGAGGGCGGTTCCGATTTTCAAGTTATAGCCGCTGGGTAGAGATTTGTAGGCACGGTTTAACATGTCTGCGACGGTGCTGCGAAGAAAAGGACAGAGGTGATCTGAAAGTATAACTTCTTTACAGTGATGGCGGATATTAACGAGCGGTTCTCGAGATTCCCACGGGATCTCTTTTTCAAGAATTGGGATTTTGTTCAATGCTGCGATAGGTTCTGGAGAACCTTTCAGCTTACTCATCCGACTCGTCTTCATCGTCCTCGATGTCATCCATCGCGCCAGAGCAGTCGGTATATCTGCTGATCTCTTCACCTCGAAAAACATGCGCGACAAAATCTTCTCGCTCAAATCTAGGCAGATAGGAGGAGACGATGTCATCATCAATTTGCGCGAGAAGTTCTTCCTCATCGCCTACGGTAAGATCAGCTTCAAAAATTACGGTGGCATGGATGGTATCGTGGGCAAAATGAATATCAATCTGCCCGATACGCTTCTCACCTTCCCAAACGAGATATATTTCAGAAGTTTGCGTTCTGACAAGGCGAGTTAGTTTGAATCGTGTCTCCACTGCATGGACTCCATTCCTGTCGATCGCTAAAATCCAGCAGCATGAGATCGGATTTACGCTGCTTTCTGGAATATCTCCATATCAATCGACTTGCCGCCGGGACTTTCGGAAAATTTAACGGCATTCATGGTAGATTCGATCTGGGTAGCTGCGTTTCGTATGGTAATCATCACACCAGGATAGACCATTTTCGAAACAATCACTTCACTGATAATATGTTCTTTGGCCGCAATAGCAAGTCCGCGCTTCTCGTTGTGCAGCTCTTTAATACGCGCTTCTTGTGTTCTTTTCTGGCCCTGCAATTTAGTTACAAGCTGACGCTTATCATCGTTAACCGATTCCTGAGATGCGGATGAAGTAAACGGTTTTAATGCCATACTGATGCGAGTTATGTTTGTTTCGCAGGTAGCTAACTCCTCCTGAATTTCGCCGGTTTTCAAATCTATCATACAATTTATTCCGGTAATTATTTCCGTCGAAGTGAAGTTTTCGGTTCCCAGTACGCCGATTTCGACGCCTTCGGTTGCCGTGACTTTGCCGCCTACTAGAACCGAGGAGCCATAACCTAAAAGTTTCCTTGAAGTATTTACGGTGCAGTTAGTGAGTTTCCCATAGACGATCACGTTCCCATCACAAGCAATGTCACACTCTTCGGCGTCATTTAGATAAATATCTCCCATACAGCGCATTCGGCATCCGTTTGCCGAATTTTTTATGGCTAAAAAACCTCCGAGTTTAACTTCACAATTTTCGATACTGCCACGAACTACGAGGCCCGTGGGAGAGTTCAAAGTCTGTCCGCTGATATTTCCAGGAAAAACTCTCAGTGCATGTACAACTATCTGTTCCCCATGGAGGCAGGCGTAGCCATCCTGTGCTGCGTAGATATGGAGGCCGTCGTCAGACATTCGGACATTATGGCCGGCAATCAAACCGGATGGTTTTCCTGGCTTTGGTGTTATTGCCTGTATAGGCCAGGTGAGTGTTTTGCCTGCTGTACCTGGCTGCGGAGGAATAATATTAGCCAGCTCGTCTTCAGATTTTACCATTTTTGCCGGATCAAGGGCAAACCAGTCTGGATGTCCGCTCGCATCGGCGCGTTTAGGCAGGGGTTTGCTGAGAAGTTCATGACTGATGGAATATTTTATTTTAGCGTCTTCTCCATCCTTTGGAATAGCTCCCTGAGCAACAATTATTCCGGTTACGACCTGATTAGAGTCCGTAGCTGCATGAATGGCATCACGTATAACCTGCTCACGAATACCATACGTTACGCCCATGCTTTTAAGGCGGTCGAGGATTTCAGAAGCAACAACGGGCTCACCGTCTGCAGCAGGAGGATAGATATTTACGATAACTTGTGTGCGGTCTTCGTTGAATTTGATATCGATGTAACCATTTTTTCTAAACGCCATGAATCTTCTCCAAATCGATAAACGGCTTTTCAGGATTATTAATTCCAGTCTACATCATTGGATAGACGCAGCCTGATTAGTATCTGAAATCCAGTATCGATCGAGAACATTTTCGGATATTCGCCTATTGAACTTTAGAAATTATCAAGAATGGTTTAAACTGGGTTCAGGACAGATATTTACTGAACCAGCTGAGTGTGCGACTCCAGGCGAGTTTTGCAGAAACAGGTTCAAAGCTCTCGCGTGTATCGTTGTTGAAAGCATGGCCGGCGCTGTCGTATATGTAAATCTCTGCGACTTTTCCTGCAGCGGTGAGGGCTTCACGAAGTTTTATCGCTTCGCTCGGCGGAATAGATTGGTCTTTGCCTCCAAAATGAGCCATGAGAGGGGCATGCATAGTCGTCGCCAGATCAATAGGATGTTCAGGATTGTTCGCCGTTTTCTCTCCAGATACACGTCCATAGTATGAGACCGCAGCATCCACGGCTTTCGCAGCGCCATCGGTGATCATACTGACTCTCCCGCCCCAGCAAAAGCCTACTATTCCAATTTTATGATTACTATGGGGAAACTTTTTGAGATATTTGCCCAGAAACTCTAAATCGCCTTCAATTTGAGAATCGCTTATTTTTCCAACAAACGCCATCATGGGGCCAAATCCTCCAGATAACGACGGCGGCTCTCCTTCACGGCTAAATAGGTCCGGTGCAAGAGCCGTATATCCTTCCTGAGCAAGGCGGCATGCTACGCTTTTGATGTGTTCGGTAAGTCCGAAAATCTCATGGACAACTAATACACTCCCTCGCTTATTTGTATTTTTTGGCTCAGCTAGAAAAGCTTTCACAGAAGCGGTTTTACCATCCGCCGATTTCACATCAATTGAGATTTCCTTTTTGATAATGCTTTCATCGGCAAGCGCATTTTTTGCAGCTTCGGACTGGCCCTGTGCCGAACTTCCTGCTGAGAGCACTGCGGCTCCAGCTGCAGCGCCAGTTCGTTTAATAAGTGTTCTTCGTGTCAGTTTATCCAGATCGGGATTTAATGCCGCATCTATATAATCTTTTTTAATGGCCTCTTCCATAGATATTTTCTCCAAGAAGTTGATTTGTGAGTCTACATTCTTTTCTTTCCTGCTTTTCATGCACGAATCCTTCTCATCGGAAGGATTTTAGGGACCCTTAGCCGAATTCGAATCTGGTACAATTCCTCGTATGAATCCGCTGGAAGGAATCGCCTTAATGTTTCGAATTTTTCGTGGTAATAGAGTCTTTTTCTTATTGCTTTTGTTATTTCAATTGACAAGCTTTGCTTCAGCGGATCCATCCGGGAACTGGATGTGGATTTGGGCGCCAGACGGAACGCACCCGCCAGAAACCGTATTCTTCAGATCAAATTTCAGGCTTCCCAAAGGGTTTGATTCGGCGCAGCTGCTTATTTCAGCTGATGACAGCTATTCTCTCACCATCAATGGATCAAAAAAACCGATTGCGGTGGGCACAGACTGGAGTACCGTAGAAGAGATTGATGTGCTGCGGTATCTCCATCCGGGCAATAACGTATTTGCTCTTGAATGCAGAAACAGCGCCGGCCTTGGGGGACTTCTGTTCAAGCTGTCTGTCCATATTACCGGCGGCAAAACGCTGACTTTCGTTTCGAACTCTTCCGTTAAAGCCAGTAAGAGAGTACCACCGGTCTGGAAAACAGTAAATCTGGATGACAGCCGATGGCAGTCGGCTGTGGAAATTGCGCCTGCAAACCAGGGCCCGTGGGGGATGCTGCGTGCTGCACCGCACGCAGACCCCGGCAGAATTATCAGACTCTGGGATATACGATCGGGCTTGGGCGCAGCGGAGGATCCGTATATGCGCGTCCCCAAGATTGGGGATCGTATGATTCTAAGCGCGAGCAGCACGGGAGTCACCGATATGCAGATGCTTGCCGGTGCAGGATTCACACTTTTTCAAACTGATTCAGACCATCTCTCGACGGAAGAAATTTCTCCAAAAATTTGGAACTTCAAAGAGGCCGACGCTGCCAGCAGTACCGTGCGTAATTTAGGTTTGGATTGGTGCTATGCTGCGCATGAGGCTTTCCCTCCGCCATGGTATCGAAAACAGGTGCCGTTTACGCGCATCGAATGCCTGGAACATCATCAAAACGTGGAAGCTTTTTCTCCCTGGGATCCGACGTGGTCCGACTTCATCGGTCAGGGATTTGAAGCTTTAGCCAATAATTTTACTGGCAAAACTCCTGAGCATTCTGCAGTTCCTTCCGCACTCTATGTAGGCATACATGGCGATTATGGGGATGCCGGGCTCCTCATGGGGGCAAGAGTGACTGTGCCTGGCCAGAAAGAAGACTGGCAGAGCAGATTTGGAAATCTGCATGATCATTTGGGATGGTGGTGCGCCGACCCTCTGGCGACGGCAGATTTTAAAAGCAGCAGCCTGCAAAAATACGGCACTCTGCAGGAACTCAATCGAGTTTGGAAGCAAAATTTCAAAAAACCAGAGGATATTAATTACCCGGCGAAGCCAAGAGGCGATGCGCGCCGCGAATGGCTTGATTTTGTCGAATGGTACCATGCGGGAGTGGCTCATGCGATTGATTCGAATTTAAGCGCTGCCAGAAAATATTTTCCAAATACGCTGCTCATGCTTCCTGCAGGATTCAGTGATGAAGACCCTCGAGGAGGAAATGATAACAGTCTGATTGCAAAGCTGGCTGGAAAATATCACGCAGAAGTGCGCTCCACGCACGGCGGATTCAACCCCTTTCCAGATAATGCCGCCACGATGCTGGGCAGGCTGGGTAGTGCGTGCCGTTTCTATGGCGTGCCGTTCTGGACGGAACCTCCTGGCCCACTCACTCAGGACCAAGAAGTGCAGCGTATTTTTGAAGATGTCTCTCAGGGTGCTAAAGGGCACTTCGACTGGGCTGGCAATGCAGTCGCCGCGCGAGAAGCTTACTACCGATATGGGAAATACCTGAAGGTGGAAAAGCCGATAGTCGATGTGGCGATGTTCTATCCTGCGCAGGCGCAGCAGCTGCGTCCAGATCAGGGATTTGCCCCGCTTTTTGCAAAAGCTTGTGCTTATGTACGGGACGTGGCGAATTATGATATCGTGGATGATCGCATGGTATTGGATGGCTGCCTTGCAAATTACCGGGTTCTTGCCTTGTGGGAGGGCACACTGGCGGACCAGGCGACTCTGGATAAAATCAAAGCCTGGGTAAATGATGGCGGGGTTCTGCTTGCATATGATTTTGGCAAAATCACCAATTTCGAGGGCGGGACTTCCTGGTTCACTGAACTGTTTGGTTATGTGCAGCAGATCGCTCCAGCTAAAGTGACTGAGCGATACGTTGGCATTATACCGTCACAATATCATATTCCAGTTGTCGATCCTATCAGCGCGGATTATCTGGGGGGAGACTGGTATCCGCCGGTCGTTCGCAATGGCGTTTCGTTTCGCCCGGTAGGCAAACGTGCCGCTGTCAGCCTGCCTTGCGCCCCTGAAAAGCAGTATGTGCTCACTGTTCGCGCGAGTGTAGCTCTGCAGCCGGATGCTCCGATCACTCGAGTTCTTGTAAATGGCCGTGAAGTAGGACGGCTTGATTCATCTGGAGACGTTACCTATCGATTTCCTCTCACCAGCGAAATTCTAGATGGTAGAGCGTTATCTGTTATGACACTCACTTCCGAAAACGATCCCACTTCCACAGCATCTACAAAACCTGCTATCAAAGAAGATAGTGTGGGAATTAATTCAGTTGGTCTCATAGAAACAGCTGCCGCCGAAGATACGCTTGCGGGTCTTCCGCCCGGTGGATTTCGCCGTGAACTCGATTTGGGGTTATTAAACAAAAAATGGGCGCAGAGGTATGGTAAAGGTCTCACTATCTATTTTCCCGCGAACAGGCAGCTCTTAAAAGGGTATATAGAGGTGCTGCGCCGGGCCATTTATCATCTTAGCAGCATTGAATCAGGAAGAAGAGACGCGCTGCCAGTGGATGATGCATTCGACAGCGTTTATGGAACGCTATTCACCGATAAAATTCTATTTTATAACCCGAAAGATACTCCGGTGACCAAAACAGTTACTATACCTGCAGATGCTTTTGTTCAGTGGCGGGGTGAAGTGGCGATTCCTGCGGATACTAGCTGGAAAGTAACGATAGAGCCCCATGGTATTGGAGTGATTAATTTTACGCCGCCTGCACAAGAACTGCTTTTCGAATGTGAAAAATTTACCGACCTGGGGCCTCTGAAACCAAGTATCTCTGCCGACTGCAGCCCTGGAAAAGGGCCTAGCTGCGTGAGGCTGCTTCGAGGAGCAGCGATAGCCACTAGATTTACAGTCGATATTCCAGGCAAATACAATCTCTTTACCCGTTTTTTGCATAATTCAAAAGTTGAATCAGGGGATATATTTTTGGATGGGCAGCCAGTAGCTGCCGCAAATACATTGAACGGACAGACCATATTTGCGGGTCAAACGCTTCTTTCCAAAGGAACCCATACACTTACTGTACGTGCACGGCCGGGGCGCGATATTCGTGCAGATTTTGTACTTCTGACAAACGATTCAACAATATCAGGATATGGATTTGCTATGCGAACCGCTCCGGTGGAGTAGTAGATCGGAGAGTTCCTGGGGAGTATGGCATATATAAACGGGTTTTTCTAGCTCCAACTGCGCATGTGTTCCAGCGCCCCAGGTTACTGCTATTCCCTGAACACCAGCGAGCCTGGCTGCTTTCATATCATGCGTTGTGTCCCCGATATAGACAGCCTGCGATTTCCGATCGGGAGCGATTTTCAGCAGTTCAAGCGCCTGCAGGATTCCTTCTGGCGATGGCTTTGGATGAATCACATCGTCCGCCGTAACAGCGGCGTCGATATAATCGGATATTTCGAGGCGGGGTATCGTATTGGTAAATTCTTCCCTGTTTTTAGAAGTTACCAGCGCGGTAGGATAGCCTTTTTTCTTTCCCTGGATAAGTATAGAAGTCACCGAGTCTAGTATGCGTTCCAGCGATTTATGACTCTCGTAGAAGCCTATACATGCTGCAATTACCTCTTGTTCCGATTTACCGAACTCTTCCGGCTCTCCAAAAACCCGTATCTGCTTTTTAAGGGGAATCCCAATCAGGGCACGGCGTTCGTCATGGGGCATCGATCGGCCATACTGAGTTTGATAAGTATATTCCAGCGCTTCAATAATTAACTGTGTGGTATCGATTAAGGTGCCGTCCACATCCCACAAAAATGCTGTAAACTCAGACAATATCCACCTCGTGAACCCCACGATGCACATTGCCGATAATATAGGCGGATTCCCCTACAGCATTCAAACGGTGCGCGAGCGCAGGAGCCTGTTCCGGGGAGACAATCACTACGAAGCCAATACCCATGTTGAAAGTACGGTACATCTCAGAATCGCTGATATTTCCACGCTCCTGAATCAAGCTGAAAATTGGTGGGACTGGCCAGGTTCTGCGCTCTATAGTCACGCTGCAGTCCGAAGGCAGAATACGTGGAATATTTTCGTAGAATCCGCCTCCAGTGAGATGGGCCATCGCGTGGATATCGAACTCTTCCAGCAGTGGGAGCAGGGAGCCTGCGTAACACCGATGGGGAATTAACAGCTCCTCGCTCAAGGTTCGTCCTAATTGCGGCACGATTTCATACGGCGATATCGATCTTTCACCGGCCTGAAGAAGGACATGGCGCGCGAGAGAGTAGCCGTTTGTGTGCAGGCCGCTCGAAGCGAGTCCAACTACAGTATCTCCTGGCTGCACCCGCGATCCATCAATGACTTTCGCTCTATCTACAATGCCTACAATGCATCCTGCGAGATCATAGTCCGTATCCGTGTAGAGGCCCGGCATTTCGGCAGTTTCACCGCCAATTAAAGCACAGCCACTCTCTCGGCATGCATCTGCAAGGCCTTTGACAACATCTACTACCACGGAAGGAGCAAGTTTTCCGGTTGCAAAGTAGTCGAGGAAAAATAGGGGACGCGCGCCCTGCACTAATATATCGTTTACGCAGTGATTTACAAGATCTGAGCCAATTGTATCATGCTTGCCAACCAGGATAGCAACTTTGAGTTTGGTTCCGACTCCATCAATGCTGGAAACGAGCACAGGGTTTGCCATAGAGGCAAATGAGGCAAGCGAGTACATTCCGCCGAAACTTCCTACGTCGGTTAGCACTCCCGGAGTGAAAGTGCTTCGCACATGGCTGCGCATACGCTGCAGGGCTTCATTGGCAGCGTCGATATCGACGCCGGCATCACGATAGGTGGTTCGTTCTTCAGGCATGGTTATTATTTTAACTTAATGTTGAGATTTAGACAGCGTTTAAGCAGCTTCGGATACGTATTTTTTAAGATGTAATCCGGTGAGAGCATTGCCCTCAAAACGTCCGATTACACGAGAACAGGAGGTGAGCGCGCCAGAAATATTTCCAGAACCGTCTATATATAATCGAGCAATGTTTCCAGTTTCGTCACGAACCACTATAGAACCATGCACATGGTATCCACCGATTTTACCAAGCGCAGGTATCAGGAGATCAGTTTCCATCTGTAGATTTGTGCCATCCTTTATATTAAATTGGCACTGATCACGCACGATTTGAACGGGAGATACTCCTGAAAGCTGTTTTTTTCCAAACAAACGAGTTCCACGTACCTCTCCAAAGTCCGGAATATGAACTGTGAAAGAGAAGCGTGGTTCCGGACTTCCGGCTTCCGTCGTGAAATCGACTCTGGTGTGTGTGTATGGATGAGTCTGTGTTCGGCTTTCAAGTCGAATATCCTCTGTATTCGCTATGATCGCAGATAGCGGGGAGGCTTTCATAGTCGCCTGTAAAATATAGGACACGCAGCTGGACATGAGTTCAAAAGATTCGGCGTGCTGAAGCGTTTTAGGATTTGTAAGCGCCGTCACATCCAGCAGGGCGTCCGATAAAATTTCAGCAGCCGACTGCCGGTTCAATAACATTTTTCTAGAGGTAAGCAGACCGCCATAAGCCGCTGCTGCAAGCATGCTAACTACAGCAGCTTGTCTGCCAGTAAAACGTAATAAATCCATAGTGCTCAACCTCACTAAACGATAGTTCTTATTTAACCCCCGCTAATTCGGTATGTTTGCGCTCCAGCATCAGCTTACTGACGCGCACGTCCGAGGGTATATCAATAGGGTATTTTCCATCAAAGCAGGCGGCACAAAATTTATTCTTGTGCATTCCCACTGCCCGGACAGCGCCTTCCAAAGAGAGATAACCGAGAGAAGTTGCCCCGATCATTTTGCATATCTCATCCACAGAATGACTGGCTGCAACAAGTTCATTCTCATTCGCCATATCGATTCCGTAGTAACAGGGATGGCGAACTGGAGGTGCGGTAATTCTGACATGCACTTCTACGGCTCCGGCATCGAATAGCATCCGTACCAGTTTATCGGTGGTGGTACCACGTACGATCGTGTCATCCACCATTACCACTTTTTTACCCGCCAGTGACTCCTTGAGCGGAGTATATTTCATGCGCGCTCCCATGTCGCGCATGCGCTGACTGGGCTGGATAAAAGTACGCTGTATGTAACGGCTTTTAATAACCCCTTCATTATACGGGATTCTGGAAGCTTCAGAGTATCCGAGCGCTGCAGGGATTCCTGTGTCAGGGATTGGAATGACGACATGCGCGTCCGGGCAGGGATGTTCTCTGGCCAATTCCTGTCCCATTCGTCGGCGCGCCTGATGCAGTGAACGGTTGTACAGCATCGAATCGGGGCGGGCAAAGTAGATAAATTCTAAGAGACAGGTAGCGTGCCGTTCTGTAGGCATTCCCTGGATTTCATTTTGGCCTTCGTGGTCGATAATAATGATTTCGCCGGGTTCTACTTCACGGATATAAGCGGCGCCGACCGGACCGAGCGCGCAGGATTCTGATGCAAGCACATATCTACTGCCGTTGATTCTGCCAATACAGAGTGGGCGAATTCCGTGCGGATCTCGGACGCCAATGAGTTTGTTCGGTGTGAGGACGACCAGAGAATAGGCGCCCTGCAGCTGATGCATTGCAGCTTTGACTGTCTCTTCGATGCATCCACGGTGGAGTTTTGCCAGCAGCCTTAAGATCACTTCACTATCATTGGTAGTTTCGAAGACTACCCCGGCCAATTCCAGCTCCAATCTAAGCACCCGGGTATTTACCAGGTTCCCGTTGTGAGCGACGGCGATATCTCCGTAAGGAGTGGAGCAGCAAAGCGGCTGAGCATTGCAGAGGACGCTGGAACCTGTGGTTGAGTAACGTGTGTGGCCAATGGCGCTGATACCGGGGAGTGATTCTATAACATGTTCATTGAAAACCTGTGTAACTAACCCCATATCTTTATGGACATGAATTTTCTGCCCATCAGATACGGCGATACCCGCGCTCTCCTGACCACGATGCTGCAGTGCGAAAAGCCCGAAGAAGGTAGTTCTAGCGACTTCATCACCGGGTCCGAAAAGCCCAAAAATGCCGCACTCCTCCTTTGGATTATCTCGATCCCATTCGTCTATGCCTATCGCGACTGGGCCAGTTTTAGGCGAGATCGATTCCAAAGGAATGAAATTTGTGTTGTCCGGGATGTAGGTCATCTAAGCTCCTGCAGGCGATAATCCCAATAATATTTTAAGGAATGCCTGTACGCGCACTGTGTCTCTCGATTTTCTAACCACTGCGCGTTTTAGATCAGTGTGTCGTGCGGTCGATACCGCTGATTGAGACCCGCCGAACTTAAATCGGCATTCAGAGCTTCTATGATTTATTAACTTTGTTATCCAACATCCGGGTTGTCGGCCATATCAATTCGCCGATGAATTGAATTACAACAAGATATTGTAGCACCGATAAAGAGGCAGCGTCAATCGATATCGGATGAATTTCCCGGATATGTTAATAATCTTAATGATGTTGTTTTGATAAAGACGTACTAAGTGCCGTTAAAAGTGTTGGCCCTAATTGATCTCCATAAAAAGACATACCAGCTTCATAACTGCCTTCTCGATATTCCTGTGCCGTCAGTGCATAACCCAGCCAATCGTTGGTTAAAGCCACCACTGCAGGAGTTTTGAAACCCGAAGCAGTTGCCATTTTTTTTGCTTCCAGGCCGATGGAGGCCGTGGGCTCACAGGGGAAACCGATGAAAAGTATCCCTCCAATTTTTACAAAAGACAGCGAAGTCGTCTGAGGCATTAGCGAAGTCACAAAAGCTCGCGCTTGAGGGATGCTCGCTCCCAGCTGAGCCGCAGCGGCCAAAAATAGTCCATTCGGCTTACGGGCCGGCAGCGAAAAGGAATACTGCCAGGATTGCAAATCTGTATTATTCAGCAGTTTTGAACTATCAAGCAGATTAATTACAGCCTGGGCCATCGCGTCCCCGTAGTTTTCCACTTTTGCTGCGTCCGTATTCCCGGTAGTATTTGCAGGAGAGGCATCTCCCTCGGCACCGTTTAAAAACAGCGCAACCGAACTGCCGCCAAATTTTTTCTCTAATTCTGCACACATCCTGCCAGGCCAATCCGCAGATATTTCCATCATATCATCATCATAAAGAGTCGGGTGGGCCGCAAAGTTTACGATCATCGCTATTATTTTATTGTGCGTATCTCTAACAGATACGACTGTCAACTCATGATCGGTCAGCGGTCCGCCGCGTCGATTATGATTCATGGCGCTGAGTTCTGTTTTCCCGCTCGATATGGTTGCAGTCTGCATGGACTTGGAAGCCGTCTCGATAGAATCGGTTATCCGGGCAGATGTGAAATCCAATAATTTAGAATCAAAGGGACTCCAGCCGGGCATATGAAAACTGTTTCCTGTATGCATCGCCAGAGGATCCGGCGCACAATGGGTATGTGTAGCGCTTAGAAAAAGATGGTCATTAGTTATTTTGGTTATTCCACGTTCGTGAAGTTTACGGATCACATTATCACGTATGCATGCCGGTAAAAAGCAAAGATCTGTGGATACAATAGCAACTGTTTCACTACCTTGCTGGAGTACCACCGTGCGTGCAAAGACGGGATCATGTACGCCAGCTGCAGGCTTGCCCCGGCGTGCAGCGTAACCTCCCAAAGGAATTTTGCTTGACTTTATGTCCGGTGTAATGTCGATTTTAGCGGATCCTGCACATAATTGTGATTCCGCTATAGCAGCTGATCCCCCAAACATAATAAGGATCAACCATATGTGGAATAAGGTTCCAGATATTTTTTTGTGATTAAATACGTTCGATAAGAGGGGGTTTATGAATTTGGCAGAAGACATGAATAGGTTCCTGATAGATTTGGGTGCTGATTGAAACAGATAATTTGTTAAAACCATATCAATGTGGACTGAAAACAATATTTGATCAAAACCGAGATTCGATACGTATGAACCCGCGGAATAGTCACCGGGTAGCTGTGCTGTCTTGATTCATCTCTCTATTTCGATCTAAGTTCCATCCGAGTTACTACTTTTTATAGCTGCACCAGAAGTATTTAGCGCCATCTCAAACTTTCATAATCGGCAGAGATCACGATTCTTGAATTCCTTAATTAAAACACGATCTTAATATTCAGAAATTGGAAGCAATTTTGTGATTCTTTTTTTCGGTTGTTTGGAACATGATTGATAACTGTGTCGTTCTGTCAGATATATCTAGCGAGCTCATGAGGAGCAGATAATTAAGGAACGGATAGTCAAAGCAAGATACCCCCTTTTCGCACCCAATGCAAGACTGACCTTTCCATTCTACAACTTCGTTTGGCGAGGAAGACAGCAATTTCGTCTTCGTAGAAAGGAAGAGATATGGAAACCAATACAGTTCAACGCAATATTCAAGAGCTGGAAACTCTAAAGAAGCACAAACGTTTCTGGCAGATGGGCATCTCGCTGACGCTTCTGCTGATCGTCGTCGGCAGTCTGGTTACATTACGAAATGCAGTTTCGGGCTTAACTACGGAAGGTCCCACCCGCGAAATGTTCGTGAAAGATTTAGGCGACCGTGTACAGCTCAATGCTCTACCGCAGATAGAAGAGATGGGAATGAGGGCTGTACGTGAAGTCAACTATGAGGGAGAAGTCAAGAAGCTCAACCGCCGCACACCGGAACTAGCTCAGGCTGCGCTGAAGCAGATGAAACTGCTCGGTGCAGATCTGCCCATGCGCGGCAGGAAAATCTTCGACGCAACATTCGCTAAAACCCTAAAGGAGAGGGAAGGCAAGATTAAAACGATGTTTCCAGAGGCAACTGATGCCCAAGTTTCCAGCCTTGTGACTTTGTTGACACAAGAAGCGCAGAATCAGGCTGTGGTTATCAATGACTCGCTGTTCACTCCGCATAAGAAAGCGCTCGACAACATGGTCAGCGATCTCACACACATCGAAAACGAGGAAGCCAGTACAACAAAAGGACAGGTACCGACCTGGGAGATGGCGTTGACGATTTTCGACATCGCCCGTGCCGATCTGCACGATATCGAACCAAAGCCGGCAGCGACATCGCAGCCAGCAGCAAAGGAGGGAAAGAAATGAATAACGATCCGATCCTGCCGCCTGAGAACAAAGTTGAGCAGACTCCGCTGCCAGGAGAGCCGGGAACACCCATGCCCACTGACTCTGCAGAACATTACATTGAGGCGGAACTGCGGAAAACTCGAATTACGCTGCGGCAAACTCAGATTTTCGGTGTAATCGTACTTTTGCTGGTTGGAGGCGAACTCCTCTATATTACTTCGCGTTTCCATCAGTCAATGCAGCCGCATGCCGCTGCTGAAATAGCAGACGGAATCATAATGCAGCAGGTGAACGATAAAGGTCCCGATTTCGCAGAGCAGATCAAGCAGAAAATCCCGGAGTATATCGCACAGACGCCAGATTATGCGCTGCAAGAGTTACCAAAATATCGCCAGTCGGTCGAAGACCGTGTTGAAACGACGCTGACCCGCTACTGCGATTCGACTTCGCAGCAGCTGGGACATCATTTCGATAGTTTTCTGGACACACATAAAGACCAGGTCAAGACCTTGCTCACCGCTCCCAACGATCCTGCCGCGCTGCAGCAGACAGGTCAGGAACTTCGGCAGGAACTGATGGGTTATCTCAGTGAGAAGCCGGACAAAGGGGAGTCGATTACCGACCAGATCAACCAGTCTCTTATATCGCTGCAGGCATTTGAAAAGAAAATGCACCACCTGGCAACAGATAAAAAACTGACACCTCAGGAGAAAAAGACCCGGCAGGTCATCGCCGTTTTGAGCCGGTCTATCAACGAGCAGAATCTGGGCCAGAAAGCACAAAGTATGCTCACGGAAGCCCAATCCACCGTAAAATCTGCGGCACAATAACTGCTGCATCAGGCATTTGCGGAGGATATAGTAAAGGACAAAAATATTGGGACTTCGCGAAAATGCGAAGTCCCAATATTGCAATACGCTTACGGAACCATTGCGGAAGTCCTGCTGCCAGAGGCCGCATGTATTTTAGCAGACAGATGCTTTTATCCTCAGACAGCAGATACACTTTGCGTTTTCACACAATCTACATCGTATTCTGCACTGAACTATCGATTATGGATTTGATTTCTCTGTATCAGACAAATGAACTGAGTTAATTCTGAAGAGATTATAAAATCTCTAACTTGCAGATCTAATAAGGCCTGGTGATGGCTTCGGGTAGTAAAGACTGTCCGCTCCGGCCTCGATGAGCGCTTCTCCTACTTTTTTTAAATCCGATGCAATTGCGATAATGGTACCGCCACCACCTGCTCCAGCCAGCTTAGCGCCCCATGCGCCCGCATCTCTCGCTGCTTTTATCAGAGTCTCATTAGCAGGTCCAGAACCACCAAGTTCCGCCACCAGGGAGTGATTTTCATTCATGAGCTGTCCAACGGTATCGAAATCATTTTGCAGAAATGCTCGTTTAGCAGTAATGGCCAGTTTACCTATTTGCTCATAATGGCTGCGAACCATGGATTCGCCAGACAGCCATCGTTGGCGCGGCGAGGTGTGGACAGTGCCTGAGTGATGCTGAATGCCTGTGTGTGCAAGAATCAATGGCGGATTTGGAAGAAGATTTCCCAGCGGCTCAATGGTTGCGAGAGGTTCACCGGGCAGCTGTTCCAGAGTCTCCTTCCCTGCGAAATTCATAAAATTTAGACCGCCAAACACGGCCATATGCTGATCCTGATGACCGCATACTACCATCATAATTTTCGCTTCGATTTTTCGAGTAGTTTCTGCCAGATCGTAAGGATTCATTTTTAGGTCAAGATACAGATCGAGCGCGCCTACTATGGCTGCCAGCATCGCTGTGGAACCTGCTAGTCCAGCGCGCATGGGTATGCTGGTGCTTAGATCAATTGAAAATTTTTGTGCTTCAGGATTTATTTCGAAGAATTTAAAGGCAGCGCGCGCAATATCCAGTTTATCGGACTGGAAAGAAAACTGTTCCCGGGTGACAATTTCAGCAAAATCTTCTTCGTTTCGAATCTGAAGTGATGCAGTATTTGTAAGAAGTCTGCATACCGCTCGCTCCTGCACCGTGCAGGAGAGGACGCTTCCCCCGTACATGTCCGTAGGATTTCCCACAATTCCACATCGGCCTGGCGCTGATGCCACAATTTCACCCAAATAACTGCCTCCCCATATTGATTTCGATGAATTTACATTACTCTTAATGCGGCGAGTTTCCTGCTCTGCCATCGGATTCAACAATGCTGCATGAAAAAATAAAATAGGAATTGAACGACGCAACTCGGAATATGGAGTGCGTATCCTATAGATGTGCTATAATGCTACATCAATCTGGCTTCTAAATCTGAAGACAGTTATTTTTTTTAATAAGGAGAGAATTTGATGGCAAATCGTACTGCAATACTGGATACAACAAAAGGCGAAATACGCTTTGAACTATATGAAGATCTGGCTCCGGTTACAGCACAAAATTTTATTGATCTGGCAGAGAAAGGCTTTTATAACGGCCTAACTTTCCACCGATACGTGGAAGGCTTTGTCATTCAGGGTGGTGATCCAAAAGGCGATGGTACGGGCGGATCTAAGAATAGTATTCCTCTAGAAGTCTCTCCCGCATTAAAACATGATGCAGCAGGAGTTATGGCGATGGCGCGTTCCTCGCATCCTGATAGTGCATCCAGTCAGTTTTACATCACCCTTCAGGCCACTCCTAATCTCGACATGGGGTATGCGGTTTTTGGCAGGGTAAAAGAAGGTGTTGAAAATGTCATGATGCTTCGAGCAGGAGACGTAATCAATTCTATAACCATAGTGTAACTTTCGTCTGCCGCACTGGTATATCTGTAATTTTCATAGGTTTCTAATCAAATTCCCTGCCCTTAGTGCAGGGAATTTGATTGTATGGAGGATAATATTATTGAATCATAGAATTCCAGTGCACGTATCAATGTAATAATTTTAAAGTGCTGCATTGCTGTATGAGAATCTAAAAATGAATTTTACTCCATTTAAATTTCGAACATCAAACATTTCCCGCTGGTATAAATTTGCCGTGCTATGTATATTTTTCAGTGGTTCCTCGGGTGCCACTAATGCGCAAACCGCCGAACTGGCTGAAAAATTGATAACCGCAAAATGTATCTCCTGCCACAACGAAAAAGCGCTCGCAGGTGGATTTGAACTGGTCACACCCGGAGGTGCAGCGAGTTATATAAATCCCGGCCATGCGGATAAAAGCAGATTGGTTAAAGCAGTCGAGCAAGGAAAAATGCCTCCATCCGGAAAACTTACCTCTTCTGAAATAACTCTCCTCAGAAAATGGGTATCCGAAGGCGCTCCACAGGCTAAAACATCGCTGCCTGCAAATCCTGCGGCACTGCGCCCCTTATGGTCTTTCCAACCCATACGTCATGAAGCAGTTCCTAAAACAGCCTATGATAGGATGGCAGCGAACTCAATCGATCATTTTATATTCCAAAAATTAAAGCGTAACGGTCTCAAACCTTCACCGCCTGCTGCTAAACTCGAGCTGCTCCGCAGAGTAACCATCGACCTTACAGGACTTCCACCGACTCCCACAGCTATAGCTGGTTTTCTTGCCGATAAGTCAACTGGTGCCTACGAAAAGGTCGTGGATAGACTGCTGGCTTCTCCAGCATACGGCGAGAGATGGGGCCGTCATTGGCTGGATGTGGTTCGATTCGGAGAAAGCAACGGATATGAACAGAATCATTTGCGTGCCAACGCATGGCCCTATCGTGATTATGTAATCCAGTCTCTTAGTGAAGATAAACCCTATGATAAATTCGTTCGAGAGCAGCTTGCAGGAGATGTTTTGGGGAAAGGCGATGCAAAAATAGAGGCAGCTACTGGATTTTTGGTAGCAGGCATTCACGATACCGTCGGCTCTCCCGAAGAAGAGCTCTCACGCCAGCAGCGTTCGAACGATATGGACGATATGGTTTCCACCACTGGCGCTACTTTTCTAGGTCTGACGGTGGGGTGTGCCAAGTGTCATGATCATAAGTTCGATCCTATTCTGCAGCGAGATTTTTATAAGCTTGCAGCATGTTTTGCAGGCGTTCACCATGGAGATCGCGCGCTATCCTCGAGAAAGCTTTCTGCAAAAGAAGAGGCACTTTCCGTTCAGCTAAAAGCCCAGTTAGATGCAGTCACCGCCAGGCTGAATACTGTCGACTACGATGCGAGACTGAAAATTTTGGGTGTGAATCGTGCTGGACTTACACGGCCGCCAGTAGATGCTCGTCGCAACGTCGACGATTTTACTCCGATACAGGCTAAATTCATTCGTTTTACCATCCTGGCAACCACGGATGGAGCGGAACCAGCACTGGATGAATTACAGGTTTTTGGTGACGACAGAACAAAGAATGTTGCTTTGGCGTCGCTTGGTGCGAAAGCAACTGCATCCTCTCTGCTTCCCGGGTTTAGCGTACACCAGATTAATCACCTGAACGATGGCCGACTAGGAAATGAATGGAGCTGGGTGAGTGCAGAAAAAGGAAAGGGCTGGGTTCAGATCGAGCTGCCTGGGATTGAAAAAGTAAACCGGCTTCTCTGGAGCAGAGACGGCGGTGATATCCACAGATTTGATGATCGTCTTCCGTTGAAATATATTATCGAAACCAGCTTGAATGGATCTGAATGGACGCATGTGGGCAGTGATGCCGGGCGCGTAGTGCAGGATCGAGCGATACCAGATAACGAGATCATATCTTCATTATCTCCAGATTTAAAAACCGAGCGGGCTAATATGGTAGTAAAGCGGGATAGCATTCGCGACCATCTCGCACGGATAAACGGGCAGATAATGGCTTATGCCGGCACATTTAACACACCAGAGGATACCTACTTACTGCGTCGAGGCAGCGTTATGCAAAGGTTGGAAAAAGTCACTCCGGGTGCGCTGTCTCAGTTAACATCACTGAAATCAAATTTTTCAGATGGTTCTTCGGTTCCAGAACCTCAGAGGCGACTTGATCTCGCGGACTGGATCATCAATCCTGCTAATCCTCTCACGGCGCGAGTAATGGTAAATCGAATGTGGCAGCACCATTTCGGCAGAGGGATAGTCGGCTCCCCGAGTGATTTTGGACGTAATGGCGAACTGCCAACGCACCCGGAACTTTTAGATTTTCTAGCCAATGATTTCATGGCGCGTGGGTGGAAAATGAAACGACTGCACCGATTGATGGTGACGTCGTACACTTATCGGCAGTCAAGCATCCCAACACCAGCAGGTATGTCGAAAGATGCGGGTGATCTAATGCTGTGGCGAATGCCTTTGCGCCGAATGGAAGCAGAAGCGGTGCGGGATTCTATTCTGATGACATCGGGCAAGCTCGATAGGAAGATGGGCGGCCCGGGATATAATCTCTATCAATATCGGGTTGTCAATGTGGCGATCTATGCTCCTCTGGAAACCTACGCTCCGACAACCTGGCGGAGAGGGGTTTACCAGATGGCTGCTCGTGGAATCCGAGACGATCTGCTCAGCAATTTCGACTGTCCTGAAAGCGCTCAGCGCGCTCCCAAAAGAGATTCCACAACGACCCCTCTGCAGGCGCTTAGTCTGTTGAACGGGGAGTTTATTGTTCAACAGTCTGGATATTTTGCTGACCGGGTTCAAAGACTATCACAAAAGGATTATACGAGCCAGGTGAACCTGGCATTTTCCCTGGCTTTTGGCAGAACTCCTGATCGAGAGGAACTGACTGCAGGCGTGGACCTTGTACGAAAGCACAATCTTCCTGATCTATGCCGCGCACTAATAAACTCAAATGAATTTCTTTACTATTAGTAATTTGGAGATAAGCAATGACTCACTATGACGATAATCAGCCAAACGTTTCAGAACTGATAAATCGTAAGGAGTTCCTCGGGCAGATGGGCACCGGACTGAGCTCAATAGCTCTGGCTTTCCTGCTGCAGCAGGATGCGCATGCGTCTGCATTGCAGTCCTCCTCGATGAATCCTCTGGCTCCGAAGCCGCCGCATTTTCCAGCCAAGGCAAAGCGAGTCATACAGATTTTCTGTCCGGGTGCAGCAAGTCAGATAGATCTCTGGGAGTATAAACCAGAACTCATCAAGCATCATGATCAGCCGCTGCCTGGACTTTCTGGCGGAGTGAGCTTTCAAGGTGGCAATGGTAATCTGATGAAAAGTCCGTGGGATTTTCATCCGCATGGAAGCAGCGGAAAATGGATTTCGGATTTGCTGCCGAACCTATCCGAACATGTGGACGAGATCGCATTCATACACTCTCTAACCGCTAAAACAAACACACACGGACCCGCTCTGCTGCAGATGAATACAGGTTTTACAGTGGACGGTTTCCCCAGTGCTGGCGCCTGGGTGACCTATGCGCTTGGTACAGAAAATCAGGATCTTCCGGCATTCGTTGCGATCCCGGATATACGGGGGTTTCCTCCGAATGGTCCTGCAAACTGGGGACCGGGATTTCTTCCAGCAGCCTATCAGGGAACCGCCTTCAACACCGTTCAGCCTATTCAAGATTTGAAATCGCCGGTTAAAAGCACGAGCAGGGAAGAACGCGATGTACGCGGATTTCTGAATAAGATCAATCGTAAATATGCGGATCAGTATCATGGCGAAAGTGAGCTTGACGCACGAATTGCTGCCTATGAACTTGCAGCAAGAATGCAGCTGAGCGCTCCGGAAGTGACGGACATAACTAAGGAGAAAATTTCAACTATCCGTCAATATGGCGCGGACAGCGCTAATCCGCTCAAATCTGCTTACGCAAAAAACTGTATTCTCGCACGGAGACTATTGGAAAGAGGAGTCAGATTTGTGCAGCTCTACTGCGGCGCTTCCGCTTCTGCTGTAGACGGCTATTTAAACTGGGATGCCCACAAGACCCTCAAATCAGATTATGAGCGGCACTGTCCCATTATGGATCAGCCAACGGCCGCTTTACTTACTGATCTCAAGCAGCGCGGATTGATGGAGGATACACTCGTCATCTGGACTACGGAGTTCGGACGAATGCCAACTCATCAGACTGGAGCCGAAGGACGAGATCACAATCCAAACGGATTCACTTGCTGGATGGCAGGCGCAGGAGTGAAAGGGGGCACATCTTACGGCGCTACAGACGAATTCGGATATAAAGCGGAACAAGACGTCTGCAGCATTTACGATTTCCATGCTACCGTGCTGCATATCCTCGGACTCGACCACAAAAAGCTGACCTATTATAATAACGGTTCTCAGCGACGCCTTACTGACGTTCACGGAGAAGTGCTGCGTCCCGTGCTCAGCTAATAGTTAAGAAATAGAGGGGGAAGCTCATCGAAGTGAAGAGCAGTGGCTATTCCCCTTTCTATTCCCGCCCGCCAATTTTTAATATCCACCTTTGCTTTTTTTACATAGCCTTCACCCTTGACTTAGGATATCCGAGAACACTTTGAAACATGGTCAGCTTTTAAAAGCGTCCACCGGCGCATTAGTGAAAGCGAAATTGATGAGCGCCGATTCGTTATGGGAACGTTCACGAGGGCTTCTGGGCCGACAGCGCATTTCTGCAGAGGAGGGCTTACTAATATTACCCTGCAGTGGAATCCATACGATCGGTATGAGTTATGCACTCGATGTTATTTTTCTGGATAGCCAATCAGTGATTATTTTTCTGGTGCAGTCGCTGAAGCCCTGGAGATTTGCCGGCCCGATTAATAGAGCGCAATGTGTGGTTGAAATGGCTGCTGGATCTATCGTACAGTCAAACTTAGCCATTGGCGATCAGCTTGAGATCAAATTCGGAACAGAATACTAATTAATACAGTCAAAAAAACTGATAATTTAGAAACCATACTGGATTACTCATTCGTATTTTAACCCCAATTTGCGTTCAATATATCCTGTTATGTCACTATTTGAGCGCGGTTTCCTCCATTAGGAGCACGGACATGTTTAGTGTTTTTCAAAACGAACCCCTTGTAAATTTTTCTGAAGAGCTTCCAAAACAGCGCATGCAGGACGCTTTGGCACAGGTTACCAAAAAATTAGGTAAGAACTACCCGATTTTAATTGGAAGGGAGCGCGTCGAATCTGGTCATCTCAACGCAAGCCGAAATCCATCCAAAATGTCCCAGTTGATTGGAAATGTATCGGATGCCACCCCGGAACTGGTGGATAGGGCGTTTGATGCGGCCCAGGTAGCGTTTCAGAGTTGGTCTCGAACCGATGTGGAAGTGCGGGCCAGATATCTGATGAAAGCTGCGGCTATCATGCGCAGAAAAAGTTATGAGTACTGCGCCTGGCTGACATTCGAAGCAGGTAAAAACTGGCCGGAGGCGTATGCCGAAGTCGCAGAGGCAGTTGATTTTCTCGAATTTTATGCGCGTGAAGCGGTGCGCCTCGGCCAGCCGCATCCCACCACGCAGTTTCCAGGCGAAGAGAATGAAGTCTCCTACATCCCACTGGGGGTGGGGGCCGTCATCGCGCCCTGGAATTTCCCCTTTGCTATTCTGGCCGGTATGACGGCTGCTGCAATTGTGACAGGGAATACAGTGCTGCTGAAACCTGCGGAACAGACTCCTGTGATCGCCGCTAAATTCATGGAGCTGATGGATGCTGCAAGTCTGCCAGCAGGCGTTATTAATTTTGTTCCTGGCCCGGGCGAGACGGTTGGTGAAGCAATCACCGGCCATCCTGAAATTTCATTTGTTGCTTTTACTGGCAGCAAAGATGTTGGATTGCGGATAAACCAGCGGTTAGCCACTCCACAACCAGGTCAGCGAGGAATTCCCAGGGCAATTCTGGAGATGGGTGGCAAAGATGCAATTATTGTGGATGAAAATGTGAATCCGGAAATTGCTGCAGAGGGAGTGGTCACGTCTGCCTTTGGATTCCAGGGACAGAAGTG
>JBBRDM010000070.1:0-24542 GCA_038203935.1 Chthonomonadales bacterium
AGAGTGGCTGGCGTAAATGCCGCTGCCACATCCGCATCGAGCTTTTTCGTCGAAAGCGAGGCAATTCCCGTGAAGCCATTCACTGGAGTAACCGTAACGTTGTAAGTTACCGACTGGCCTGCATTTAGTTCGAGCACATCCGTCTGAACGGCAACTGTGAGACCTGTAACTACAAGATTGAAGTTGATAGTATGTGTTTTTCCGCCGCCGGTCGCAGAGGCTGTCATCGGATAAGTACCGGTTGGGGTGGTAATTCCGTTCGCTTCGTTGATATAGTTGTTGACGAGGCTGTTGGAGGTTGAGAGTGTCAGCTTCACCGTAGTTCCGGCTGTCGTTGGCGTAACCGCATCTGCAGGCGCCAGAAGCGCCGTGGTGCCTGTTGGCAGGGCAGAGGAAGTCAATGTTACAGGCGAAGAAAAACCATCAACCGCTTTTAAAGTAAGTGGAATACCTATCGAATCTCCCTGACTGATAGAAACAGGAGGTGTGCCTGTGAGAGTAAAATTAGGATGAAGCACCGGCGGAGTAGGACCACCCAGGTTTCCTGTGTTTTTGACCGCTGGTGAAAAGGTATCGTTCCCGCCTGAGCACCCGGCAAGCAGCATGGGAATACCGAAGGCAAATAGTGCGCCAGCGAGCGAGATATATATTTTATGTTTCATGAGTATCTCCGTCAGAGTAAATTTAATGTCTGTAGTTGATTCCAAAATAGATCGCAGCGCTGCCGCCAAGTCCAGGAGTCATGCTGAATCCGGTGGTAGAACCCAGGGCATTTCCGGCTCCGAGTTCGACGCTGAATCGATTGGAATCGAATTTGGGGGTGTATCGGGCCGCTACTCCCCAGATAATTGCTCGTTCCAGTCTGCCAGTCGTAGTGCTGCGCGTATTTTTACCGGAAGCAATTCCGGTCACATCCGCAACGAGCTGGAGGTCGTCTGAAAACCGATAAGAACCGCCTGCTGCAAGCCCGACCAGCGTGTTGTGTGAAATCGCCACTGTTTTAACCGCCAGATTTACTCCGACCTTTGAGCAGAACTGATGCTCGAGAAGAGCCTGTGCGGTGAAGTACACCTGATTCTGGGCAGGGGTGTGCGGAGCGCTAACGCCGACAGTAAATGCAAAATCGGGATGGTCTTTAAGCCGATATTTGGCCAGCAGTTCCGCATCGCGGCCGCCATGGCGGATTACAAAACCGTTCCCTTTAAAATCTTTATACTCTGCTCCATCAGCCCGCAGCATGATTTCGATCTGATTCCGCAAAGAGTAATCGACTTCCAGTGATCCGAACGATGATCTTTCTCTGCCGCCAAAGAAATGCCCGCCTATCCGAGCTTGAAAATGATTGGTTTCTGGTTCGCTGGGGGTGTCCATTGATACGAGGCGATCCGGCAGCATCTTGGCGGTCTGCTCTGATTGCTGGGCATTGCTAACTGCTCCCGTGCATGCGGTGATTGCAGCAGTTAAAGCTAGATGCCGAAATAGAATCTTAAGATTCTTCACTTACTTCCTCCTGATTTACCGATATCTTCCGGTTAAAAATATTGAGATAACTTCTATTGAGAGGTACATTGCAAGATGATAAAGGGTGTAGCGTAGGTGTGATGAAGCAGACGCTGGACGTCATTGCCCATTTCAATTGCGATTTCTCATTACATGTCTGTGCAAACTTCGTGCCAAATCAATGCAAATAGGCATTTTTTTAGACTTGTTTGTGAAATATTGCACATTTAACGGTAATCGTTATTTATAATCGAATACTTATCGCAGGGTTTATAAAGGTTTTAGGTGCATCAACATCGCATTTTACCAGCACTTAAGAAATTAACACAGTACGCTTAATTCATCTCTGCAGGCAGACCGGCTTATATCTACGCAAACTATATCAGGAGCAGAACATAATGGAAGAAGTAACTTTAAGAGTAATGAAGCGAGAAGACTGGCCCGAAATAGCCGATTTGATCTACATCTCCACCAACTACTGGTATGAAACGCATGGGCATTCGGCAATTTTTACAGGCGGACCCTCTGCTTCAGAACTTTTCTGCGAAGTATACGAAGCTCTTGATCCCGGCTGTTGTTTTGTTGCGGAGTATAGCAGCACTGGCAGATTGGCTGGATCCTGCTTCTATCACCCTCGCGAAATGCACGTTTCTCTGGGAATAATGAATGTGCATCCGATCTATTTTGGTAAAGGAGTAGCACGCAAACTATTGACGGCAATCTGCGACATTGCAGATAGTCAGAATAAACCAGTCCGTCTCGTATCCAGCGGGATGAATCTCGATTCATTTTCATTATATACACGAGCAGGTTTTGTTCCGAGGATGCTTTATCAGGATATGTTTCTGAAGGTGCCTGTGGAAGGTATTCCCTGCAGCTTACCGGAATATTCCCGCGTCCGGCCTGGCAAAATATCCGATCTTCCGGCGATGTTAGCTATTGAGATGGAGATCCAGCAGCTCTCACGTGAAAAGGATTATCGTTTTTTTCTCGAAAACGAGATGGGAATCTGGCATGTGTCCGTCCTGGAAGCGGAAAATGGCGGATTGGATGGTTTTTTGTGTTCCATCAATCATCCTGGAAGCAATATGTTCGGGCCTGGAGTATGCAGGTCGGAGAGCGGCATGGCAGCGCTAATTTATGGGGAGTGGAATGAACATAGAGGGCGGCAGCCAGTTTTTGTGATTCCAGCAAACTGCGATAAGCTGGTGAAGGAGATGTATCGAGCGGGAGCGAAAAACTGTGAATTTCATTTTGCTCAGGTCAGAGGAGAGTGGAATCACCCAAAAGGCGTTATTATGCCAACTTTTATGCCGGAAACAAGCTAGTAAAAACTATATTCCGGACAAATATCCAGTGGTAAGCAGGCGATATATAGCGTGGTGAGGTATGAAAAATACGGTAGTAAACAGTGCGCAGGTTTCGTATAAGCTCTCTGCTGGAATTTCGATTAGAGGAATACTGCCGTACAGAGCAGTAAACAAAAACGCCGTCGATTTAACCAACCGTTGACAAGCTAAGAGAAAAGTGTGATAATACAGATTCAGAAAACTTTAGGCTGAGTGGTTTTGATCTGCCTGATCTGCGAAACTTTTTAAGGGTATCCAACGGTAGTACTAGCGTGGTTGCAGCCGGGAAACCGGTTTTATGATAATCAGAGATGACTAGTTGTGTCGGCTCGGCGAGCTCTCTGCTAACTGCATACTTTTAGAAATGCGGTTAGATAGAGGAATGCTTCCCGGTGCGAAAGGAGACAGGTTCTCATGGGGGTGTTGAAACGGTGGATGAACTATATCCGGGCTCTGCTGCACGGTAAGCTGGATCAGATTGAGGACCCGGAGATAATCCTCAACGAAGCACTTCGCGAAATGCGTGAAAACCAGGTCAAAAACCGTGAGCTGGCGGTGCAGGCTATCACCCAGAAAAATAATCTTCAGGGCGTAGTGGATAAAGAAGAGCGGCTTGTCGCGGAGCTGGAACGCAAAGCCACGGTGGCGCTTCAGGCAGGCAATCGAGAACTTGCCAAACAGTTTTTAAAAGAAAAGGCGATGCATGATCAGACACTGACCAGCATGCGCACCAATCTGCTTGCCGCGCAGGAAGCTTCTGAGAAAGTAAAAACTGCCATAAAGGCGGAGGAAGAGCGGTTCCGGGTGCGTACTTCAGAGGCTCTCGCTATGAAAGCTAACATGAAGCAGGCCCAGATCCAGATCAAGATCAACAAAGCGCTCGACTCCTTTCAGTTCAGTGATAACGAAACCTCCTGGGGCGGCGTGCAGGATCGAATTCAGAGTCTGCAGTCAGAAGCTTCGGCACGGGGCGAAATACTCAATACAAGCATTGATTCACGCCTCCGTGAAATGGAAGTTTCACAAATGGATGTGGAAGCAGACCGCCAGCTTGCAGAACTCGAAGCCAAAATGTCGATGGGCAATTCACCAGCCAATAACTACAACACAGCTTCAACGCAGCAAGTTCAAACCGTGGGTTCTGCAGCGAACAACGGTGGGGGAGGCGCACAAGAGAGCGACCTTGACCGCCAGCTTCGAGAATTGGAATCGAAATTAGGCGGTCAGAAATAGCCTGCACGGAGCCTGTCCATGAGCATTCCGGAACGTTTTTTTCGAATTGCAAAATCTAAACTATCCAGTACGGCCAGCGAAATACGTGAGCGGATCGACCGATGGGATGATGAGCGTAACTCCGACGCCAGGGGGAGCACTGGTACAGGTAGCAGCCAGGCAGATGCTCAGCAGGAGCTGCTTGACAGTCTGAAAAATGGCTCGCCGACAACTGCGCCTGCCCGGCCTCGCACACCAGCAGAAATTGCTAACGGCTCTGCTTACGTAAAACCCACGGTTACCGCACCTGCGGCTGCCCGTGTGGAAGAGTCTGCTGCGCCAGACCCGCTTGCCTTTCACTATAGAATTTTAGGGGTACAGGCGGGTGACGACTTTACGGTAGTGCAGGCAGCCTACAGCCGTCTGTTTGCGCGCAGTGAACCAAGCCGCTTCCCTGCGGGGTCGGACGAAGAGCGTCAGGCAAAAGAAATTCAATCCAAGCTGGAAACCTCGTACAAAATTCTGCGTGAAGCAATCGACCCGACATCGAGAAGATTCGATCTGCTTGAATTTGATGATGCCAGTCCCGGCAGCGCTTGATCTCCCCAGGAAGGGAATCCACCATGAACAGACCGGTTAAACTCTCCGATACTGATATCAAAACAGCCGTCGATACCTTGAGCGGCTGGAAAGTTATTAAAAATAGCCTGCATCGTGATTTTGAATTCAAAGACTTCGTGGAAGCCTGGGGATTTATGTCGCGCGCAGCTCTTATAGCGCAGTCGATGGATCATCATCCAGAATGGTTCAATGTCTACAACAAGGTACGTGTAGATCTATCCACGCACGATGCAAATGGGATTACTTCCCTGGATATAGAACTGGCTAAAAAAATGAATTTACTTATCGACTCGTAAAGCAGTCACTCTATGGAGTTCTATGAATGCAGTTTCCGATCTACCTCGACCATTCCGCAACGACGCCAATCGACCCCGAAGTGCTGGAAGCGATGCTTCCCTATTTCACCGAATCATTCGGCAATCCAGCAACACTTTACAATCTAGGAATGACAGCAAACGATGCCGTCTCCACGGCGCGTGCCCAGGTGGCAAAACAGCTGGGCGCTGCTCAGGATGAGGTGTTTTTTACTTCTGGCGGCACCGAATCAGACAACGCCTGCCTGCTGGGAGTACAGGGTTCCTTTAGTGGTAAAGGAAGGCATATTCTCGTAAGCCCCCTGGAACATCATGCGGTTTCCGCCCCGTTGGAATACCTCCAGAAAGCAGGTTATGAGGTCGAAATACTCCCTGTGGGAAGAGATGGAATCGTCGATCCAGATAAAGTAGAAAAAAGTCTGCGTAAAGATACTCTATTAATTACGGTGATGCATGCCAATAATGAAATAGGAAGTATTCAATATGTGAGCGAAATCGGCGCGCTATGCAGAGAACGCGGAATACTTTTTCACACCGATGCCGTGCAAAGTTTTGGCAAAGTTCCCATAGATGTTCGATCCATGAATATCGACATGCTAAGTATATCTGCTCATAAACTTTATGGGCCTAAAGGTATTGGAGCCATGTATATACGCAGAGGCACTCCTCTCACTCCCTTTATGCTCGGGGGCGAGCAGGAACGCGGGCGAAGAGCCGGAACCCTGAATGTTCCAGGAATAGTGGGCTTGGGAAAAGCGGCCGAGCTTGCCGGAAATAGTATGGAATCTGAAAGAGTTCGACTTACCGCACTTCGGGACTGGTTCCTATCCGCACTGGAAGACAGCATTTCCTGCATTAAGATAAATGGCAGTAAAGATCGTCGTCTTGCTAACAATATTCATCTCTGTGTGGAAGGAGTAGCCGGAGAATCTCTGCTGCTATCTCTTGATGCAGCAGGCATATGTGCAGCAGCCGGCTCCGCATGCAGTTCAGGTTCTATCAAGCCTTCCCATGTGCTGACCTCCATTGGATTATCCCCAGACCTTGCGCAAGGTGCGCTTCGTATTACCCTGGGAAAATCATCCGATCGTGCCTCCCTGGAATATACATTAGAGGTACTTCAGCGTACTATATTCGATCTGCGCAAGTTAAGTGGAACGAATCACGCATTTACGACGTAATGTAAATATGAATGCTATTGGAAGCGTATATGCGAATAGTTGGAAAGTTCGAACGTTTAAAGAAATTCTCAACATCCCTGGAGAAAACGCTTGACAAACGGTGCGGACTATCTTATAATATCTGTAGATAGTTATAAAATGCACTTTTGGCATACTACATTGTGAACAATGTAACAGAGATTCCAAATAAAATTCGGACACTTGTTACATTTTAATCAATTTTTCCTATTCTTTATTTGTACTAATATTACCACCCTGGTAAAACTTAGGAATTAGGAAAGATGTCTGTTGCTTTTAACATTCGCAATTTTTGTATGTGTAATGATTTATTCTTGCTTTAAATTCTTTTTGATTGAGAATAAGAATAAATTTTATGCGAATTTTAGATTATTATGCGATTTTGGTTTCTATTGCTCCCAGTGAAGACTGTGAAAAAAAGCACTTAGTTAATCCTTTCGCAAAAATGTGCGCTACCCTGAACTATCTGTAAAGAGGAGGGGTGTTGATGAGTAATAGACCTGCTGTACTGGAACGACCGACGGTTCATACCCGCGAAAACGCCGCCAGCGACAGATCTCTGCATTCTGAACTGCCTGAGGAAGATGTGGAAGAGTCCTTTGAAAATGAGCCAAGTGACGATCTGCTTACCCTCTATGACAGCACTATAGTGGCTAGCAGCAGCGGCTTTCAAGAAGAGCGTGATGAGGCTGCAGGGCCGAGCCACCTTGATGACCCCGAAATTGGAAGCATACAAGCCGTCACCGTGAACCGTCTGCTTTCACCACGAGACGACAGTCCTCGTAATGAAGAAAGTTTGCAAATTTGGATGAGTCGCGCTCGCGGCGCTCAGCTTCTGACCGCCGATGAAGAAATTCGTCTCGCCAGAGCAGTACAGCGAGGGGACAAACAGGCCAAGGACAAACTGACCGAAGCCAATCTCCGATTAGTCGTCAGCATCGCCAAAAAATATAGTGTGCGCGGCATTCCTCTTCCCGATTTAATTCAGGAAGGTAACATCGGACTTATTCGCGCTGTAGAGAAATTCGATCCCAGTAAGGGCTATAGATTTAGCACCTATGCTACCTGGTGGATTCGGAGGGCGATCGCCCGGGCAATTATTAACCAAGGCCGAACTATACGGATTCCTGTCTATGTAGCTGAAATTATCCATAAACTGGTGAAGGCCTCCAGCCGGCTTCGACAGCAGCTTCTGCGTGATCCAACCGTCGAAGAAGTGGCACGTGAGCTTGAAGTACCGGTGGAGCGTGTGAATGAGATTATGAGAATTGCGCTGGAGCCTCTCTCACTGGAAACACCTGTAGGAGAAAAGGATAACAGCCAGCTCTCAGATTTTATACAGTCTCATACCGCTATTTCACCATCTGAAGCAACGCTGAACCTGATTCGGCGTGAACAGATTGAAGAAGTACTCAACAAATTGACAAGCCGTGAAAAAGAGGTTCTCCGGATGCGCTTCGGTCTGGATGACGGCTACGCCAGAACGCTCGAAGAAGTGGGCTGCAGACTGCATGTTACTCGTGAAAGAGTGCGGCAGATTGAACTGCGCGCTTTGAAAAAACTGCGGCATATCGGTCCGACAGAACTGATCGCTACGGCGGCAAGATAGTCCTGCAAATTAAATAATTCCCTCCGCTGAAGTGTATTCGCTTCAGCGGGGGGAATTTTTATGTTTGTTCTAAACAGCGCCGTGACACTAAAACCAAACCATCTTATCAGCAATTGTGGCTGATAAGATGGTTTAGTTATCTCATTCTATGAGTCGGAAGGATCTCCGCCCGGGGGCGGGCCATCCGGAGGTGGAGGACCGCCATCCTGCGGGCCGCCACCAGGTCCTCCGCCATCAGGAGGTGGGCCAAAGCCGTCCTGAGGTGGGCCGCCGTGTCCGTTAGGAGGGCCAAATCCTCGGCCACCCTGCGGTCGTGGATGATCTTTTATGAACTGATCCACCAGCGCTTTTTGTTCCGTTGTCAGAACGGCCATCGCTTTCGAATGCGAATCCTGTCTTACCTGATCCATCACGCTTCGAGCCGCCTCAAAATCACCACTCTGCTGTGCCGCGGCCATCTTTGTCTGCATATACGTTCGAGCCTGCTGAGCGATATCGGCAATTTTTTTCTTCTGCGCTGCAGTCAGATTTAATTTACTATATAGTTCCGCCGGAATGCCGGTCGCTCGCAACGATTCGATATTTTTGATAAGTGTCGGCAGAACTGTTTTTTGATCGGATGTCAGAACAGCATTGATTTTAGAAGATGCATCTGTTTCCAGACTGTGCATCTTTTCCATATTCGCCTGCATAGTGGCCGGGTCTGGAGGACCTCCAGAATCTGGGCCTCGGCGCGGCATCAGCTCATTGCGCTGATCTCGGAAATCCTGCTGAATCTGCTGAATTTTGTCTTTTTGATCATCGGTTAATTTTAAGCCGGATGCGAGTACAGTAATCGGCAGATCCAGTGCAGATACACGTCTCATGCCGCCGAATGGGGGCCGGCCTCTGCCATGTCCAGGAGGTCCTCCTGGCCCTCCTCCAGGGCCGTCTGGGCCGCCGGGGCCTTGAGCTAATGTAATCGAACTACTGACTGTTCCTGCGAGCAGCGCCGCCAGGATATACCTTCTAGTTTTCCATGAGAATCCGCTTTTCATCTTATTCCTCTTTCTGCTGAAACTAAATCTGTTTCAGCGTTTTCGACGAACTTCATTGCCCAACGATGATATTATCCACTGGTAAGATGAAAACCACATGAAAGAAAAAATAAATATGAAAATATTTTTTAAAAGGTAATCTGATCTGCTTTCGCACGATTACAGTTCGTCGTTTTGAAAGAACTCGACTACTTCACCATCCGGGCCATTTACAAAAGCAACGTGGAAGTCGGTGGGATAGTCTCCTTTGATGGGAACTGTTTTAGGTTCAATGGTGACCACAGCGCCGGCAGCTCTTGCTTGCTCGAGCGCAGCGGAGCAGTCCGACGTTCTAAAGGCAAAATGCATCACCGTGCTATCGGGCACCGCTTCCCCTGGTTTTCGCGTGCCGCCAGCAAATATCTCCATATAGTTGCCATCGCCTGTATCCAGCATCACTGCGCGGCTGTCTTTTTCACCCTTGGATCGTCCGTCCTCGCCCCAGCCATATCTATGTCTGAACCCTAATCCATCCATATAAAACTTAAGTGATGCTTCGAAATCGTAGACTTTTATCGCTACATGATGAAAACCACCGCCATGAATCTTCGCGTTTGTACCCACTTTAGACATTCAATCACTCCTTAAAAATTTATCGTAGAACCGCTTATATGTTACCTCTAACCATGGAGTTCGATAGGAAAAATTCCCGCCGAAGAGAATGAAAATTGTTATTCCTTACTCAAACTCCTATTTTTTATTTCTCCCGCATCCAGAATTTGCTGTAAAAAGATACAGCAATATAACAAACTATGCCACTTTGCAATCTGCATCCAAGTGCCATTAGTGATGGAGAGCACGAAGCGGGTTATTCTTAGCGAAAGCGATCGGGGTTAGCCCGGAAATGGGAAGCCAGGAAACATAGGGGCTGCCGCCCGCGCCTGCGCTGGCAAAATCGCACAGGGTGAGTTTTCTGTTATCCGAGAGCGAAATCTGAAAAAGCAGCAAAGGATTTACTGAACGACTTTCGTTTTCTGAGAGTAATTTCCAATTTGAAACGGCTAAGCTGTCCACAGTCGGAATATGGCCCGGATCGTAGGTATCAAAGCGAGGATCGTAAGCGAGCAGGACTGGACCGCTATATAAGGATGCCTTGCCCTTTGCTTCGCGCTCCCCTGCCCAGAATCTCGGCTGCATATCCAGCGATATCACAACTTCGTCACCGGCCTGCCATTCTCGGTCCAGATCCAGGTAGCTGCCAGGCAGGACACCTTGCTGTAACTGCCCGTTGATACGAACCGTTGTATTTTTTGACCAGCCGGGAATGCGCAGACTCAAGGTGAAATGCTCCGTAGAAGCGGGAGTGACTTTTAGGAGAATCTTCCCGCTCCGCGGAAAATCGGTTTTCTGCTCCAGATGGATACGATGGCCGTTTTGTAGCGGAACAGTGAATGAAGAGGGACCATACCAGTTCAAGGCCATGCCATTTTTTCTGGTCATCACCGCCCATTCTGATAAAATTCCCAGGCCGCGAGGTCCATTCACCGAGCAGCAGTTGAGTTCGGGGCTGCCGGGGCGGGCTTGAAATACGATATCATGGGCAGATGCCTTGCGGTCGCCATCCATCGGAGTGTTGTAGGTCCACCATCTTCCGGTGGGACTCTGTGCTCCGAGGATGGCGTTCCATGTTGAAAGTTCTAGTTCATCAGCGGCTCGGCTATCGCCTGTCATGCGAAGATAGTCCAGCGTGATTGTTGTCCACGCGATAGTACAGCAGGTCTCGATAGGGCGAGGATCGTAGGGATTCCCGGTCGCTTGTTCGCCGGAAGAAAATCCGCCCGTATTATGCCTGTCGCCTTCGACGATACTCCACCATATCTGTTCGTATGCTTTTCGGTATTTATCTTCCCCCGTAATAAAATAGAGCTCCGCAATAGCTTGTATGCTGTGCAGTCCCTCCCAGCGAGGTTTTGGAGTGAGATAGTACGGTTTTCCTGCGAGAGCGGTGCGTATGTAGTCTCCGGAAGGAGGCACTTCCCAATCTTTTTCAATTTCCCGAGCCATTTGGAGGTAGCGAAGATCGCCGGTCTCTTCGTAAAGCTTCGTAAAAATGTGGATAGAGGACTCGTTCATCTCTTCCGAGCCTGCTTGAACTACCCTTTTATTACTGTTCAGGAACAGTTCACAAAAGTGATCCGCACATTTTCGGCAGGAAGCCAGCGCAGTTTTATCCCCCGTCTCCCGAAAATAATCCAGCAATCCAAGCATTACATTATACTGCCCCCACAAATCCCACCTTCCAGGCCCCATCATTTCTTCTGAAGAAGGAAAGGGTCCAAGATAGCCGTCGCTGCGCTGCGTGGAAATCAAGTCGGCAACAAACTGCTTCAAAAGTTCCTTAAGCGAGCTATCTTTGGTAATTCGGAGTGTCTGCACTGCCGAAATAAGATACTTGCCAGCAAACTCACCAGACCAAGGAAGCAGATCACGATGTGGTGTGCGGTCTCTATCCCGAAATATTTCGAGCATGGCCGGGTTGGAATTCGGTGCGATGAGCAGCCAGTTATGAAGGTTTGCCTCAATTCGCTTTCCCAGGAAACCCTGGAATTTAAAATCTGCTTTCGAAGGGGATTCCAGTAGTGGCTCGGTTCTAATTACAGATTTTGTATGCGGCATAGCAGCGCTTCCTCCGGTTACAGACAGCAATGCAAGCAGTCTGATAAAGAGTATCAAGTTTGAAATCCTCCGTTGGTATTAACCTAAAATATGAAATGATGGTTGGGATAATTGACCTGCTTATATTTATTGAGGAGCTTTCATCGTGTCTCTGAGGCGGATCATGCTCTGCTGGCTTACAGTAATAAAACCTCTCTGCGGGCGGTCGAGATCGATAATAACAATAATTACGAGGGTGATAAGGAGAGACAGAACTATTTTTGCAGTCAGCAGCCGATTGCTTCCGATGCCGCATCCATACCCCACAAATCCTGTGGTGAGAGCAGAACCGGTGGCCAGCAGGAAAAGTATGCACTCCGGTACGTGATTTGCAAGTGCAGCAGCTCTTTTTTCTTTGATGTCGAAAACTTCATTTAGCGATTGAATATAGAGGCTGATGGTCACCGCGTTCGGACTGCGCTCCCCTGCCTCAACTGCTTCCGCCCAAAGCTCTTTCTGCAGCCTTGAAGCCTGCATCTCCATTCCCTCAATCAGCGCTTTTTTGCTGATAATTTCAACGGTATTGATTCGAGTATCTATATACTCCAGCAATAGGCTTTTCGTCTTCGAGCGCTGAGGCTCCTGAAGCAGTTGGCTTCGCAGTGAGGCCGTTCCAATTGCATTCGCCTCCTCGATTACCATCTGTTTTCGATTATCAAATCGGCCCTCCGCCATACTAAATGTGAAACCCAATAGGAGTGCCAGTATACCGATAATTGCTCCCTGCATGCTGTTTAGCTGCGATTTGGCGGGTTCGCTGATAGCATCTCTGCCCCGCAGTCCATATCGATATCCAAGTTCACCCGCAAGCAGCAGAGTCAGAAGCAAAATGGCTGCGATAAACATTTCAGGCTGATAGTACAGAAAATCGTCCGACAAAACATCTCTCCCGGCAAACCTGTAAATGGATTGAAGCTAGATTTAAACGTATTCGTGATATCCCTTATAAATCCTCTCGAAAGTTCTATATCTGAATATGCTGATAGAAAAATTCCAATAAAAAGCACTGGAACGAGGTTGACCTGGCTCCAGTGCTTAATAGTTCGGATGCTCATCGAATTTGAAGATGGCTTTAGAACACACCACCTATTCCCATATATTTTAATCACAGTCTCGATGAGAAATGCGTACAACGACTCGTCCATCACGGCATCGATCATTATCCCGGTAGCGATCATAATCTCTGAAACGATCATAATCTCGGCATCGATCATTATCGCGGCGCTCTCGAAAGCGTACATACTCTACTCGGCGATGATCATGTCGGTCGTATCGATAATCGTCCCGGTCTCGCCGATGGTGCGAATCGAAGTCGATGCTGAAGCGGTTGTCAGCACTGGCAGCGATGGGGGCGCTGAGTACGCCGAATCCAATCATTCCTGTGAGTGCGAGTGCTGTAATACTGCATAATTTTGCGCGTTTCATGATACTATTCTCCTTACGGGAACCGTTCTATCCTGCAAAATGGCATTGGAGGTGATGATTTGCCACTATTGCTGGATAGAACCAGAATACGATGCACTATGGTGTGCGTGACATGTGGTCGATATCTTATCGATGCCTATGAAAATATCTATCGTTTCTATTATAGTCATCCTCGCGCCTATCATTCTTCCTGTTGTTATCTCGATCATTGCGATCATAACGATAGTTTATTTGCGGCCGGAAATCGCTGTTATCTCGATTTCCATGGAATCGGTCGTTCTCTCTATATTGATAGGTATTGCTGCTGTAGTCGCAGTTATCGTGCTCATGCCGGTGGTTATTATTGTGATGCTGGGTAAGGAGAATGCCGAGCGCGACTGCTCCTAGCGCGTAAGCAGTATTGCGGCTTCCTTCCTCACTTGCGTTTGCAGCAATGGGCCCGCTTATCATACTAATTCCTAGCAGCCCTGTCAGAGAGAGCGCGGCGAAGCTATTTAGAGATACTCGTTTCATGATATTGTTCTCCTTGCAAGTAGTTTTTCATTGCATATAAAGAGAGGGATCAACAGTTGTGTATTCTCTTTTATATGTACTTTAGGAAAACGTATGTTCAATAACACCGTGACATTTTATATCAATAAATAGTTAATACATATAAAATATTTATTGATATAAAATTTAGGATTAGGATGGTTCACGTAAGGGAGAGATAAATTTAAAGGGGAATAGCTTCTTCGGATTCAGGAGAAGGTACGTATTCAATCAAATCGCATAAACTGCTGACGTTGAAATAGCGGCAGAGAGCTTCCAGAGTAGTGAGGGAAATTCTCTCCATGGTTGCGTTTTTAACTCTCAAGATGGCGCCCTGAGACAGACCTGTTTCTTCGGCAATTTTGCGAATAGTAAGATCTCTTTTTTCAATGTATTCCTTGTGCCTGCGCTGGTTCTCAAAATGTGATAAAAACAATCTAGCCTCCATCCGTTAATATTTCCAGTTTACTAAGCAAGGCCGCTCGCCAACTAATTATATATGCAAAAAAGTTATGTTACATCCCCTAAACGGCGTATTATTGCACTAGGTGTAGAGTTATTTTTTGCTTCGACTGCTTGTACGCTAGCATATTTGGCTTATAATAATGTACTCTGATAAACTTTATGCACCAATTGGAACATTATATAATTCGGATTCGTCCCTCAATTAACTGTCATTTCTTTATGGGAAATTAAAATTATTGTAGGTAATTATAATATTGCCAGAATCCCGCACAACATCATAATGCATAGATTTAGCAGCTTTTTTTAAAGATGTGTGTTCGTTACGTGGTTTCCGTGCGATAAGAGTAGGGTTTGAGAATAGTAAATACTGGAACAGCAGCTTTGCTTATAATACAGTTAAGCAGTTAATTAGGCAGCTCTTGACGGCGCCTGAAAGGAAAAAAATGAGTAACATAATATGGACAGTGATTTCGATTCTATTTTTGTTTTGGCTGATTGGCCTGGTCATGCATATAGGCGGGCAGATGATTCATTTCGTGCTGGTAGTAGCGATCGTTTTGATGGTAGTAAACTTTCTATCAAAAGGCAAAGCGACACTTTAATAGGTCGATGTTAGCTCAGTTTTGCAATGCAAGTTATCGAGAGGATAGATGCTGAAAAAACATAATCAGCAAGTGGACATTTTACTTAAAATATGAAATAGTAGGAGAACTATCGAGATGAACTCAGAAAAACTATCACGACGTAGTTTTGATAATAATGCTTCGCCTTCTCCGCTCAATTACGACTTGAAGCCGTTTTTGAACAGTGAATCAGTTAGCTGCCTTGAAAACAAGAGTGATACGATACGGATAAATTCACGCAGCACCGAAAATTTTAAACACTCTACTGATAATATTCAGCGAATATCTACAGAAAATTTACTGGCAAGATGTAAGTCAGGATCGATGGATGCGCTCGAAGAACTGTTGAGGCGGTATCGTAAATATATATTTTCCACAGCATTAAAAATATGTAAAAATTATGATATGGCAGAAGATATAGCAGCAGCTGCGAGTATGCGTATTTGTATTGGTATAAAATCGTGCAAAAGGTCTGAAGCTCTGGCCTCCTGGATGAGCAGAGTTGTAAGAAATGTTTGGCTGGATAAGATGAGAAGTATCCAGAGACACCCACAGATTTCGCTGACAACTCTGGATACAATGCTGGATTGCGGGGTAGTTCGAGTGCAGGATATCTGCCCCGATTTGACCATGCAGGATAGACTGGAAAAAGAGGAACGCAACAATCTTCTATACGGAGCTATTGGCGCTCTGCCGGACCGACAGGAGCGAATAATCAATCTCTATCATTTTCAAGATAGGACTTACGAAGAGATAGCCGTCATTATGGAGATGCCGGTAGGAACCGTTAAATCGCGTTTGAACCGGGCTCGGGTTGCTTTGCGCTCTATGCTGAATGACGAAGCGTCTCTGCTCTCCGTTTAAACCATAATTTGTATTTATATCATACTCGGGCGATCCATTTTAGACTGCAGGCATTAGTCTTGAATGGATCGCCTTTGTATGTTCGGGCTGGATAAATTTAGGCGGCAGTTTAGATTTCGCCCATGGAGAAACTAATAGCAAATTGAACTGCACACAAAAGAGATTTTTTAAGTCCAAATACCATAAAAAACAGTTCCAAATGATTTTTTAAGCGTATGAATACCGGGTTTTATCGGAGGAAATGCTGCTTTACTTGTTGAAGTGATAAACAGCATATTCTTTAAGGAGTTCGTGCAATGACAGCAACACTCACGCGGCCGGAGACAGCTCCGTCCAAATCGAGTTCTGAGACAATAGGAATCGGATTTATTGGCGTTGGCGGCCGAGGATTTGGACTTCTCAGAAGTATCCTCAAAGTTAAAGGCGTGGAGATACGCGCTGTCTGCGATGCGATTCCTTCTAACGTAGAACGAGCAGTAAACGCAGTTGTCGAAGCCAAACAAAAGGAACCGGCAAAATACTCGGATGCAAAAGCGCTGCTTCAGCGAGATGATATTTTGGGAGTAGTGAGCGCTCTTCCGTGTGACCTGCATGCGCAGAACTACCTCGATGTCATCGCAGCCGGTAAAGACCTCTATGCAGAGAAACCGATGTGCTTGAAACCGTCAGATTGCCAGGCGATAGTAGATGCCGCTGACCAGAGTAAGCAGATCGTGCAGATTGGATTTCAGCGGCGTGCCGACCCACGATTCATCGAGACCATGCGGCAGATCCATGCCGGTGAGCTGGGTGATCTTGTTGAAGGGCGTGTTATGTGGTCGAACGCCTGGGGTCCGCTCTACAACTGGTTCGGCCAGAAAGAGCGCTCCGGCGACTGGATGATTGAGCAGGCTGTCCACAACTGGGACGTGATGAACTGGGCAAACCAGAGCCTTCCGGTGAGAGCTGTGGGACTGGGGCGAAATGGTCTCTACTCTAAGTTCCAGCCAGAGCGAAGCGTCACCGACTACTACTCCGCGCTTGTGGAGTATGGCAATGGTGTCATTGTAAACATCCTCCATAGCTGGGTGGCGCCCGGACAGGATGGAGCCTACAATAAAGCTTTCAACGACGAATACACACGGCTGATTGGAACGGATGCGGGCATCGATTTCAACACAGGTACCTTTTCGTACCGTAAAGAACTAAATAAACCGGACCGAATCGGACACAGCTTCAAAGGTGAGATAGATAACACACTCCTCGCACTGGAAGCGTTCGCTGATTCAGTTCGAACCCGCAAGCCGCCCGTATCGAATGCGCAGCAGGGCCGGGATTCCGCACTAACCTGCCTGCTAGTGCGTGAGGCAGTCTATCGTGAGAGCATGGTGACTATGGAAGAGCTGATCGGAAGCTAGAATTGCAAACATAGAATGGACACGGCGCCTTAGCGCCGTGTCCATTCTATATAAGCTGATCATTTCAAGACTGGTACTTTAGCGCCGTATCAATCATAGATTCGGCCTTACTTAAAAACGCGGTAACTGTCCCAATGATGAATTGCGAGGCCTCCGAAACCTTTCTTACCGCCATAGGCAGATACCGCGGCGGCAAGGGCCTTTTCCATAGCCTCATTGCCCACGGCATAAAACGTTGCCATCGGTTCCTCAGGGAGCTTCTGAGTTTCAACCCCAATCCAGATAGACTTTCCTGCTTTTGCTGCATCCTCGATATCCGCTTTCGCATCCGCCACCAGGCGCTCTGGCGAATCCACGTAGTCCATCAAGGCGATGTAGTCCACTCGTTTCAGAACCTCTCGATTCAGAAAACCAGTCGAAGCGTTATGAAAGAAACGCGGAATCGCTGCTCCAATGGATAGTGCAGCACCGGAAGCGTGAACCATCTTTTTCGACTTGTCCAGAAACTCCAGATATCCCTGACGCAGTATTGGCGAGGGCCACTCTTTCAGGGTGTACGGCTCAACATCCCACTGGAATCCATCGAACTTTTCACCCGGTTTTGCGCCTCTATTGAAGCCGATAATCGCACGAAGATTAGCCAGTCCTTTTTCGTGGTTTTCAGGTTTAGCCCAGGAAGAGTCGCCGCATAGAAAATGAACTTTCAAATTTCGACGATGCGATTCTTGAAGGAATCTCCGGAGTTCGCTTACGGTACTCTTATCCGTAAAATCCCTGGGCGCCATTCCATCAAAATAGAGAGTGGAGATCGCTCGGTCGGCTTTGCTGTGCGGCTTCTGAAGAAATGCGAAGAAAGCATTCTGTGCAGCAGAATCATGCCGTATTGAATTAGTATTCCAGACCCAGAGCGCTCGTTGTGCCGGCGGGATTGCAAGAACAGGAGCGGCAAATGCCGCTCCTGCAATTAACATGAACAGGGAAATATTTTGCCGAATCATCGGATGGTAGAATCCGCGACATCGCCCCCAACCTGCCAGTTGAACAGCTTTACACCGCCTCGGCGGGAGAACTTCGCATGGCCGTCTGCATACACCAGATTCGCACCTGTAGTGTGACGATAGCGAACCTGGAATCGCCCCGGGCCGCCAGCCGGAGTTTCATCTGAATCGATGGTGTTCCATTCGGCATCCGTAGTCGCGGGATTGCCAGTTCTGCCATCCAGCAGGCCAGGCGTCCAGTTGTAGAGAGCCCCGCAGTTATACCCATAATTTATCACCTGGGTGCCATCGCCAAACATAACCGTTTCTGCAATATGGCTGAATGCAGCCTGCGACTCCGGAAGGTAGTACCATCCCCCATCAGTGGAATCGCCGTTTCCGCCTACACGCTGATTCATGGAGTAACTCAACAATCCACGATGGCCTGCAGACGGGCAGGTTCGAACTGCCGGTTTAGCCCCTCCTTGATTGCTTTCGTCAAATTTTCCCTCACCCATATAGGGCGAAATGACGAAGTGCCATATAGTTTCGGAGTAGCCGGCAGGAAAGCCAGGGCCTTCGTAATAGTAGTATCCGATAGGCATCTGTTCATCGTAGTCCTGCAGATACATATTACTGGCAAGGCCGATCTGCTTCATATTGGAAAGACAGGCAGTGGCGCGTGCTTTTTCACGGGCCTGGGCAAATACTGGAAATAAGATAGCTGCCAGAATTGCAATGATTGCGATAACGACGAGCAGTTCAATGAGTGTAAAACCGGTTTTACGATGTGATAGATTCATGAGAATTCTTCCTCTCCGATTGGTTTGCGAACATTTTTAAAGGGCAGTTAAAGTCAAGGACAATCGCTGCTAGAGTGGCGCGGTCGTGCCGCGTAGTACGAGAGTTGTTGGCAAAATAGTATCCGTAATACTTTGTTCAGAAGCAAGCTGTACAAGCGATCTGGCCGCCGCTTCTCCCAGCTCACGCCTGGGAAGATAGATGGTTGTCAAACCCGGATTTAGGTAGGACGAGATTGAGAAATCACCAAATCCAATAATAGACAGATTATCCGGGACCGATAGTCCTAGTTCCTGAGAGGCTTTGATAGCTCCTATTGCAGAGAGATCGCTTGCACATACCAGAGCAGTGGGTCTGTCCGGTCGGCAGAGCAGCTGCATTGCAGCCCGGTAGCCGAACTCTTCGCGGAATCCTTCCCCGGCTTCCCTGTCAGGGGAAAGCTTATTCTTTTTCATCGCGCTGCGAAATCCTTTGCGCCTGTCTGCAGCATCCAGATTCCCGGGAACGCCTCCGATAAATCCGATATCCTGGTGGCCAAGTGATACGAGATGCTCAACCGCGAGTGCGGTGCCTCCTTCATTATCAGGCATGATAAAGGGAATATTTCTTCTTCCAGCATATCGGTTCACTGCCAGCGCGCGGCAGCCTCTGTCTCTGAGTTTTTCAATCAGCTGAATCTCGCTCTGCCCGATCATGATGCAGGCAACAGCCGTTCCTTCTGCAAACTGCTCGGTATGTTCCGCAGTCTGATAGTCTAAAATTGAAGCCGTTCGCCCGCAGCTATTTAAGTTTTCCTCAAACCCCGCCAATATATCCGGGAAGTAGTAAGGATCGAGCCGCTGCCACAATTTCGGCACTAAAAAAACCAAAGGAACGGCCATGCGAGAGGTATCCACAAACTCTGTCTTTGCGAGAACAAAGGTGCCTTTTCCAGGAATTCTTTGCAGAAGCCGATCGGAAACCAGGCTGGTTACTGCCTGCCTAGCCGTCATATAGGAGCATCCAAACTGTCTTGACAGCTCATGTTCAGACGGAATTCGTTCGCCTGCTTTCCAAAGTTGAAGATCAAGGTCGCGGCGCAGCGACATTTCCAGTTCTCTGTGTTTTGGAAGCGTAGGCACAAGCACTCTCCTGCGTTTCTGAGTTCGACATTGAGGCAGAAAAACCGACGCTCTATATAGAAGATGCTTACATGCTCTCTATAGAGGTTGAGTAATTGTAACATGCTTCTGACGTGGTGTCAATAGCGCTATAAATCAGAATTTAATTCGTGTGGAATACCATACAACAATTATGAAGGAGGAAGGTAAGTAGGGCGATTATTGACGCCGCTCTGCCTCAAATGCTATACTCCGCGTAGAATCGCAGAGATTATCACTCGAGAAAGTTACTATCCTGCCCTGCGGAGAGGAAGCATATTACTGATGGAACGAACATTTATAATGGTTAAACCAGACGGAGTAGAACGAAGGCTGGCCGGCGAGATTATTCGCAGATTTGAGACACGAGGCTTCAAACTGGTAGGATTAAAACTGGTAAAACCTGATCGTACGCTTGCTGAAGCACACTATGCGGTGCATCGGGAAAGACCATTTTTTGGTGAATTGGTCGATTTTATAACTTCCGGACCGGTGGTTGCCATGGTATGGGAAGCTAATGAAGCCATAAAGCTCGGAAGAAGTATGATAGGGGCGCTCAAACCATGGGAAGCGGCATCCGGCACAATCCGTGGTGACTATACTACCGAGGTGCAAACCAATATGGTACATGGATCTGATGCGCCCGAATCTGCTGCTGTCGAAATTGCCCTCTGGTTCAAACCTTCCGAACTCATTTAGCGCTTCGAATCCAATACGCGGCCCATTCTTCTTGGATTCTGGGAACGAACTACAGCAATGGTGCGTTTTCCTCGTGAGAGGGCGCCTAATCGGCTGCCGATTACGAGCATTTTTTCATTCAGATGCTGCTCACTCTCTGCAAGGGTGAGCTGTATTTCTGTGATAATCGCAGCGCGAATTTCGCGCTCAGCATCATCCACAGGAGGTGTGTCCTGCCACTGCATCAGCGTGGGAGCCAGAAGCGAGGACGCCTCGGATGCTATTTCAATCTTACCTCTTTGCAGAGCAAACCGAATCTCGACTGCAATCTGATTTAACCGTTTCAGAACCTCTACTTCTGGAGTATTGGATTCTAAGGATGGGGTCATTCTATCGGTCCTTTGCACAAGTTTTATTCACAATGAATTCAGGCATTCTGCTCGCCGAGGCGTGATATTGAAGGCACGATCGGTTTGTGGGCAACCATCTTATTTTTCGTTACCACGCTGCTGATCACTGCCGCAGCCGTTCTTATGAGCTGTTTTTCAGGTTCAGGTTTGGAGTAAAGTTTCGGCTGGTCGATCTGCTGCCATGTCTCCCTGAGCTCTTCCAGCATATGTTTTACATTTTCAACCTGTTCAATCTTATCGTACAGGTTTGCGGCAACGAGCTCCTGCAGCATGTGCGCGTACAGTCGGAATAGATTATCCGCAATCTCTCCGCCTGCTTCCTTATCAAGCGACCCCATGAGTTCTGCAACTATCTTCTGCACTTTTACAAGATTATTGTGCTGCAGTTCGATATCTTTTTTCTGCATACCTTCGATTGCACGAGAACAGAATTTAATCGCACCATCATACAGCAGAATAATGAGATGTGTTGGGCTGGCAGTTTCAATCTGAGCGCGCTGGTATTGTTGATGCAGCTGCCGCGAACCGGCGGAAAGTTTCCCTGAAACTGAAGTCTTGGCGGTGAGCGCCTGCAGTTCTTGATTGTGCTTAGATTTATTGATTGGTTGTTGATTGTTTGGCATTGGTTGTACAGTCGGACTAGAGTCCACTTCGGGTTTATTTAGTTTTCAAACAGTTACGCTGACAGTCACTTCTACTACTTATTTTATGCCACATTTGCTTTCAGATTGGCTATTCAGTTATTATCTCGACTGAGTTCCTGAATTCGAGGATGCCGTGATACCAAGCTGTGATAACCCTGCACTAGCAGATTTGATTCTCGCCACCGCCACTTCCATAGCGGTGAACTGCTGCTGCAGTGTCGTCTGATGGTCCTTTATATTGGATTCCAGATCAGTTATCGCCTGATGGATGTCGTCAATATTCGATTGTAAGCCAGCGACCGCGGTTGTGAGAGCTCCGGAGAAGGAATCAGTCTGCGTGTTAATATAAGCATTTACCTGGTTTGCCACTCCGCTTGTGAAAGTTACAGTCCCGTAAGTGCCTGGCGCAGTAGCAGTGACGCGCAGCTGCAGGCCTAACGCCCTGCCATTTGGCGACCCATTACTGCCCTTAAGGCTGTCGGTTAGGAACTGACCGATGCCGGTTGAAGCTTCCCCATTTATGGTGCCTGCGACATCGACCCCCTTCTGATCGAGAGCAGTCGTTCCTATACCGCTGGTATTGCCTGCACCCCCATCGGGGATGCTCGAAATCACGGCTAGTTCCGCTGCGCTTCCGTACTGTTTGGAGGTGAAAGTGAGTTTACTGCCTACTACCGTGGCAGTTAGTACTTTGCTGAGCAGCGGATCCCCATTAACCTGCGAAGCTACATCCGTAATACTGCTGCCCGCATGCAGCGAAAGAGTATGTCCGCCAACGAGAGATGGTACGATGGGTACGCCAAAAGCCGGCCCGGCAAATGTCAGCGTTTCATCCGAAGCGAGCGCTAATGTTTGCGCTGTGCCTGCAGTCAGAATGGCCTGCGATGCAGCAGTAGTCACATTGACGGCATAGCCGAGAGCGCCGCTCGGCTGGGTGTCGCCAGTTGCGGAGACAAACTGCACGCTCGGATCGGTCGGGGCGCCATAGGCTTGAAACAGCTGTGCGACTCCGTTCAAATTTGTCGTGAGCGCCGCAGTGAGGGCAGCGTCATCGATCTGCAGGTGATCTCCGGTATCGAGTGTGATACCAATTTGAGATAATAGACTCGACGACGAAGGGAGCCCAGAAAGCTGACTGGTAGCATGGTCAATCAGGGTATTCACGATGCTGGCTGTTGTTCCGTCGCCAAAAAGCGCGCCCGTCGCACCGGAAGATGGGTCGTAGGTGGCCTGGCTTTCCACGGCATCAACGGCAGAATTGAAGGCCGTTACAAAAGCTTTCACGTTGGATTTAATGGTGGATGTATCGCTGGAGATCGTCAGGTTTGTCGTTCCCGTATCTTTTAGTAGATTGATGGTTACATCGGTAATCGCATCGCTGAAGCTGTTGGTAGCGCGTGTGGCAGCCAGGCCGTCCAGCGTAAAATTCGCATCCAGCGCCGCAGTCAATTCACGGCCCACTCCAAGATTTTTCTGAAGGACTCCCAGGTTCGCCAATACGTTGTTATTATCGGTAAGGCTGCCCGCTCCAGTTACTCCATTCAACTGCAGTTGGAGTCCGGCTGTGCCAGTGACTGGATTGGTAACACTTACTACCTGCGCCACCGGGACTGCCGGCCCGCCGAATGCTGCATTGATATCCGAAGCGATGCCGGATAGAGATTTGTTGAGATCGATAACCACAGACTGCGTGGTGGGCACTCCTGCTACGGTGGCGGTTATGCTGACCGTTCCAGTTGTCGGCGGTGCGCTGGTCTGGCCTTCTAAGGTTGCTATACTGGTAGCGCTGTCGGTAAAAATATTTGATCCTGCCACGGTGGCGCTGATCGCGTTTTTAAGCGTGCTGCCAGCCCCGAATAGACCGAGTGTTGTGCCTAAAAAAGTGCTGCCTGCCGTGTCGGATATGCTTATTTTCCCCTGTAATCCTGTGTTAGAACTGTTCAGGGTTAGATAAAACTGATTTGCAGAAGGTGAAATTACAGAAGCGCTGACTCCCGGCTGAGACGCATTGATATTTTGAGCTAATGTAGTTAATGTATCGGAAGCGTGCACTGTGATTGCTTTTCCGTTGACAACAATCTGGCCGTCAAAACCAAGCGGCGTTGTGGCGCTGGTTTGCACGGACGAGCTAATTCTTTGCGCAGTCGCCAGATTGGAGACGGTGATGGTATGTGTTCCGGGCTGCGTACCTGTTGCTGCAGTCAGGGTAGCTACCGTTTCATCTGAACTTGTTCCCGTAACTAGATTGAATGCACGCAGGCTGTTCAACGAACTGGTTGTAGACTGCAGCCCTAAAAGCGCTGCTGAGACCTGATTATAAGCCGTCTGTCGCTGCTGCAGATAACCAATATCATTCTTCATGGAAATTTCAGGCTGACGGTCTACTGCGAGCAGCTCGGAGATGATCGATGTGGTATCGATGCCCGAACTAATACCTGAAAAGCTTATTGCACTGAGGCCCATTATTAATCTCCTATGACACCGGAGTCTTTCGAGGATGCTTCATCACCATTTTCGGATAGAAACCCGGTAAAGTTGAGGGTAATGTTTTGCATCTAAAACGGATAAAGGCTGCGGAAACGAAAGACTCAAAAGAAGAGCAGGGATAGGGGTTGAAAGCTTCTCATTGCCCATCCCTGCTATGATGTTGGATAGAACCAGCCGGACTATCTCAGAAGTGAAAGCACCTGCTGAGGAGCGCTGTTGGCCTGCGCCAATACAGAAGTGCCAGCCTGCTGCAGGATCTGATTCTTAGTCAGGTTGACAACCTCAGCAGCGACGTTGGTATCCCGGATCTGGCTCTCGGAGGCAGAAAGGTTCTCTACTCCGACACCCAGATAACGGATAGTGCTCTCCAGAGTGTTCTTCTGGAACGCTCCAAGGTTGGCCCGGAGCTGTGATACCTGGGAGATCGCTTCATCGGCAATCTGAATTCCCTGCGTCGATCCGATGGCTGTAGTTACATCCAGTGTTGATAGACTTTTACCGGAGAGTGTCGTATTTCCGAGATTTACGGAGCGAATGTTACCGAGCGTAGCGTTCACCACCTGCCC
>JBBRDM010000071.1:0-24404 GCA_038203935.1 Chthonomonadales bacterium
AAATATCTTGAGGGCTTATGTTTGTTCGTCTTTTCATCCTTCTTGCAAGGATAGACAGGAAAGGTTAATCGAAAGTTTCATTTTCTGCAAAAAATAGTTAAAAAAAACTTTTTTGCTCCTAATCGCTGCTTTTGAGAGCAGTCGCAATTCTTTCACGAATTGGCGGGTGGCTTCCAAACCAAAACTGAATGAGTGCAGGCGGATCCGGATCGGAAAAATCTCTCTCAACAAATCCGACGAACAGGCGAGCCATAGGTTCATTTAGGTGTGTTATTTTTAATCCGAATGCATCCGCCCTGCGCTCCAGATATCTCGACTCTGCATTTTCTATAGGTGCTTGTATAAGAGTAAACAGAGAAATGAAGAGCAATATAACAGGAAGGGCAGCCGGATCTAAAATATTTGAATATTTCCAGATTAATCGCTTTTTCTCCACTATCGCTGGCAGTAGTTTGAATGCTAAATAGAGGAATATCCCCAGACCTATGCATCCACCCGCGAACTGCACCCAGATGTGGCCCTCCACATAGTGGCCCATCTCGTGCCCAAGCATCGCGAGTATCTGGTCTTCCGGAAGAATCTGCAGTGCCGTATCGTTGAGCACAATGCGGGTGGTCGGCCCTAATCCTGCCACATAGGCGTTAACGTGGGTACTCCGCCGACTGGTATCTATCACGAACACATGCGCCCCGGAGATACCCGACTTCCCGGCAAGCGCCAGTATGCTCTCTTTTAAATGTCCGGGAGGCATGGGAGTGAAGCGATTGAATAGCGGCGCAATGAGAATAGGGGTCAGCACGATCTGAAAAAATAGAAAAGGAATTCCTATGCCCCATAACCATAGCCACCATCTTTTTGGTGTATGAGCAGCGATTTTGTAAACACCATACAGTATGGGTATTCCACAGAAAGAGATTGCCGATTGAGTCAAACTATCGCCGAGCATGCCCAATATACTCTGGTTTGAAAAGCCATAACGATGCTCCAGCGCAAGGACTGCAAATCTGATGGGAGTGGACCAAATAAGTACCCACAATGTAATTGCAAAATAACAAAACGTTGTGAGAAGCAGGGGAGGCGCTGAAAATGAACGAGGCTCGCTTAACCCTAATCTGCGGCATAAAGCACTTCTGAATCGGGCAGATAAACCGCTGCGAATGAGCACCCAATATCCTGTCAGCTGCCAGATTTCGGCAGCAAATCCCAGTGCATACTGCGTGTGTTGATATTCCATTGCTCGTTTTGAGACATGCGGAATAAAATCGTTGGGATTTAAGATATGAGAATTAGATGGAGAGGCGAAGGCAGCATATGAGAAGACTGTGAAAAGTATTATCAGCCATAAGCTTCGAAATGTCATGATCTTGTTTGTTTACGATGCAGGAAGCTTAAACGACTCCAAAACGTTTTGCGGCATTGAAATACCTGTCAGGGAAACCAACCATCCTTCGTACAAAGAGTCCGTCTGAAAGACGACTGCTTTTTCCAGATGGGGGTTTTCAACCTCCGGCAAAAGGTTCATGCGGTGGTTTTCAACCTCCGGCAAATAGTTAAGATAGGGATTTTCAACCGCCGGCAAATGATATTTTCTCTAGCCGCCCAATTGGCTCATATTTCTTCCGATTGGTGCATTTCCATCTTCCAGACGATGTTCAAATGGCTTGTGGCGACCGGTCAGCTCAAACAGCGCCGCTATGTCCTCATCGGAAGCTTCGGAACGCAATGCAGTTCTCAAATCGACTTCGCCATCCGCCATGAGGCAGGGACGCAGCTGGCCGTCTGCAGTAAGTCGAAGGCGATTACAGTTTACGCAAATGTCGTTGGTAAGCTGGCTGATAAAACTGATAGTTCCTCTGGCGCCAGGAATGCGGTAACTTCGGGCGGGGCCATTCGTGATTATTTCAGCGGGCTCAAGCAAACCGAAGTCATGCTCAATATTAGCTCTCGACTCAGCGGTCGGGACGAAAGCGTTTCGCATCTGGACCGCATCCAGCTGACCCGTTTGTTGATCTGATGGCGACAGGTGGAAATTTTTTTTGAAAGAGAGAGAATCGGTATCAGCAAAGAGGCGAATACTGTCTTTCTGAAGAGTTTTTAACTCTTTCGGAAAGAAATTGTTCATCAGAGAAACAGCAGTAGAATCGTCACCGCTCGACCAGTTTATGGGCATAAGTTCGATGAATCGGATATCCCAGCTTCTTGACTCTGTCAGTCGGGCAAAGTCAACCACTTCATCCTCGTTGTAGCCACGCATAACCACGCAGTTGATTTTAATAGGAGTGAGTCCATGCTTTTCGGCGGCTTCGATGCCCTCTAATACGTCGGCCAAATTTCCACGTCTTGCTATCCTTAAAAAACGGTCCGGCTGGAGAGTATCAAGACTCACATTTACCCGCTTGAGGCCATATTTTGCAAACGACTCAGCATAACGCGGCAGAAGCATCCCATTTGTTGTAATAGATAGATCTTTAAGAACAGGGATGCTGCCTATCAGCTGAACGAGAAGTTCAATGTCCCTCCGTACCAAAGGCTCACCGCCGGTCAGCCGAATTTTAGTCATGCCCAGGTCCGATGCAATTCTGACTAAACGATAGATCTCTTCATATGTCAAAATGCTTGATTTGGGGGCTACCGGGGCGCCTTCTTCGGGCATACAGTAGACGCATCGGAAATTACAGCGGTCAGTTACACTGACCCTGAGGTAGTCGATAACTCTATGGAAAGAATCGATAAGCGCCATGTCTGTATTCCTGTCAGCAGAAATATTACCGCTAACCAACACTCTGAACAACAAGTCCTGCAATACGCTATTGACTCAGTATACCACGAAAGATTCAAGTGCTCTGACTTCGTAAAATACTTACTAAAATGGCTCGGAAAAGGAAGCAATTCAGCTTTAAAACGCTCGATCAGAATAAATCCTGTTAGAAATAAGAGACTTCGTGGAACAAACTGAATATATTTATAGACTGTAAGCTGGACAATGCCTCTGATCTAAAGAAGTTCTGGCTGACACGCGTTCGACAGTCGGGGGCAATAAGGATTCAGCACCAATGTCTAATCAACAATTTTCTTCACATAATGAACCTGTGCAGCTTACGAAGAGAGAAGTGGAGATATTATCGCTTATTATCGAAGGCCTGTCCAGCAAAAATATTGCTGATCAGCTTTTTATTAGTAAGCGTACAGTTGATTTTCATCTGGATAACGTCTATCAAAAGCTTCAGGTATCCAACAGGATGCAGGCTATACACCTTGCCAGACGGATGGGGCTTATCCCAAACTAATCGAGTGGGGACATATGAATTTAAGTTAGTGAACATAAAAGGTTGAATATAAGTAAATGTAGTTCACTGTTTGACGAACCTCCTGGGCGGTTGATTAAGAGTAATCTTGATCGACCGCTTTTTTTTTGATGCTGCTGATTAGGGTATACTTCTACCGGAACGAATACAATTTTCTGCTCTCCAGGCTGCCCATGATGTCATCTGAATCAACCACTCAACTTACCACTCACGACGCTCCGATTTTTACCATCCTTCATACGAACGATTTTCACAATCACTTTACGGCGGATCAGGCGGATATAATCAAAAAAAGGCGGGAAGCACTTGGAAACCGATGCCTTCTGCTTGATGCCGGAGATGCAGTCGGGTCAGGAAATATCACATTTTTGCCCGGTGGTGAGCCGATTCTGGATAGAATGAATGAAACTGGCTACGACGCAATGACAGTAGGAAATAGAGAATTTCATTTTTCTGCGATCGGATTCAAAGCGAAGCTCTCGCGGGCAAAATTCCCTATTCTTTGTGCGAATATATCCTTGAATCGTCCAAATGATCATGAGAAACAGAGTTTTCATAAATCAAATCCGGATATGCCTGTGGTCAGCCTTAAGGAATTTAATAGTAAGATCGGAAGAATAATCGTGTTTGGACTAACGGTTCCCATGATTACTTCGCGCATGGCTGTCAGGAAGGTTTCTGCTTATCTTTTTAGAGAACCTGTGAGTTTTGCTTCGGATTTTGTACCTGAAATAATCAATGAATATCATCCAGACCTCCTCATTGCACTCACACATATCGGAATTAAACAGGACCGACTTCTAGCGGAGAATGTGCCGGGCATAGATCTGATTATTAGCGGCCACACTCATGTCGTTTTGGAAGAGGGCGTGCGAGTCAAAGACACACTCATAGCGCAGACAGGCTGCTTCGGCAAAAATTTAGGCTCCATTGAAATTTTCTCGGATGCAGATGCCAAAAATGGGTTCAGCTGCCGAGCAAGATTGGAACCCTTATGAAATCCATACTGTTGATAATTTTATTCGTCTGGATAGGTGCCGGAGCCGGCAGGATTCTTTTAAACCATTTATCCGTATTCGCTTCAAAATCCCTCGAAAGAGCTGTCTATGGAGCGGCTTTAGGCCTGCTCATATCGGCATATGGTGTGTTTTTTATCGGCATGCTCGGGCAGCTTTCATTCTGGCCATTGACGCTTTGGTGGATTGTACTGGCCGCAGCGGGATTGAAAGGACAATGGCTGCTGATTCAGGATTTACGCCATGCTGCTCCAATCGCGGATTTTAAAGCCTGTTCAAAATATTGCCAGATAGTGATTGGCATCTGCCTGTTGATATTGCTGTTTAATGCATTTGTTGCCATTGTTGCCTGTTTTCGGCCTCCGGGCGGGCATGAATGGGATGCAATCGCATATCATCTGGCAGATATTAAAATCTTTCTTGCGGATCATAAAATCACCAGCCTGCCGACAGAGCATCATTCTAATTTTCCATTCACTATGGAGATGCTCTACGCTTGCGGACTACTATACGATAGTTATGTCCTCGCCAATCTATTTCATTTTGCTATGGCCGCTCTGACAGCGCTCGCAATGATATCCACAGGTACTAGGCTTCTCAATAAGACGTCCGGGTGGATAGGAGCAGCGCTTTTCGCCACCGCACCGATGGTATTGTGGGAAGCGAGCACAGCTTATATCGATCTTGGATTTGGGCTTTTCAGTTTGCTGTCCGCACTCGCAGTGGTTTCAGCGGTCCTCATTAACTCGGACAAGGAGAATTTAAAAAGTCAGTTGGAATGGATAGCTCTTGCCGGGTTGACTATGGGTGGCGCGCTCGCAATGAAATACCTTGCGCTCGTACCTCTGATGCTTTTTGGCGGTCTTTTACTCTTCCGCAGAGTAACAATGAAATCAGTCCTGATATACTTTGGCGCAGCAATTGTAATAGGGGCGCCCTGGTACATTAAAAACATGGTATGGACACATAATCCGGTCTATCCCTTTCTCTTCAAGGTATTCCCGGACAGCCGATATTGGAGCGCTGATCGAGCGGTTCCATATCAGGCGGAACAAGATTCTTTTGGATATGCACATTCATTACATGCACCCGCAGAATCGGTTCGCGATTTAATCCAGACCCCCTGGCGATTACTTGCTAACGCCGATAAATTTGCAAATCATGGAGATTATACTTATTCGGTGCTGATCGGCGGGTTGTTCACGGCACTGTGCTTCAGCCTGTTATTTATAAAAAAAGCCGACCGAGCGGCCGTGTACATTTTGTGCCTTGGAGTACTTCAGTTAATAAGCTGGTTTTTTCTCGCACAAATTGGGCGGTATTTGGTTTCTATGATTCCAATGTTCGGTCTGGTGGCAGGTTATGCCGCATCTAGATGGCTGGACTATGGAAGCAGCGGAAAAAAATCGATGCCCTGGCAAAATCGCCTGCTTCAAATCACTACTGCTTTCCTCTTATTCGGTCAGGCATTTCTGAGTATCTGGGCGGTGATTGCTTTGCCGACAAGCGCACGAGCTTCCATGGAAAAAGGAGTGATGCCAACCGTGGTCTCTCTGCCGGAGGATCTTGCAGTCTTATTAGATTCTGATAAGCGAACGGAACAGCTGCGCCGAACTCTGGATATATATGCGGCGGATGAATGGATAAATGCAAATACGGACATAACATCGGGTGTTATCATCTATGATGATGCCCGCGGATACTATCTGGATCGTCCTTATCTCTGGGGAAACGGCGAGCACTCTGCGTACATTCCCTATAAATCAATGAAATCGGGCTCCGATCTTACCAAATGGCTTACCGATCATGGTATTCGAACGGTCATGATCAATCTGAAATTTTCTCCTAATAACGTTCCGAGTGAGGAGCTTCCGAATGGCCCTTCACATTCAGAAGCGCTCGCTCTTCAGAGATGGTATGTAGATGCTAAATTTCCTGCTGGAAGCTGGCGAACTATTCTTGCAGATGCGTTACAGTCGCCATTATGGAAAGTTCAATTCGAGGGTAATGGAGTGGTCGTCATATCCATCTCGTCGGGATCACAGTAATTCTGGGAGATAATCTGTGTCGAAAAAAAGTAAGAAACTGTCGGACTCGCGAGAAACTGTTGATTCCACACTTGTTCCTGCTGCACCCGCGCCCGTGAACAAAGTCTGGAGTTATTCTGTACCTATATTGATAGTGATCTATATTGTGCTGGCGATGATGCACATGCAGAATGTCCCGACAGGCCAAACAGGATATCAAAACGCACCGGACGAAGCCGCACATCTCTTATATGTCCGAAAATTGGCGTCTGGCCATCTGCCGAATCGCGCGGAAAGCCAGTCTGATCCCATCGGTTATGAATGGCACCAGCCTCCGCTCTACTACGCACTTGCGGTACCATTAAGCGGTATGGATGATAAGTCGGTTCGCTATGTATCCATTGTTCTAGGAATTTTATGTATTTTGTTCGCTGCTTACGCAGCAAAACTACTCTATCCGGACTGCCCGATTATTTGGGCCCTTGCAGCCGCTTTTCCTGCGCTGATTCCCACCCACATCGCGATCACGTCGTCTGTGAACAATGACGTGCTTTTAGAGCTATGTTTTAGCGGAAGCATTATCGTAATGCTCCTGAGCCTTCAAAAGAGTTTTAGTATATCGAGAGCTGTTTGGCTGGGAGTTTGGATATCAGCCGCGCTCCTTGCTAAATCAAACGGGCTGCTCCTCATACCGATTGTATTAGCTGCTTGTTTGCTATTCATTAAGAATGGCCAGCCTATTAAAACGGTCGTGACTAATTTAGGAATAGCTTTTATAACCATTCTAATTCTTTCGGGATGGTGGTTCGTCCATAATTTTCGAATCTACGGAGAGCTTCTGCCGCTCAGAGCATTTGAACAGGCCTTTTCTGGAACGATACAAGCAAAAGATGTTGCTTCGGGAAAAATTCCCGGACTTGGTGTTGAAAATTGGAATGACTATTTTATACTGGTCTCAAAATGGACATTTCAGAGTTTCTGGGCGGTGTTTGGCACGGCGCGGTCCGCTGCAATCGGTGCGCCGAGATTTCTCCCAGATCAGTATTATCAACTCATGGGAATATTAACGCTCTGTATATTTTGTGGATTAGTTCGTGCGCATTTTAGAAAAGATATCGACTATACTTTATTTCAGCAAAGATCACTTCAGATCAGCTGGATTGTATTGATTGTAGTCGGTTTTTCTTTTGCTGGATTCGTCCTTAAATATTTTCAAACACAAGGGCGATATCTCTTTCCAGCAATGCTTCCGCTTAGCCTGATGTTTGCCGTGGGATGGCGCAGTATTATCCCTGAAAAATATTTCTCTGCGGCTTCCATTGGTATTCTATCGCTTCTAACGGTGCTGGCACTGCTATTTATTCGTTATACCGTGCCTGCTTGAGCAGTTCTTAAAGGAGCAGAAATTATGTCTGATCAAGACTGGACTGATAAAGAAGACAACTGGGTTGATGACAGCACTTCTCAGATAAGTACGCTTATTGAGGAGGGTTATAATATCCTGGACGATTTCATACGGTGGCTCGAGGAGGATCTAAGTTCAACAGCACGTTTGGTGCAGCAGGATTCCTTCAACGGCGAACTGCTAATGGAGTATCTTGCCCATACACATTCCAAGGGATTCACGGATATAAATGAGTATGAGCTGAGATGGTTTCTTTACAGTTATGCTATCCGCAAGTCGATTGCAGATGATAATACGAAGCAGAGAATGCTGGCTTCTCTGACGAATTTATTTCACTTCCTTCAAACTCGCAGAGGCATGGCAGTACAAGCCTGGCTGACTGCGATTCTTCAGGATGTGGAAACCTATCATAATCGACTGCACGCCTACACCACTTTAAGCGCGGAAGATGAACAGAAATGGCAGGAGGGATTTGCTGAGTGGTGCAGGGAACTAGATAACGATCTTGAGATGCGATGCCTGGCCATACCTGCTGATCTTGGGCATGGAATGTATTGGCGGGATGAAATGGGATGGAGGGAAGCCACCTTGAGAGAAGAGGCTAATCGACTCTGGCAGGAAGAGAGGCTGGAACTGCTGAACCAGGGCGCTGATTATGAGGAAATTCTCCGCCAGCTGCAGACTTCTTATTACGTATGGGCTGATATGCCGCAGGATAAATTGGATGACGCTACGCCATCACAGATTATTATGGAAGAACGCGAAGGCAGGCCGGAGCGTGAAGAAGAGATGGAAGAGGATTAACTCTTTTTATTCAATATCCTCTATTGCTTGACCTGTGTCGCCTTCCTCGAGCATCTCATCAAAGTCCTGCTCAAAATCCTCGCCCATCTCTCTGCCCATTTCACGAAGCACTTTCCGTATAGCCGCAGGATCATCGTCATCTCCGATTGAGTCCATCTCATTGGAAAGTGATTCGATGGATTCATCTTCACTCCGAATTCGGGCGAATCGGGATAGTTGTCGCACAACTTCTGGTGAGGCGCAGTTCGGACATGCCAGCGGAGCAGAGTTCGATATCATTCCAACCAGTTTGCGAAATTTTCTCTTGCAGTGAGGGCATAGAAATTCATAGATCGGCATAATATAATGGACTCTTACTGCCCCCGAGTAGATTGATCAGAGATTATTGGAACGACTTTTTCAACATATATTTTTCCGCTTTTGCCCAAAATATAGTAAATCTTCGCGGGCTGATCTTTACGCAGTTTGTTGAAATCAATCACCTGTTTGCAAAAATAGAGCTTATTGTTGAATCTAACCATCACTTCCGGAGTTGTGGGATTGCCCATTTCACTGGATCCTGGCGGCACAAGGGTGATGACAATAGCTGTGGTTTCGTGGAGAGGCTGGCCTGCCTTATCTCTGCGAACAGAAGAGCGCACCACTGGATCCAAAAACAAAAAAAGCGCAGTGATTATAGTACCCAGCAGCAAAATAATCCGTCTAACCCATTTTTGCCGTTTTTGCCGCATAGCCCCTCCTGCATCTATTTTACCTGATTTGGAATACTCTATTCTTCACTGCTATGGGTAAGAACCCATTGAAGATCATTTTCAGCTTCTTGATTGATCGCGATACTCGCATTCGCATCCCAACTCAGGGTACGGCTAATCAACACCAGATAGGAGAGCATCAGGCAGAGAATGAGTGGAATTGCAGTCCGTTGTATCCAAATATATAAGCCAGTCAGCGGTGTTATAAACCTTCTTATAGACCACACAGAGGATAAAACGAACAACAGGATAGGGGTGGTACATGTTAACAGAGCTAGCAGTACGGAATCTCGAATAGTCAGGCTCTGGCCCGCAGAAAGAACTGAGGAGAGTAATACTGCTGCGGGATGCAAATGACTCAATACCGGACGATAGTAGAAAAGCAGGACAGCGCCTGGGAGAAAAAGCAGCAGTACCGATCTTGTGGTATCATTCCGGCTCCACTGACTCTGTATCAGACGTTCTATCTCTTTCGTCGAAACTTCATCAGTGGAAATGTTTGATCGATATCTAGTCCACACCACGAGAGACGAAAAGATAAGTGAAATCAGCGCAGAAATAAATATTTCTGCGCCTATGAGTGTTGGCACCCCGAAAAGAAGCAGGCCGCTGCTGACGATAGCACACAACAAACTCAGCGCGATGACTCCGTAACTACTAAATTGAATAGTTGTGTTTTTTTGCAGCTGACAGCGATTACATACTGCTGAAATGACGACGATGAAAAGCAGGGTTGCAATCTGTTGGAGAATGCATACTCCTGCCATCCAATCTGCAAAAAGAGGAGTCAAGGGTATGCCGGGAGGACTACCCGGGATGGACGAATCATTTCTTGCCAGATCAATTCTGCCGCGAAGATCACAGCATATCTGGATTTCCCTTCGAATTAAAGGAAGGTCTGATCCTCTGTGAGTAGTTTCCAGCAGTTTTAAAAAACCCGATGCATCCTTCTCCCAGTCATTGAGATTATGAATACCGCCTGCGGAGTGTGAGGATGCAGCATCGGTATAAGCAATAAATATCAGATCGGTGCCAAACAGCGCTTCATAAGCCCATCTTGCACTGTCTCTCATAATCACACCAAGACGGGAGATATTTCGGCGAATACGCACTGCATCTTTATAATCTCCTTTTTGCTGAAGCATGTCCGCATGCCATCTCGCCAGTTCTGCCATGTGCCGAATTTCTCGAAGATGCGGAAAGGCGACGAGTGATAAGGGGCCGATCTTCTGAGCCGCGCCGTTATCTCCGTAAGCCTGGGAATATAACTTCCATTGACCTAAAACTTCTTCATAAATATAGGCATCCCAGCGAGAGTTATTATGGATGCCTGCCAATGCTCTTAGTCCATCACTATCGCGTTCCGCAGAAAAATAGGTTGTCGCGAGCATTGCCGGCCAGAACGCATTTTGCGGGTCTCGCTTTTGACCGGCAAGAATAGCCCATTCCATTAATTTCACATCTCGAATTCTTGCAGGTATCGAACGATTTAGTAAGGGCAAACTCGAATCCGTAATTTCAGATGTAATGCCTCTTTTAGATGAGGCCGGAGTAGCCGCAGCAATCTTTGGCGCGCTCAGTTCGGTTCTAAGTATTCGAACTCTATCCGACATCATATATCTGCTCAAATGGGCATAACCACCGGGAAAAGTCGGAAACTCCAGCGGTATCCGGTAGAGACGGTAAAGCGTTCGATCCCAATAATTTGGGCCATTAGTCGTCGGATGCGGATCTATCACAGGCTGTTTCAGTCCGCCTTGACTTGCGAGCGCCGTCGCTCTGCCTACCTGAACCAGATAGTCTGAGGAGGCGTCCGCAGCAGCTTGATTAAGCCGGCTGACTTCCTTGCGGTTATGGGCTTCCTCAAACCCTCTCATCCATGGAAGAGTGTTCTGCTGAATAGTGAATAAAAACTGTGCTATGAATGTGTCACGAACACTGGGAAATGCGGAAAACGCTAGGATAGAACCGAGGATGAGACCAAGAAATAATCCAGCACGTGATTTTTGAGGATTTTTATTTTTTTTGGCAGCGTTTTTGGAATAATTCATATTGGTGACCAATGGATGTGCTATCCGATGTGGTCGTTTGTGGGAAGGAATCCATGCTGATCATGCGGGTTTTTTAATGGTAATGTCGATCCCTGGGCAGAGGACGGATCAGGGCTAACGGATGCTGCAGGAGGAGTTTTGGACCAGAGCAGCGCGGCTTTTGGTGAGGGAGTAACCAGAAGCGATTCCATAGGAACAGGATGATTGGCGAGGTTAGCAGCCTGTGGTTTCGAATCCTGAAGCATGTGCGTAGTTTCGTGTGCTTTATAGGCAGGCTGGATGGCTGCGGATAGACAAAATGCAGTCAGGCAAGATGCGACAACAACTCCTCCAGCAAGCTGCCCCAAGAAGGCAAATGAAGAACGTTGTATCTGATCTTTGAGCCATGTGCGAAAATTAAATCCAGATGCAATAAATTCATCAGATTCCGTATCCGGCAAGCTTATCTGTGAAAGCACTCCTGCATCAAATAAGTTGGATTCTGCTGGAGAAAGTTCGCCAACAGCCTTTCCGACCTGTAATTTAAACTGAGAGTCGGCTCTTAGCCGGGCACTGCACTCCTCACAATGGGCGCAGTGATCTTCCAGCGCTCCCCATACTTCGATAGGAAGAACGCAGTGTTCGCTTTCATCTAATTTTTGCTGCCAATCTCGGCAAGTATCAAACATGCTCGACTTCCTTTTGAATGGCCAGCCACTTTTTCCGGAACTGCTCTCTGGCAGTGTTCAATCGTGAGCGTACAGTACCTAACGGAATACCCAGCACTTCAGATATCTCGATGTAGTCAAGACCTTCTACCTCGCGCAGTACGAGTGCTGCCCTCATCGGGGGAGTGAGCGAAGCAAGAATCTGCTTGACTACTACCTGCGTTTCTACATCGGTCGAACAGCAGGCCATTCCTGCGATGCAGCTCTCTTCATAATCAATCTCAGAAGTGGCACTTTTGCGCCTCATTCTGTCGAGGCAAAGGTTTATAACAATGCGATAGAGCCACGCGTAAAACCCAGATTCTCCACGGAACTGTTTGATTTGACGAAAAGCTTTTACGAATGCTTCCTGAGCTACATCTTCGGCTTCTCGTGAGTTGTGCAGTACATGCGCCGCCAATCTCACTACTCTGTCACGATACCGATTCAATATCCATCGTATCGCTCTTTCATCGCCTGCGCAGCACCGATCGAGCCAAACACGTTCTTCCTGGCGATCCTGCAGGTCAACACTTGCACCGGCGGCCGTAGGATTCATCAGATATTCAGCAAGTTTCCACACGCTGGTATTCATTTCCACGTTTGACTCCTATCTGGTAGACGCGCAGTGCAATTCAATTCGTTCGATAGACACTCTGGCTATTTGAATTATATCATATATTGCCTCACTTGAAAAGCAGTACACACGGTACTAATGCAGACCGTAAGCGTAGATGTTTCCCTGTGTCGCAACGTATACTTTTCCATTCGCTACCGTCGGCACAGAAAATTTTGTGAGCGCATCCAGGCCGTCTTGAACATGATTCATATTTGTGTTGTAAAGTTCGGTATGTACATCTATTGCAGAATAGGCATGCAGCCCGCCAGTTGCACCGTTCAGAACCCACACAACACCACTCGAAGGTATTCCACCGTGGCTGGATATTACAGGGGTCGAGGATGGGTAGGAAGTAGTCTGGGGAGTAGATTCTGCCGCTGCCAGGGTACTGCTGCCATTGAAAGCTATCCCCAGTACGAATCTTATCACGGGTCCATTCAGTCCATTGATATAGACATACTTACCGGTATCGCATCCCCAGTAAGATGGGCTTGAAAAAATTCCATTTCCGATTCCCGGGATGTTCAAAAGGTTATTATCCGGACTGCCCGGAAGATATCTCGAACTAAATCCTCCGAGGTTATCACGGTTAATCAGCCTCAATATTGCATCTTTCCCTCCGCCAATCAACAAATTCGGAGTATTGCTGCCGGTATGGGCAGGAGGTATCATTATTCCGCCTGAGCCGAAATCGGCATCGACGAGGTCAAGAAAATTCTGATTATTAGGCGAAAAGAATTCGGTAGGATTTTTGCCGAAGCTGAGAGTATTGCCACCCCAGGTCTGCAGACGAACGACACTATCACCCAGGTTGTGACCCCCAATATCTGCATTTAGAGGGCCATTGCCGGTGATGAAATAGAGGTTGTTCCAGGAATCGACAGCAGGCGGAGACCCGGTCATCCAGATACCACTGGCTGCTTCTCCATTTGCAGAATAGTCGGGGCTTGTTGACCAGGCGGCGGGCTGAAGTTTGGGATTGGCAAGGCTATAAGAAAAAACCCATCCATGGTACTGTCCGATAGCGTTGTCCCCATGGGATGCAAAAGTTATGTAGAGATGGCGCGCATCGATCACTAATGAGCTGCGAGCATGCTGGATAAACGGATTGAAATAAACGGAGTAATAGTATCTGCCGGAATATATACGCTGTGAACCTACGATCGCTTGCCCCCATCCTGGTAATTCGGCTCCGCTTCCAAGATCCAGTGCATGAATGCGATGCACCTGAAAACCATTTTCCAGAGTTTTTGCTTCGATATAGATGGCGTGCGTGACGGGGTCGATAACAGGTGTGGCGGTGATACCGTATTCAGGATTTATGTCGTTGGAACCGACTTGCCAGGAGGGTACTGTAGCACCGAAATTTAAATGCCAGAGTGGAATATTGTTCGGAGCGGAAGCGCTGTCCGCATCAAATGCATAAACGCTGTTATGCTCCGTGCATACATAGACTACGTTATGAATTCCTTTGCCTGGAACAGCAATTGCTGCTGCATAAAGAGGCTCTGCATAAGCCTGGCCATCCAGGGCATGACTCCAGAGCTTGCCAAAATGAGCGGTGGTGACGTTGGAAGTGTTGAGTATGGTTTCGTTCGGATTCCAGTACGTATTACCAGAATCGAAACCGCGTTTTGGATAGTAGCTCAGAGTCTGAGCAGAGGTGAGTTGATTCGAAACCGCGAAACTCAGCAGCACGAAAAGAGTGAATTCAGCTTTGGATACTCCTGTCGGTTTCATTCGGATGTCAACCTTTCCATTTATTCAGCCGGGGTGAACTTCGTATTATTTCAATTCTAATAAAAATTAACGATGCGCCAATACTATGTAATTTATTGAAGCGATAAATGATATCCTCCTGATTTCTTACGATATCAGTGAATACGGATTGACTCCTACAGAATTTTCGGGCTATCATACCGTTCAAAGAGGATAGAGAAGAATACGATCAGGATGTTATTATTCGTATGGTGCGATTTCGATGAGGTGGGCGAGATATGAGTCTTATACGTGAAAGTTTTGTTGCATTGCCATCTGCGGAAATTCAGTGGAATCGTTTCGAGACGCTGATCCGAAACGAATATCAAGATTTTTATGACGGAGAAGGACCTATTGCCGGAGCGCGTGCACCGGGTCGACTGGATGTTATGGGCGGAGTGGCGGACTATTCCGGCAGTATCGTGCTTGAAATGCCAATTGCGCAAGCAGCCTATGCTGCCTGGCAGTGGAGATCGGATAGAAAACTTAAAATTCGCAGCATTGGGATCGCCTCCGAAGGTATGCAGCAGGATATCGAAATATCGCTGGATGATATGGTGGAAGCCGATGGGAAAGTGCGCCCTATCGAAGAAGTACGCGATAGGTTAGCGGGCAATGAAGCAACGCATTGGGCCAGCTATGTAGCCGGCTGCTTCTATGTGATGTTAGCTGCACATAGTATCGTATCAGGGGGAAATGCGCACGAGCGCATCGGAGAGATCGGTGCGAATATCTTAATCGAGAGCGAAGTTCCCGTAGGCGCCGGTGTATCCTCCTCAGCAGCTTTAGAAGTTTCTGTGATGATGGCGCTCAGCGAAGCTGCTGGAATTCATCCGAGCGATCTGACACTCGCGGCATGGTGCCAGCGGGTTGAAAATCTAATAGTCGGCGCCCCTTCAGGAATCATGGATCAAGTGACTAGCGCGCTCGGCGTGGAAAACTGTCTCACCGTATTGAAGTGTCAGCCGCACGATTTGCTGGGAGCGCAGCCGGTTCCGCCAGGATGGCGGTTTATTGGAATCGATTCGAGAGTGAAGCATAGTGTTTCTGGCCTTCGCTACACGAAAGCCAGAATAGGTGCGTTTATGGGGCTGAAAATAATACAGCTCGAAAGCGGCGGCAAGCTGCTTGAGAACTATCTTTGCCAGATGTCACCAGCAGAGTTTCAGGTCTATCGAGATTTTTTACCGGAGAGTATTACCGGCGCTGAATATGAAAAGTTATATGGATTCCTGCCAGACACAGTGACCAGGGTCGATCCGGCTCAGACATATCATCCTCTAAAATGCGCAGAGCATCCGATTCTGGAAAACGATCGAGCGAAGCAGTTTGTTGCATTAATGCACATGGCAAGCCTTCCGCCGGATGAGCAAATCAATTCTGGGTCACAGCACACCTATTATGGTCCTCCCGATGCCATGATGCTGCGGGAAGCTGGCCAGCTTATGTACGCTGCGCATGCTTCTTATTCTGATCGGCTTGATTTAGGTTCCCGCGAGACAGACTTATTAGTAGATTTGATACGGGATAGAGGTGAAGAGTGCGGTCTTTACGGCGCCAAAATTACCGGCGGAGGCTCAGGCGGCACGGTAGCCATTCTCTGTCGAGAAGATACAGAACTCGCGGAGACAGCTCTTATTGAGATATGTGAAATTTATCTGAAAAAGACTGGAATTACCCCCCATGCCATTATTGGCAGTTCGCCTGGTGCAGTTCAGTTTGGAGCACGGCATATACTTCGCGGTTAATAACCGGGTGAATAGAAGATGCGAAGGCTGGATATTTTATATTTTTAGGGAGAGCAGCATTTGAAAAAGGTGCGCAAGGCAGTGATAACCGCGGCAGGGCGAGGTACGCGTATGTACCCCGCCACTACCACCATACAAAAAGAGATGCTGCCAGTCATGGATACGGATGGTATCTGCAAGCCTGCAATTCAGATTATTATTGAAGAAGCTCTGGATAGCGGTATTGAGGAAATCTGCCTGGTTGTAAGCCCGCACAATAGAGCACAAATCGAGCAGCACTTCGCCCCTTTGTCACCGGCTGACCTTAAACTTTTTAAAGGAAAAGACTGGGCCCTGCTCCAGTCCGCTAAGATACAGCAGATTGCTGCCCGGCTGAATTTTGTGGTTCAGGAATCTCCTGAGGGATATGGCCATGCAGTTTGGTGCGCCAGGGATTTCGTTGGCGATGAGCCTTTTCTGCTCATGCTCGGTGATCATATCTACACCAGCAGCACGAAAAAGAGGTGTGCCAGGCAGCTGCTGGATATTCATGAGCGAGTTGGCGGAAGTATTTCTGCAGTGCAGCAGACACCAACAGAACTTTTGCACCTCTTTGGAACAGTCCGGGGTGACCGAATTTCAGAACAGCCGCCTGTTTATAAAGTAGATGCTATTTTTGAAAAACCTGCTCCAGACTATGCCGAAGAAAATTTGCGGCAGGAAGGTTTGCTGCACGGCATGTATCTCTGTTTCTTCGGACTCCATATCCTGGATTCCAAAGTGTTTGATCGTCTGCAGTATGCTATAGACCATAATTTGCGCGAGAAAGGGGAGTTTCAATTCACTTCCGCGCAGGAGAGTCTACGAGCGTCAGGGGAGCCATATTTTGCTGTCGAAACAGTGGGAGACAGGCACGATATTGGTATCCCGTTTGGTTATGCTCAAACTCAGGTTGCTCTGGCTCTTAATTCGGTCTTCAAAGAGCAGATGCTATCCGCTATGGTACGTACGCTGGCAGTTCCTCAGATTGAGATACCAGATGCCTTTAAATAGAAATTACGTGTTTCGATAAAAAATTCACTCTCGCAGAAGGACATCTAGATGCCGTTTCGATACAGCAAGTCGCATGTGATGACCGCATTGGTTTTTATCAGTTCCATAGTTCCTGTCTGTTGTGCTTATGCGGATAAATCTAACTCGCAGGTACATATTACGGCAAATGAACTGCCCGCACCGTATGCCACTGCCTCGGCTGACAACGGCCCGCAGGTAGTAGCTCAGCCTGCAGGAGCAAAATTAGTACTGCCTCCGGGATTTCATGCGGAAGTATTTGCAGAGGGACTAGAAAATCCGCGCTGGCTGGCGTTCGCACCTAATGGGGATCTCTTTTGCGTTGAATCTCAGCCAAATAGAATTCGAGTTCTGCGAGATACGAAACATACCGGAATAGCTGACATAAAAGAGATATTCGCGGAAGGTTTGAATTTGCCTTTTGGAATCGCGTTCAATAAAAATCACCTCTATGTTTCCAATACCGATTCCATCGTACGTTTCTCGTATACTCCCGGTCAGCTTAAATCTGTTACAGCGCCGGAAACGATTGTGGCAGGCATCCCAGGGCATGGTTATCATCAGCACTGGACAAGAGATCTCGTATTTAATCCGTCCGGCTCCAAAATGTACCTTTCGGTGGGATCAGCAAAGGATATCGACGAGACCGAAGAGGAGAAAAGAGCCGCCATTCTGGAATTTAATCCTGATGGCAGCAGCATGCGTGTATTTGCCAGCGGCTTACGAAATGCGAGCGGTAAAGCTTTCAATCCTATGACCGGCCAGCTCTGGACGACCTGCAATGAACGAGACGGCCTCGGTGATGAAGTACCCCCAGATTTTTTTTCCAGCGTTAAAGAAGGTGGATTCTACGGCTGGCCATACTACTACATAGGCGGCCACCACGATCCTCGTGTCTCCGAAAAATCGAAACCCGCTGCGCCTGGAATTGTGCCCGAAGTGCTGATCACTCCGCACTCTGCCTCACTAGGCCTGGTATTTTACGCTGGAACTCAATTTCCGGTCGAATATAGAGGCGATGCTTTTATTGCCCTCCATGGATCCGGGAATCGTGTCAAACGTACCGGCTATAAAATAGTGCGGGTTCACTTCAAGCATGGACAGCCAGTCGGTGGATATGAAGATTTTCTTTCCGGGTGGATGCTGGGCGAGGATGATAAGCGAGTCTGGGGCAGGCCCGCAGGACTTGCCGTTGGAAAAGATGGATCGCTCTATGTCGCGGATGACGGAGCTGGTAAAATATGGCGCATATCATATACCAAACCATGATATTCAAGCCAGATAGAACTGCGTCTGAAATCCTATAACGAATTTCCAGCCGATTTAACCCAGGCGGAAGACGGGGAATGAATCGGGAAAGCAAATTGAGCACATTGGGTTAAACCCAGTGTGCTCAATTGCGAATCCCATCTCCACTCGCAATCTCCCTGCATGGGATGATTCTCAAAGTTAATTCCAGTCCGAAGGACGGGAATTTCGTCTGAAAGTCGACCGCTTTTTCCAGACGCTTAAACCCCGGGCTGAAGCCCGTGTCTGGAATTGCGAAGCCCATCTCTGGTCGCAAGCTCCCTGCATGGGCTTAATATCGATCTGAATTCCAGCCCGAAGGACGGGAATTTCGTCTGAAAGACGACCGCTTTTTCCAGACGGGGGTTTTCAACCTCCGGATCAATTCGGCAAATATAACGAACGACCGCTTTTTCTAGACGGGGGTTTTCAACCTCCGGATCAATTCGGCAAATGGTACGGACGACCGCTTGTATCAGACGGGGATTTTCAACCTCCGAAAAATGTGATTGAAGACTAAACAATCGTATGGAAGTAGGCGGCGCTTCTGCGGACTGTTTCCAACTCTTCGGCTGCAACTGCTTCGGAATCCATGCCTTTCTCCCAGGCGCTGGAGTAGGGCATGTCCACGGGAATTCCGCGGCTCCATAACAGTTCGAGAGCGGGGAGCATTTTCTGAAAATGCATTTCCGGATAGTGATTCCACCATTCCCGTTCCAACATCGGGATGGTGCGAGTAGCCTGCGCAGCTACTTCGAGCGCAGGCAGTACATCGTGTCCATTCGACCGTACAATTTCCAAAATTTCTGCAAAATCGATAACACCATCACCTGCGGCACATCGAACGAGACGATACCCATTTGGAGCATAGTGCAGCGTATAATCTTTCATATGGACATGGCGAATTATATGGGATATATTTTTCGTGAACTGCACCGGGTCTTCACCCACTGCCAATGGATTGCCCGTATCCAGGGTCACCCCGTATGCCGGACTGTTACCGGTCATCTCCCAAAGTTCGAGGAGATCGTTACTGGTAGCATCCTGATGGTTTTCAACAGCAATGCAGAGGCCAAGTTCATGAGCCGTGGGGAGCACTTCATTAAGCCTGCCCGCCAGCGCCTGCATGTGGCCGCTCCAGCCCGCTTTTAAACTCCTGCGATCTCCACAAAGCAGGTGGCTGAGAGTGGCGCGCACCACATAGGCCCCAGCCTCCCTTGCGGTATGCAGATAACGGATAAGGTGGTCTGCATCTTTATCTAGCAAGGCGCCATAATCGGCTACGATATGCATGTTTCTGGAGCTGAGTTCGTACAGATAATCGATACTATGGACTGCTACCTGTGCCTCATGGCCATCGAAAGACGGAACCAGGGCGTTTAGAGGAACCTCGATTGCGCTCAATTCCATTTCGGCAGCAAATTCAATGAGATCCAGATGAGAAAATGGAGACTTGAAATGTTCACTGCTTAATGTGGGAAGATAACCCATTACATGCGGCAGGCTGTATGCGCATAGCGCCATAGGAATAGGGGGCATAAATAATTCAACTTCCTGCTATGTTATTATAAAGGACTGTGAACTCTATCGGCAGTTCTAGATTGTTCTTTTGCCCCGCAAAGACCTGCACTTTTTTCAATCATTCGCTTTATCTAGAGAACAGAATATTGTACGGATAGTATAGAACTTCGATTGCTGCTCAGGATGGTGAGAGAACCATTCCCCCACAGATAGGGATACACTGTCCTGTGACGTAGTCCGATAAATCAGTCGCCAGGAATTCTACAACTTTTGCGCAGTCTTCGGGCATTCCCATGCGCCGAAGCGGAATCTTAGCGGATGCTGATTTTACGTTTTCAGGGCTGTTTCTGTTAAACTGTTTGTTTGCTCTTGAAGTAAGTATAAGGCCGGGAGCGATGCAGTTTACGTTGATATTATCAGGGCCGAGTTCGGCTGCGAGAAGTCGTGTATATTCAACAATTCCTGCCTTCGCGACACAGTAGTGTGCCACACTGCCAGTAAAATTTCCCATTACCCCAGCCTGAGACGACACGTTGATAATCTTCCCTGACCGCTGCTTTTTCATGGGAGAAGCTGCTGCCTGGCAGCAGAAAAGTGTGGATGTAAGATTTACATCCATGATAAACCGCCAGTCATCTTCACTCACTTCAGCTGCCTGGCCGCGTTCCGCAGGTCTTAATACGCCCCCGGCATTATTGACCAGTATATCCAGCCGGCCAAACTCCTGCAGTGCCGCATCAAAGAGTCTGGCCACTTCCGCCTTAACCGTTACATCCGCTTCGATGCCAATAGATCTCACACCGAGCGCTTCGCACTCTGCCATAACGGATTCTGCACTCAGCTCTTCATCAAATTCGCGGGCGGAATCCAGATGCAGATCGTTGATGACTATATTTGCTCCGAGCTGCGCCAGTCTGAGAGCATAAGCTCTTCCCAGACCTCTGCCGCCGCCAGTAATAAGCGCCGTTTTTCCAGCAAGTTTTTTGACAATATCCAATGTGGTCTCCTTGTGATTTCTCTTAAAATCAATGCTGGAATCTAGTTCTTCAATTATAAAAGGTGTTCCTGCTGTCTTATAATTTGAAAAAGCTGTGAGGACTTCAGAATATCCTGCAGGATAATAGTTAAGTTTTGGGGAAAGAAAAGCTCAGGATTTTTTAAAAGTTTCCCATTATGTTATCGGTCTCCACGAAGGAAAACGAATCGGAAAATGAGTGAAGCAAATAGAATAGATGCACTCCCACCATCAGATATTTCCAAAGAGTTGCTTGATCTGCCGCTGAAGCTAGAACGTCTCCTGGGAGCGCATATGCCAACAGCAGGCGGCCTAAAATTAAGTCTTATTGCCGGCAAGAAAATCGGATGTACAGCAGTCCAACTATTCACTGGCAGCCCCCGCCAATGGAGTCACCCGCCGCTCAAGGAGGCCGATATTCGTGCATTTCACGAGGCGCGGACTGAAACGGGTATGGCGTTCACCGTGGCACACGACTCCTATTTGATTAACCTCGCAGCGCCCTCATCCGATGTATTGGAAAGATCGCGGGATGCTTTTAGAGGAGAACTCGACCGGGCTGAAGTACTGGGAATTCCCTGGGTGGTGACACACATGGGAGCGCATCTCGACCAGGGAGAGGATGCGGCAATCGACAGGCTCATTGAAAGTCTCAAGATGATTCTGGAGGAAACAGATACGCTGGGCTACTCTTCAGGTATTGCTCTTGAAACCACCGCCGGACAGGGAACAGGGCTTGGATGGCGGTTTGAGCATATCGGCAGGGTGCTGGATGGTGTTGGACGGCATCCAAGACTGGGTGTCTGCCTGGATACGTGCCATATATTCGTTGCGGGTTACGATATACGCGACGAAACTAGTTATAACGCTACCTGGGCCGAGTTTGAAAAGTATATAGGCATAGACCAGCTGAAGGTGATCCATGCCAACGACGCAAAAAAACCGCTCGGGAGCCGGGTGGATAGGCACGAACATATCGGCGAGGGAGAGATCGGCAGGGATGCTTTTGCGCGCCTGGTGATGGATCCAAAACTGCTGCATATCCCTATAATTCTCGAAACACCCGACTCGGAAACAATGCATCCTGTAAATCTTCAGCGGCTTCAGCGGCTCGCATCTGGCGGCGCCCTGGGAGCGTTGGTGAAGGTGCAGTGTTTTGGCCACTATTCCGATGCCTTTGGAGCGGAAATACGAGAATATCAGATCAGTTCAGGCGCGACAGTAGCAGAGCTGATAACTCAGATCGAAGCGGATTTTCCGAAAATTACCGGACTGGCTGTCCGCTGCAGATTTGGGGTGAATGAAGAGTTTGCAGAGTTGAACAAGGTGCTCGAAGAGGGTGATTTTATTGCATTTATTCCTCCAATGAGCGGCGGATAGGCAGCGTATATCGATGGCATCAGTTCTAATTGTTTCAGAAAAGCTCGATCTCATGCAGATAATATCTTCGGTATCTGTGTCGGAGAATGGAGCGGTTTGTACATTTGTCGGGCAGACGAGAAATAATGCCCGACTGCGGGATGTTGCCTATCTGGAGTATAGAGCGTATACCCCAATGGCAGAAAAACAGCTGCAGTCCATAGCGGAAGAAGCAGAGCATCGATGGAAGTGCCAGGTAACTATTCATCATCGATTGGGCAGGGTAGATCCCGGTGAGGCAAGTGTCATAGTGGCCGTTGGCTCTCCCCATAGAGCTGAATCGTTCGAGGCTTGCCGATATTGCATTGATACTCTCAAATTAGAGGTGCCGATATGGAAAAAAGAGATATGCTCGGACGGCTCTTTCTGGATTGAAGGGGATGAAGCTATCGATGCACTTTAGGATACGAATTATTTTTGTAGGAATTTGTATGGCGATGCTATTATCAGCGCTTTCTACTGTCACTTCTGCGCAGGGTTTAAAGTCACAAAAGCCCGCTGGCGCCTCCGTTACCGGAACCTTAATTTTTGATGGCAAATCAGTTCCGATGAATTATGCTTATGCACTAGATGTAGATAATGTTGAAGAATCAGGATTTCTTATTTCCGGTCCACAGAAGATCATAATTCTTGTCCTGAGCGACAGAGCACTCCCGCCTTCATCCGTTACCGACCGAAATCTCCCTTTTTCGGAACGCCACAGTATCTCTGAAATCTTTCAGCCTCTGACGCCGCTGCCTGCAGATAAAATGCGTGGGATCCTGCTCAAAATAGATGCTTCCACATTCAAGTTAGTAACTGCGCAGCTGCTTTATCCCGGTAATATGAGCCAATTTTCAGTAATTGGAGCCGATATTCCAGATCAAATAAAACTGTTGAAAAGCAGAGTGGGGCAGTTGATAGGAACGGCACAGCTGCCAGCATCACAGAACACGGGATTCAGTGCCGGACCGAAAAAATATCAGTACCATGTAAAATTTCAGATTCCGCTCAGGAAAGAACCCGCTATTACTCAGAAATGGGAAGGAAAAGAGGCGCTGGATTCTCCACCAGTGCAGTCGTTAAAAGAGTATTTGGCTGCTGCTAAATCAGGTGATATTTCAGTTCTTCAAAAACTAACTGCACATTCACATCTTAGCTACCTCAAGAAGCCAGAAGTTTTGACAATGCTGAAGAGCGGCGATGCTGCACTATTAGCAGATCAGGTTAAACGTGTGGTGATGCGTGGAAATTCTGCCTCGGTGATCTGTGTGAATGAGAAACCCAATTTTAGCATCGTGAGTATTCAGCTCACAAAAGAGAACGGCAGCTGGAAGCTCTACTGGCCCTAAACAGTCCATTAGTAGAGCCACGTTCAGCTTAAATATCAATACAGGATTTGTGAAAATATAGTTGTAAAATAGTTGACTAGTTCGAGCCGGATATGCTAATATGAACTCATATCCGAATGTCCTTTTAAGTGAGTCCGGCGAGGCTGACAAGGGGCTGCATACTCAACGAAACCATTTTGAAATCTCACTCGATACCCATCTAATAGTGAAGATTTCTATTGGTTAAGTTACCTGCGCCTCTGCCGACTGCATTACGAAGTCGACTTGAGGCGTTTTTTTGGTATTAGGGCTCTCTTCAGGAGTATTGTATTGGAAAATCGTAACGAAAATCCCACAGAACTTGCTGCCGCAGTCCAAGAAGTTCAAGTGATGGATGGTGAAGACATCCGGCGCGCGCTCACTCGTATTGCGCACGAAATACTTGAACACAACCATGGTGCGACGAATGTGGCGCTGGTAGGAATTCTTACGAGAGGCGCGCCGCTTGCCGAACGAATCGCTCAATATATTCAAAAAATTGAAGGTGTAGAAATTCCAACTGGAAAACTGGATATTGGATTATATAGAGATGACTACGCTGAAAATCCAGTCGGACGACCGCCGCTGGCAG
>JBBRDM010000072.1:0-24324 GCA_038203935.1 Chthonomonadales bacterium
TATGCCTATAGGATCACAAAAAAAACAGCCAATTCAAACCGTCCAGTGGCAGTCCGGCAAAGTATGCCTGATAGATCAGACAGCACTTCCGGAGACACTAAAATATGTGGAGCTGGCGGACTGGCGTGAAGTTGCTGAAGCCATTCGCACCATGGTCGTTCGTGGAGCGCCTGCCATTGGCTGTACGGCTGCGCTGGGGATGGCTCTTGGTGCACGCGGCATTATCGCAGACAGCAGGGCTTCGTTCTTAAAGCGTATCGCTGGCATGGCAGATACCTTTCGTGCTTCCAGGCCAACCGCAGTGAATCTTTTCTGGGCCGTCGATAGAATGGTGAACGTGGCAGAATCGGTTGAAGGCAACCCTGTAGATATCAAGGATGCACTTCTCACCGAAGCGCTGACGATGCTCGGCGAAGATATTGAATCAAACAGGCGCATGGGGCAGTATGGAGCGCAGCTGCTCCCAGACAGCGGAAATGTGCTGACCCACTGTAACGCTGGCGCTCTGGCCACGGTGGGATATGGCACTGCGCTGGGAGTGATACGATCTGCAGTCGAGAGCGGCAAACGAATTCATGTCTACGCAGATGAGACTCGACCACGCCTGCAGGGAATGAAACTCACTGCCTGGGAACTGGCTCAAGACGATATTCCCGTCACCATTATCGCCGATAATATGGCTGCCAGCCTGATGCGTCAAGGGAAAGTGGACTGCGTAATTGTAGGCGCCGACCGGATCGCATCGAATGGAGACACAGCAAATAAAATTGGAACGTATGGAGTGGCCGTCCTTGCCAAACATCACAACATTCCTTTCTATGTCGCTGCGCCCACGTCCTCGATAGATATGAAACTTGCCAGCGGGCTCCAGATTCCTATCGAACAGCGGGAAACGGTCGAAATGACTCATATTGAAGGTATTCGCGTATCTCCGGATGGAGTTCCAGTGCTGAACCCAGCATTTGATATCACGCCTGGCGAGCTCGTCACCGCTTTTATCACAGAAGAAGGTGTCGTACATCCGCCGTTTAAAACGAGATATACGGATATTATTGATGCAGAATTAGCGCCTGTTGGCGCATGATTTTGATGGTTCGACTACACACCACATGGAGGTACTGAATGGCTAAACTGCGCGCAGAGAGCCTTGTTCGCGACGTTCCGGATTTTCCCAAACCCGGCATCTTGTTCAAAGATATCACACCGATCGTACAGGACTATCTTGCCCTCAAAGAGGTGGTGGATAAGCTGGCTAAATGGGGTAAAACCAAAAAAGTTGATGCAGTAGTAGGCATCGAAGCGCGTGGGTTTATTTTCGGAGCGCCCATTGCACTCGCCCTTGGGGTTGGGTTCGTACCTCTGCGTAAACTCGGAAAACTGCCTTATAATAGAGTAGCGGAAGAGTATGCATTGGAGTATGGAACGAATACTGTAGAAATGCACTCCGACTCCTTAGAGCCCGGACAGTCGGTCATTATTATAGATGATTTGCTCGCAACCGGCGGAACAGCGGCAGCGGCGGCCAGACTGGTGGAAAGACTGGGCGGAAAAGTAGCCGGGTTTGGGTTTGTTATTGAGCTTGATTTTCTGGAGGGGCGCAAAGTCCTGAGTGCCTACGAAGTGGAAGCGCTGATGCGCTACGAATAGCAGGCTTAAAGAATAGAGGAAGGGCAGCCTCGCCCTTCCTCTATTTTGTTTATATCTTTGAGTTATTCAGTTTGGAAACATCACGATATTCAGTTTTTTACAGTATTTAATTGTCGATATGAAATTATGCCGTTATGTTTTTTTTCGATATTTATTTATGCATTAAAAACATGGTCGAACTATATTCGGTTTTAAAGGTCGCACTCATTAGCTTACAATAAAGTTATTCCACTTTAATAGTAAAAATAACACATATATTCTAGAAGTCAATGAGGTGATTCATACAAAGTTAGGAAAGCAGCCACTACAATGCGTCCCCTATTTTTCTTTTCGGAATCATTTCTCCATTACGATATGGGGCCACAGCATCCAATGAAACCCCGCCGTCTGCAGCTCACAAAAAATCTGCTGGACGTTTATGGAATGTTTGATTCCGCTCTGGAACTAATCAACCCTGCTTCAGCCAGTCCGTTTGAAGTTGCAGAAACACACTCCGAAAAATTTGTAGATTTTGTACACGAAATCAATGATGGTTCTCAGCCCAGAAATGCGCAAATTTTCGGATTTGGATCTGGTGATAACCCTATATTTCCCGGTATTTTTGATTCTTCCCTCTTATACACCGGTGCATCGCTTGATGCCGCACAAGCGGTGATGGATGGAAGTCAGATTGCAATTAACATCGCTGGCGGACTGCATCACGCGCACTATGCGAAAGCTGCGGGGTTCTGCGTCTTTAACGACTGCGCTGTCGCAATAAACCGTCTGCGCCGAAAATATCAACGCGCTGCTTATGTAGATATCGATGTTCATCATGGCGACGGCGTTCAAGAGTTATTTTACAAGGATCCCTCCGTACTTACCATATCCCTGCACCAAAGTGGCAAGACGCTTTTTCCCGGCACTGGAGACACTTCAGAAATTGGCGAAGGGCCTGGAGAGGGTTTCTGCGTAAATCTACCATTCGATCCGTATACTACGGACGAAATCTGGCTAAAAGCATGGAGAAATTCAGCGCTGCCGATCCTGCAGGCATTCAAGCCCGAAGTAATCCTGCTGCAGATGGGATCAGATGCGCACTGTTTCGATCCATTGGCAAACTTGTGTCTCTCGGCACAGGGCTGGCTGGAGGCGGTGCAGGATATTAAAGCGATTGGAGTGCCAATAGTGGCGGTAGGCGGCGGTGGTTATAATATGACGACCGTGCCGCGTATGTGGACGCTCGCGATAGCGGAACTCGGAGGTATATCACTTGCAGATACCGTGCCCGAGTCCTATCTCGACAAAGAACGGGTGCCTTCGCTGACGGATCACGAAGCCTTCAAGATTCATCCCGAAGATTTATCACTTGCGACGGCGTTTGCCGATCAATCAGTCCAACAGTTAAAACGATTGCTGTTTCCTAAATTTGGACTAGCTTAACAGAATTCTGTTCGCCATCCGGATGTCCATCTTGTTTTTTAGGTGAGAACCAATTTAAACAGCTTCATAAGTTTTGCTGGGAAACGAACACGAAGACTAAGCAAGGTTCTGCTCAACCGCAGTCAGCTCTGCGATTCAGGGCATTATGATAAGATTATTTACGGCGGCAATTTGTCCTAGAATGGGACGAATCAGTCTTTCATCCAATCTTATCACTCTTTCTGAAGGACATTTCAGAGTTTTTTCTGCACGTTCAAATAGAACCAGAGCGTCTTCATCATTGTGAGCGTTATACCATATTAAGCCATCTGGATTGTTGTACTCTGGTCTTTCATAGAACCAACGCGACCAAGACTGAGAAATAGAGTGATCAGGAACTTTCCCCAGCGCTGCTACAGATCCAGCCCTCATTGCTCCACTACCTCTAATATCCAGCAAAATTAATTCACGTTCTGTGCGTGGCGCTGCGACGTGCCACTCTCCACAATTTATTAAACCCGCGTCACCAAATACCTCGACAATGCAGCTGGATAGAGTGAAGCCACTATAATAGACGCCGCGTTCATTATCCAATCCTGGGTTATTGGAAGTAGGAAGATGGTGATCAAAGCGCAGTAGTGGTCCAAAATGTCGAAATGAGGTCGCCGTAACACTATGCCGCGTCGGATCGAACAGTCGAACCAAATCTGTTCCCATCGGAAGTATATGAAATAGCGCTTTAGGCATTTTGGCGGGAGGAGGGAGGGGAATATGAACCAATCAGATCACTCCGACACCACGTGCGATAGATACCACGCGCTCCTCATCACCGGCCTTCAATGCCTCCAGGGGTGTGCGGCCTTCGAGATAAGGATTGGCCCGCACAAACCAACTTATTTTCTCTAATACAGAGATATCCAGCGCTCGTGTTACATTTGAGAATCCAGGGATAACTCCATCGGGACCATCTGGGTCAAACTGCCATTTCGGAAATCGAAGTCCGCCGCGTTCTCGAACAGCCAGTAAAGTCCCTTTCAAAGCACGATCATGAGGCGTCTGCCGTGAAGTACCGAGGAGATTTGCTGCTTGAGGAGCAGATAGACTATCTTTTAATAGATCCTGACGGAATTTGAAATACCGGGCGATATTGGCAGTCTCAAGTTCCAAACGTTCCTTTTCAGAATAGGTTCGTCCCTGCGTTAGTGCTGCAGCAAGTTTTTCTTGTTCCGCAGGTACTTTAACCGGTAAAAGCGCTTGCTCCAGGCATGATGCAATACGCTCCATCTCTTCCGTCGTTGCGGAATTACGAAAGGCTCGAATAACGGCCACACTTCGCTCAAATGCATCGCGGCGTCGTTTACGGGCAGGGGAAAAATCGCTTATCTCGTGTAATGTTGGCATCATCTATCTCCGCACTTCAAAGCATCGATTTTATTATACCATGCTCTCGTAAGAGATGTCTATTATGCAAACAGCGCCTCTAAAGCATGTTCATGGGCGGATTTATACTGTTCATTATATAGATTTTGATAGACTCCAGGGCGCACCACCAGTTCGTTGTGCGTTCCTATATCCACGATCCGGCCTCCATCCACTACAATAATTCTATCCGCATTCATTATCGTCGAAAGCCGGTGCGCGATGACAAAGCTGGTTCGCCCTCGCATCAAGCGCTCCAGAGCTGCCTGTACGTTGGCCTCGGTTTTACTATCGAGCGCAGAGGTGGCGTCGTCCAGTATCAGAATTTTAGGATTGGTGAGCGTCGCCCGCGCGATGCTCATACGCTGCTTTTGACCCACCGAGAGTTTAATTCCATCTTCCCCTATCTTCGTATCGTAGCTTTGCGGAAGGTTAAGGACAAACTCATGCAGATCGGCATTCTTGGCGGCGCGAATTATATCTAGATCGGTCGCATCATGGAAGCCATATTTGATATTTTCACGCAGAGTTACCGAGAAGAGCAGGCTTTCCTGGCTGACAATACCGATCTGCCTGCGCACCGACTCCAGCCGAACCTGCCGCAGGTCAACACCATCGATCAGAATCTGGCCGGCATTCACATCATAAAATCTGGCAATGAGGTTGACCAGTGTGGTTTTTCCTGCTCCAGATGGCCCGACCACGGCAATAATCTCACCCGGATTCACGTCCAGATTGATGTCTTTTAGAACAGGATTATCCGAATCATAACCGAAAGTGACATTTTTAAAAGCAACCGCTCCCTGCATATGGCGTATTGCGATAGCATTCGGTGCATCGACAATTTCAGGACGAGTATCCAATGTTTCAAAAACGCGATCGATCGCCGCGCCGGCCCACTGCAGCGTCACATTAAAATCGACCAGTCGTACCGCAGGATCGTAGAGTGAAGCAATCCATCCGTTAAAGGCGAGCAGTTCCCCGATCCGCATCTCGCGATGAAGGATAAGTGTTCCTCCATACCAGAGTACGAGCCCGGTTCCAACTGCCCGAATAGTTTGAGCGATGGCTCCTAATTTTCGGTTCAGGCGCATTTGCTTCAGATCCAGCTCGAAGTTCGCTTTCACCGTATTCATAAAGCGATCAGTCTCATATCCTTCACGCACAAAAGCTTTCACGACATTTATGCCCGAAAGCTTTTCCTGCAGCGCGCCGAGCATTATATCCCAGCGTTCGCGCAGCTCTTCACTAATCGGCCGTATATGCCGGATGAAAAGTTTGTAGTTCACAACGTAGAGCGGTATGATGAGAATAGCAACCAGAGCCAGTTTCCACTGCACAAAAAACAGCACGAAGAGTATGGCGAGAACACTGAATACATCGGCCAAAAATGTTACAAAACCACCGGATATCATATACTGAATTGTATCGATATCGCCGGTAAGCCGCGCCATGATTTTCCCTGTCTGGCGTGTATCGTAGTAAGACAAAGAGAGACGGTTCAAATGCCGATAGGACTGGAATCGAAGATCGAATACTATTCGCTGCCCAAGCCAGGTGATCAGGTAGTTTAGTGAGAAAGAGACGATTCCTCGAATGAGGTAGAGACCCAAAATCGACCAGAACACCAGATTCAATCCAGCATAGTTTTTATTTGGAAGTGCGCTGTCGATTGTATAACCAACAATCTTCGGCATAGCAATCGGAGTCAGCGTGGTGCATAGCAGCAGGAAAACTGCTAAGGCAACACGCCGCCTGTATGGTTTCAAATATCCGAGTAACCTTGCGAACTGACTCAATATGCCCTCACCCCGCTATCGAATGCTGCGGTGAATCTGCATGCCCTTCGAGAGCAACTTTGAACTGCTGATTGTAAAGCCCGGCATAGATTCCGTCCTGTTCCAGAAGTTCGGTATGGCTGCCCGCTTCTTTAACGATCCCTTTTTCCATCACAACGATTATGTCTGCTTTAACTATGGTGGATAGCCGGTGTGCAATGACGAAGCTGGTTCTTCCGGTCATAAGGTGATCAAGGGCTTCCTGTATCAGTGATTCCGTTTCTGAATCTAACGAAGACGTTGCCTCATCAAGGATTAATATCCGTGGGTCAGAGAGAATGGCGCGCGCTATTGCGATGCGCTGCTTTTCTCCGCCGGATAGTTTAATTCCCTCTTCGCCTATGCGAGTCTCATATCCAAGCGGAAGCGCCTCAATGACATGTGCAATATTTGCTGACCGCGCAGCGCCCTCTACCTCTTCATCGGTGGCTTCCAATCTCCCATAGCGAATGTTTTCCCGGATGGTAGTATTGAAAAGGATGGTCTCCTGGATAACGACGCCAACCTGCCTTCGAAGCGAATTCAGCTTAATATCCCTGATATCCTGGCCATCTATTGTGATGCTTCCCTGCGTCACATCATAATGCCGCTGCATCAGATTGACCATGGTAGTTTTGCCGGAGCCCGACTGCCCGACAAATGCTACCATTTGGCCGGCCTTCACATGGAGGTCTACACCTTTAATGACAGGCTGCCCGGGTTCGTATTCGAACCAGACAGAATTATAACTTACATTTCCCTGAATCGTTGGGAGATCTTTCGAATCGGGTTTATCTTCAACATTCGGCTTTGTATCCAGAGTATAAAATATTCTCCAGAGCGCCGCATTGGTTCTTGCTACTTGATCGTTGATTTGAATTAATCGAAGCGTCGGCCCATAAAGATAGCCGCCAATGAATCCGTAAAATGCCATGAGAGACCCAGCTGTAAGATCGCCACGGATCACTAACCGGCCACCATACCATAACAGCAGGGCAGTGCCGATCGCACCCAAAAATTCAGCGATGGTCCAGAGAGCAGTTCCCATCGCGCCAATCTTCACATTCAAGCCTAGCAGGCTCCGCGTTTCACCAACAAACTGCCGCACTTCGAAACGCTCTCTTGCGTAGGACTTTACAACCTGGACGCCAGATAGTTTTTCCTGGAGATCGCCATACATCACATCTCTCTGATCTCGAATTTCATGACTGGTGCGTTTGATGTGCTTGATAAACATCAGATAGTTGAGAACATAGAAAGGATAAACGACCAGCGAAATGAGGGCGAGGCGCCAGTTGAGATGCAGCAGAAATGCCATAACCACAACAAGGGTGCAGCTATCCTGAATAACTGTCACAAAGCCACCGCCGATTAACTGGTCCAAGGCTGAAACATCGTTTGTGATGTTCGACATCAGCTTCCCGGTTTGGCTCTTTTCAAAAAATCCGAGCGACAGCGTCTGCATATGTCCATAGAGCTTGCGGCGCATATCGTATTTAAACCTCTGGCCGAGGAATGTGATCGAATAGGTAAGCCAATAACCGAAAAATGCGCTCGCGACAGTGACAGAAACGAATACCAGAAATACACCGCCCAGGTTGACCGGCAGATGCTTCCGAAATGCTGGTTCTGAAAGATGATCCGTGAGATAGCGAACGATGAGAGGCGGAGGAAGACTGAGCGAGGCTGAAATTAGCGTCAAAATCACAATGACTGCCATCAGCCGCCAGTACGCTTTTAGCTCTTTAATAAAGCGAACGAAATTTATCATTGAAAACAGTCCGTCGCGATGCCGGCAAAATAATGAATGCCTTCACATCGTCCTGAGTATTGGAGCGTTGTAAAGGCAGTATGAATACTGAAGGATATTAGCTATTAGTGTACCCCGGAATGAAACTATATCTGCCTGGAATTAGAAGATTTACAATTTTTTACTATTTTCGTGCGCGCGTTGTTTCAGCCGGATTAAAATTCCTTCGAGTGCAGATTCCCAATGTTTCGGCTGTTCCTGGCGAAAAAGCAGCATGTTTGGATACCAGGGTGAGTCGTTCCTGTGCATCATCCAGCGCCAATCTGGAACAAAAGGCAGCAGCAGCCAGACCGTTTTCCCCATAGCTGCGGCCAGATGAGCGACGGAGGTATCCACCGAAATAACGAGATCCAAATGCTCTATGGCAGCCGCTGTCTCAGCAAAACTGCTGAACCCATTGGAAATATCCGTGATTGCAATATCACCTTGAACTTTGGATAACTCCTGCGCAGCCACATCCGTCTGAAGACTGTAAAAGTGGACGTTCGGAACGTTCAGAATAGGGAGAAGCTGACTGAATGCGCAGGATCTATTTTTATCGTTTCCATGCGCGGGGTGTCCTGCCCATCTGATGCCGACTTTTAATTTACCATCCGATGCAATTTTGTGGGACCAGTCTTGCACTCTCTGTTTTTCTGCTTTGAGGTACGGTATGCCCGCAGGAATGTTTTCGATGGTCGTGCCCATAATATAGGCAAGGCTCATCAGACCTGCTCGATAGTCAAAAAGAATATCTGGCGCACTTTTATTCTGTTTCGCAGCAATCACCGCATCGATTCCATCCAAACTTCTGAACAGCTCCACTAGTTCGGGCTGACACTCCAAAATAACTTTTCCTTGAAACTGATTCTTTACCAGGCATGCATAGCGGGCAAATTGAATGGCATCACCGAATCCATGATCTGCATATAACAGCAGCGTCTTATTTGGCGCTGATTCGCCATTCCATATCGGCTGAGAAAATGCGCGATAGTTGTAAGTACCGGTCTGCATCCACCAGTCATACTTTGCCCAGCCTTTTTCAAAATCACCGGCTAGCAGCCAGCTATTCCACAGATTATAGTGAATGCTAAGGTCTGCGGGCAGCAGTGAACTCGCCTCTTGATGGAATAGATTTGCCTCAGCTATTCTGCCCTGAGCCTGCAGTGCGATACCTAGATTTTTTAAAGCGGGGCCTGAATCCGGGTCAGCGCTGATGGCCAGACGATGATGATGTTCGGCTTCCGCCCATCGTTCCTGACGCTGCAGCACAGAACCTAGATTATTGTGCGCCTGTTCATCGTTCGGCGCCAATTTCAGAGCACAGTAGTAGCTCGTTTCTGCTTCATAGATATGGCCAAACTGCTGCTGCATCACGCCGAGATTCAGCCATGCGTCTGCAGAATCTGGTGAAAGAAGGGTTGCAATTCTATAACTTTGCAGCGCCTCTTCAAATCGGCTCTGTTTCTGATACACAGTTCCCAGATTGTTGTGCGCAAAGCCGTATCCAGCTCTCAATTCAATCGCTTTATGCAGGCTGGCTTCGGCATTTTGCAGGTCCCCTCTGTATAGCAAAACTGCCCCCAGATTGTTATGCGCCTCAGCAAATTCAGGAAAGAGTTCAATTGCTGCACGATAGTAGTATTCCGCAGCGTTCCACTCTTCATGCTCTTCGAGTTTAAGCGCTTTCTGGTAAAGTATCAGCGCAGGAGCTGGCGGCACTTTGATCTCGTCCTCAAGCGCACTTCCTGCCATTTCACAACTAATTTCTCTGAGATGCTCTCGTGCATTCTGAAATTCAGGTTCAAGCGCAATTACCGCGGCGTATCTCAGGCCGGCATCTTCCGTTCGATGAAACAGCGCGAGCATCTGGGCGAGATTGTAATGTGTCGCGGCGAGATCAGGACGCAGCTCCGCTGCGCGTGCAAAACTCGCCAGAGCCTCTTCCAGCCTGCCCTGTTCTCGCAGAGCATTGCCAAGATTATAGTGCGCCGCACCGCACTCTTCAGAAATGCTAAGCACTTCGCGAAAGCAGTTCGCTGCTTCTGACTGATAACCCATTTTAGAATAGAGATTTCCCAGCGCAAAAGTAACGTCCGCACTCTCCGGGTAGTCACACTGCATTTTCTGCAGATGTTTTAAAGCTTCATGCAGGTTTCCCTGCTCCTCGCAGGTGGAAACTAACTGCAGCTCAAGTTCGATTTTAGAAGAATCGATATACACGGATTCCTGGCATTTTGCATGGTTTTGGCATGATCCTGAGGATGGAGTGAGTGGATCTGCGTTCTGTGCAAGTGCGTTCGTGTTAGCGGGCCTAGAAAATGATTGCATCGATTTCTCCAATTGAACCAAAATCCTTAGATCTCTACGACTAAGCGGCGAGCTGCTGATACACCGCAATTTCTGCATAAATTCTGTGTATCACGGAATGCCAGTCTCCAGGACTCTGCTGTCTGAATAGCTTCATGCTTTTATACCAGGGTGTATCACTACGATCAAGCAGCCAGCGCCAGTCAGGAAGGTAGGGAATCAGAGTCCACACATTCAGATTCATCATGCCGGCGAGATGCGCGATGGAGGTGTCTACGGTGATGATGATGTCCATGCACTTAAGCGTTGCGGCAGTCTGCTCAAAACTACTGAGCTCCTTTTCGAGCGCGACGATGTGATTCACCTGCATCAGTTCTCTCTGACTATCTGAAATAGGACCATCCTGCAGGCTGTAGAGCTGTATCCCATCAATCTCAGATAGAGGCAGAAAATGCTCCAAAAGGCAAGACCGATTTTTATCATTCCTATGATCCGGGTTGCCCGACCATCTTATGCCGACTCGCAGCTTTTTTTCAGTTCCAAAGCACTGCCGTCCGGGTGATACAGCCGGATCAGGATCAATATGAGGCCATATCTCCGGAATGCTTTCGAGCGTTGTTTCAAAAACTGCGGGCAAACTGAAGAGACTTATTTGAGCATCATAAGAAGATTTCCCCGGCTCATATATCTCAACCATATGTGAGGAATCGCTGTTCCTAATCAGCGAGTGCAGATGCTCCCTGCACTCCAGCAGCACTTTGCATCCTGCCCTTGCTTTCACCAAAGGGAGATAACGTGCCAGCATAAGCGTGTCACCGAATCCTCCTTCGGCGTACACCAGCAGCGTTTTGCCAGGCATTGGCGAACCATCCCAGCGAGGATGGTTCGGGCCGGCTAAATCTTGACGCTCCGATTCTCTGTATTCATACTCTCGCCAGCCATCTTTAAAGTTTCCACTTAGAAGCAGCGCCATTCCGAGATTAAGATGTGTCGGCGCATAATGGGGAATCAGATCTAACGTTTGATGATAACATTCGGCTGCTTCATCCACTCTGAGCTGCATCATAAGCGAGTTGCCAAGATTTGTTAAAGCTCCTGCATGTTTCGGATCACTTGCCAGCGCTTTTCGAAAGTAGGTTTCTGCCTCCTGCGGCTTATCTAAAATTTGGAGAATCGTTCCAATATTATTGTTGAAATCTGGACTAAGCGGAGATTGCGCGGCTCCTAATTGATAGCATGCCAGAGCGTTCTCATATTCTTCCAGCTGCTGATACGCTGCTCCAAGATTGAGGATGTAGTCCGTATTAGTGGGCTCAAGCTCAACGGCATAGGCGTAGGAATCGCGCGAAGCTTCGTATTTCCCTAATCTCTCAAGCGATACCCCCAGGTTATTTTGAGCGGAAGCGCAATCTGGACGAGCAGCAAGCAGAACACAGTAACTCTCGATAGCCTCTGGATATTTCATCTCGTTCAGAAGTAGATTGCCGTTCTGCAAAAGTTGCAGTTCGTGCGATGAAAGTGATCCTCGCCCTAATAAGGAAGCGAGTTCCTGCCTTGCCTGCAGAAAATCAGGCTTCAGCTTTATAGTGCGGCGAAAGCACTGGATTGCTTCTTCTTCTCTTCCGAGCGCTGCCTGACAAACTCCAAGATTATAACAGGCTTCCATTAAATCGGGCTGAATAGCCAGAGCAGAATTGAAACTGATCACTGCTTCAGTTAATTGATTTTGCTGAATCTGGCAGTTGCCGAGGTTGTACCAGCCGGCAGCCAACTCAGGCTCCAGTTTTATCGCCTCCAGAAAACTATCTGCTGCTTCGTGCAGGCGGCCCTGATCGAAAAGTGTGCATCCATTCTCCAGCAGCGCCTCGGCGGAAGAAGACTTTTCAGGGAAAATTATTGAATGATTGGTGTTCACGTTGCGAGCTCGACCGTAAATACACAGTCAGGAGTATTTCAAGCTACTCTCATTATTGGTATCTTGAGTCCGCAATCACAGGGATAAGTTCTGCACTAAACTTCATTCCATTGGGTACAATGGAATGAATACACAAGATTTTATGCAAGGACGGGAAAGATGTCCGGTGATGATTTAATTCATTCTGAAGCAACGGAGCGGGAAACGGTGGTGCAAATTCGAAAAGCACGCACGGATGATGTGCCTGGAATGCAGCGTCTTATTAATGGTTTTGCCGATAGCGGGGCTATGCTGCATCGCAGCCTGAGCGAGCTTTATGAAAATATCCGGGATTTTTTCGTCGTGCTGGAAGCAGATCAGTTAGTGGGCTGCGCCGGTCTGCATGTCAGCTGGAAAGATCTGGCAGAGTTAAAATCACTGGCTGTAGACCCCAATTTCCAGGGCAAAGGATACGGGCGTGATCTTATCCAGACTTGCCTCAGAGAATCGGATGATATTGGCATTACCAGGGTTTTCGCATTGACGTATGTGCCCGCACTGTTCGAAAAAAATGGATTTCAGATTGTGGACAAAGCTATGCTGCCGCGAAAGGTGTGGACGGAGTGTGTCTACTGCCCAAAATTTCCAGACTGCGGCGAAATAGCAGTAATTATTGGTATCAACGGCGCCTCGATCGATGAGAGCGCCCCTTTAAATCAGATTCTGCTGGAGCCGATGCGGCGCTGAGTTGAGCTTTGACGATCATGGGAAAGAGGTTGTAATGAGGGATATTGCGGATGAAACCGATGAGGTCAAGCAGGCATCTAAAATGTGGAACCACCGCCGTTTTCCACCAGGTGCAAAATGCGAACGTTGCGGATCGACTTCGGTCTACCCATTGCCTACCTTATCTGTGGGAAGCGGTGCTGGTTTCAAACCAGTAGCAGACGATTTCTACTGCGGCCACTGTGGCACCATCGCGCCAGCACGGTGGTAAACTTAATTTATATACATTCTAAAATGGTCATTTGTAAGGCGGGCAACCTGCTTCGGTACCAGATGGATTCGTATTCATTGGAATTTGAACCTGATGAAAAGTTTAATGGTTTATAGGTAAGCGAGGAAGGGAATTTGGGAATCGAAGGGGACATCGGGGTGACAAGACTTGAACTTGCGACATCTAGTTCCCAAAACTAGCACTCTACCACTGAGCTACACCCCGAAGTGCAACACTATTATATGCTATCCGAACTCGAAAGTCAAGTCGAGATGAGCCCAGGAGCCAAGAATCGTGTGTAAAAGTTTCCTATTTACTGCAAGTTTTCTCGTTTTCACTCTGTTTAACTCAGGAATCCATGCGGTAAATGCCGATACCTGGCCTCCGCAGGAAATGCCTATAACTTTCTGGTGCGGCCCACCGGAGCCATACATCACAGTGCAAGATTACCAGAAGATTAAAAATGCGGGATTCAGTATCGTCATGCCGCCATGCGGCGGTAAATCCGACTTTGCAGAAAACAAGAAAATTCTTGAAACAGCAAAGCTGACCGGCCTCACAGCCGTCATTATGGATGGGAGAATGCCGCTCGCAATCACAGGAAATCCGAAGGCATCGGCATCACTCAAAGCCATTGTAGATGATTACAAGAAATTTCCTGCGCTGCTGGGATACTTCATAACAGATGAGCCGAGCGCGAAGAGTTTTGTAGGTCTAAAGGAGGTAGTGGCCGAGCTGCATCGCCTTGACCCGAAGCATCTTGCATTTATCAATCTCTTCCCATCCTATGCCACCAATGATCTAAACGCAGCCAACAGCCAGCTTGGAACCGATACCTACGACCAGTATATGCAGCAGTTCCTAACGACAGTAAAACCCGATCTGCTTAGCTGGGACTACTATCACTTTTTAAAAACTAAAGACCAGGAGGGTTTCTTCGGAAATCTACGCTCGGGCCAGAAAGCCTTGAAGCTGATCAGCCCCGAAACTCCGATGTGGCAGATTGTGCTCTCTGTGCAGTTTGGCAATTATCGTGAGCTCAATGAAAACGAACTGCGATTCGAGGCTATGCAGACGCTCGTGTTCGGAGGCCATGGATTGGTCTATTTCACGTATTGGCTCCCCACTGCGGATAAATCTTTCCAGTGGCAGCATGCGATCATGAACGAAGACGGTTCTCCTGGCCCGCTGTATGAACCTGTAAAGCATGTAAATAGTGAGGTGCGCTCACTCGCCAAGTGGCTCTATAACGCTCAGGTCGTCAGCACTTTTCAAACGGGTGAAATTACGCCGGATGGAGATCCGCAGCCGAACGATGTTCCAGTAAAAGTTGCTGGAGCAGGAAATCTGACTGTAGGAGTATTTCGAGGCGGTGAGGGATATCTTTATGTACTGGCAACGAATCGAGATTATAAAAAGGGGATTACTACAAAATTAACGCTAAGCAGTGGAAATCACACCGTCGAAATTCTCGACAAAGTAACGGGAGAGTGGAAAACACCCGCGTTTGAGAAAGATGCCGATGAAAACACGGTCGTCGAAGTAGAGCTTGGCGCCGCAGGCGCGGCGCTTTTGCGTTGGCAGTAGATGTCCTATACTTGCCCTCATCCCCAACCCCTTCTCCCAAAAACAAGAGAAGGGGCTCTGCAACGTCACTCTATTTTTCAATTGATGACAAAGGGTCTGCCTTACAGATTCCCTCGTTTCCAAACCAAACAGTTTCAACCTCACTCTATTTTTCGGCAGTCGACGGTGCATCTCACTTACCAGATATCTTCATTTCTCAAGAGATAAGGGAGATTCAATCTCACTGCGAACCTATTTCCTACTCGCACTTTCCACGCTAAAACAATCATTAAAAATACCATCTCACTGCTATTCTCAGCAGAGTACCGAACCTGATAATTCCCTCATTCTCCTGTTTTTGGGAGAAGTAGTTAGATTATTATGGCATGGCAAATGAGGATGCATGGTAAAAAACTTAGTTGTAGAGCATGTTTTTTAACACAAACCAGACATTCGCGGGCCGCTCCGCCAGGCGACGCATGAAATACGGATACCAGTGTGTTCCAAACGGAGTATAAACTCGCACTCGATATCCCTCATGAATAAGTTGTTTTTGGATATCCCGCCTGACACCATACAGCATCTGAAATTCAAATCGATCCGCTGTGATGCTATGCTCCCTGGCATATTCTTTCGCGGACGCAATCATCGCCGGGTCATGGGTGGCAAGCGCGGGATAATTTCCCTTTTCCAATAGCAGCTTCGAAAGCTTAATGTAGTTTTTGTCGACATCGCTTTTATCTGGAAAGGCGACGTCAGCTCCTTCTTTATAAGCCCCTTTGCATAATCGAACTCGAACTCCATCTCCCACAAGCCGGTTTATATCCTGCTCACTCCGCCTCAAATATGCCTGAATCACCACACCCACATTTCTAAATCCCGCTGCCCATAAGCGATAAAAGAGATCGAGAGTAGTCTGGGTATAGGCGGAGCCTTCCATATCCAGGCGCAAAAATAGATCCGGTCCGGCAGCCGTCAGTAGTCTTTCAACGTTTCTGTAGCAGCTCTCTTCATCAATATCCAGTCCAATAGAGGTGAGTTTGATGGATACATTCGACTTTAGATTCTCGGACTTAATATATTGGAACAGCCGCAGATGCATATCGATAATTTCGGCCACTTCCTGTTCATTGGTCACGCTCTCGCCGAGATAGTCCAGCGTAACCGTTATTCCTTCTTGGTTCAGGCGTTCTGCTGCACGTCCAGCGTCTTCTATAGTTTCCCCGGCTACAAATCGTGCCGCAGCCCGGGAGGAAAGCCTGTTGCGCTTTAAAAAACTCTCTAATTTTTTAGAACCAGCCATCTGAAGGAGCAGTGTTCTCGTTATCAATGCTAAACCTCACAAAAATATACAGTTACTTCCTCATTATCAGTATATCGGTATCTGTTCTGTTAGTCTACACCTATTACTACGATTTCCTAGGCACTCCAATTCCTAGTTCCTGATTCTCAAATGTAAATCCTATTCCCGCTGTTCACTATGCGGAGTCTTTTGTCAGCGAGACTGAATTCTCATATTCACCGCCCAACATGAAGCCTGGTGTATAATATCTAGCTATACGGTGAGAATACTCAATAGGAATAAAAATGAAAAATATTTTTTCACTGAATCAGGCGAAACATTCCCCAGATCTTACTTAAGACAACGAACATTAGTTTCCGGCCTCTGGAATAATCATAATAGGGGCACCTTCCAGTCATTTCATCATTGGAAAATCGCTCCAGAAAGCGAGCTTTCGATTGTTACTTCAAATATTGGCGTCACCAGCTTCCTCGAAGACCCATTAGATAGCTGCGTAATGGAATGCTATTTCCACTATCATATGGAGGAGCGCGAACTACTATTTCAAGAGACTGTTCAACAACATCTGGTCGAATATGACGCTAAGTTGATTTAAACTAGATGCAGGAGTTTCTGATCATCTTCTACAAGACATTGAAGGAGCTTAGCCATCCTGTTCGCGATCGCCTTCTTCGTCTCACAAGCGATAATCCCGATCTTCTAGGTGTCATCAAAGCAGAGAGTAAAGTATGAGTGACCAAAACCAATTTCTATTATACACCGCGCCGGATGGGGCGGTGAAAGTGGATGTATTTTTCAGAGACGAGACCGTCTGGCTAACACAAAAAGTGCTGGCTGAACTATTCGGAGTGCAGCGTCCGGCCATCACGAAGCATCTCGGCAACATCTTTGCCACAGGCGAACTGATTGAAGATTCAGTATGTTCCATTATGGAACATACTGCTGCTGACGGGAAGTCCTATGCGGCTAAATATTACAATCTGGATGCCATTATCGCCGTGGGATACCGAGTGAACAGCTTTCAGGCGACGCAGTTCCGTATCTGGGCCACAAAGACACTGCGGGAGTTTATCATCAAGGGCTTTGTGATGGACGACGAACGACTCAAGCAGGGGAAACAGGTCTTTGGCAAAGACTACTTCGATGAGTTGCTGGAGCGAATCCGGGAAATACGGGCGAGTGAGCGTCGTTTTTACCAGAAAATCACAGACATCTACGCTCTCTCCGTGGACTATAGCAGCGATGCACCCGTGACGAAAGAGTTCTTCGCTTCCGTTCAGAACAAACTACACTGGGCCATTACCGGGCAGACCGCGGCGGAAATGATCTACTCTGCAGCAGATTCGGCTAAGCTCACGATGGGTCTGACGACTTGGAAGCGCGCGCCGAACGGGAAGATTCTGAAATCCGATGTGACGGTGGCGAAGAATTACTTGAACGAAGCGCATGTAAAGGAGCTCAACCGCATCGTCTCAGCCTACCTAGACCTAGCGGAGAACCGAGCAGAGCGCGGCATCGAAATGAAGATGGCGGATTGGGTCACCTTTTTGCAAAGTTTTCTGGAACTGTCAAACTATCCAATTTTGACGGATAAAGGCAAAGTGAGTGCGCTGCAGGCGAGGCTCAAAGCTGAGGGCGAATATGAGGTCTATCGCCAGCGGCAGGATGCGGATTTTATATCGGATTTTGACCGGGAGATCAAACGACTAGAGGGAAATAAGTAATGGATACTCCCCGCAGTTTAATTGAATACCTCATCGACTCCTGCGTACGGGAGTGTTACTTTCGTGAGCTCATGGCAGAGATTGATGTGATGATGGACAACATGATAAATAACCTTCTATTATCTCATCGCCTGACCTGTGCCAGCAATGATACCACACTCCTCCCACTCTAAATCCAGGCAGGAATTTACTGGCTGTTAGCCGAACAATGGGGTAGATTTATATTTAAACTACGGAGAAATATTCTAGCTATGAGAGCGTCCCATCTCTTTTTTCCAACTCTGCGAGAAGTGCCAAAGGAAGCAGAATTAGCGAGTCATCAGTTATTGCTGCGCGGCGGGTTCGTTAAAAATGTAGCCGCAGGAATATACTCCTACCTGCCTTTAGGCTGGAAAGTACATGAAAAGCTATCGAGAATTGTAAAGGAAGAAGCAGATGCATTTGGCGGGCAGGAAGTGCATATGCCCGTTTTGATTCCAAAAGAGCTGCTGGAAGAGAGCGGGCGAGATAAGGTTCCAGTTCTATTTAAATTAAAAGATCGTAATGAACGGGATTTCTTTCTGGGATTCACACACGAAGAAGTTGTCACAGACATAGTTCGCTCTTCCATCAGTTCGTGGAAACAGCTTCCCCTCTATCTCTATCAGATACAAACCAAGGAGCGTGATGAACCCAGGCCTCGCGGCGGGCTCGTGCGCGGTCGAGAGTTCACTATGTTCGATGGCTACTCCTTCGATATCGACCAGGCAGGCCTGGATTCTATCTATGAAGATAACTATAATGCATATGGCAGAATATTCGAGCGCTGCGGCCTGGAATACCTCGCCGTCGAAGCAGACCCTGGAGCTATCGGAGGGAGTGAAAATCATGAGTTTATGCTGCTCGCCGAAAGCGGTGAGGATACTGTACTTCCATGCGATACCTGCTCCTATTCGGCGAATGCAGAACGCGCTGAAATTCCTGTAAGTGATATCAGGTCTGCTGAAGCCCCTCGGCCGTCTCAGGTGGTCTCTACCCCAAATGCGCACACGGTGGATGAAGTCTGCGCCTTCCTTAAAACCACTCCGGACAAGCTGATCAAGACAATCATCTGCACTGCGGATGGAAAGCCCGTTGTTGCCTTGATTCGCGGTGACAGGGAGCTGAATCTGCCAAAATTCACCAGAGCTATCGCGGCGGTGGAAACGGAATTAGCCGATCCAGCTACAGTAATTGCAGTTACGAGTGCGCCCGTCGGATTTGCCGGCCCTGTAGGGCTGCCGACTTCCATTCCAATCTATGCTGATAACGAACTGCACACTTCCGTAAACTATATTGTCGGAGCGAATGCTGTGGATGCGCATCGTATCGATGTAACGCCTGATCAAGATTTTAATGTCACTCTCTGGGGCGATATTCGAACCGCTGTAGCAGGCGATAAGTGCCCTCGATGTGCGGAGGGCCACCTATCGGATGCACGTGGTATTGAGGTCGGCCATATTTTTAAATTAGGCACCAGATACAGCGCCATGATGGGAGCCAATGTACAGGATGTTGCAGGCACAAATCAGACTCTCTTAATGGGCTGTTACGGACTGGGCGTCAGCCGCACTTTGGCTGCCGCAGTGGAAGCCCATCATGATGAGAACGGTATTCTCTGGCCAATCTCTATCGCTCCCTTTGAAGTGGCAATCGTCGTTGCAAACGCCAAAGACGAGATACAGCTTCAGGCTGGAATCGACCTCTACAACGCACTGAAGGCGAAAGGTCTGGATGTGCTTCTGGATGATAGGGAAGAGCGAGCGGGAGTAAAATTTAAAGATATGGATCTTATCGGCGTACCAGTTCAGGTCGTTGTCGGTAAGGGGCTTGCCGAGGGCGTTATTGAAGCAGGACTGCGGCGAGATAAATCAGGCAGAAAAACGGTGCCGCTGGAGAATGCAGCAGATACGATTTCGGAAATGGTTGCTTTTGAAATGGAAGCGCTCAAGCCCGTATCAAAGACTTAACGAAATGGGGAAATAAATTGTATGGCTGAATTTGGACTGCCTTTTCTGCATGTCGATTCTGTACAGATTGTACTGAAAAACGTGCAATTCGGCAATAAAATGGTGCTGGATGAGATGCAGTTAAATGGATCGAATATACATCTTAAATTTGATGGAGATGCCGCAAAGCCCTCCAGCGTTACTTCCGATGAGACTACATTTCGTGGCTTGATGACAGAGGCAAATCTGAATGCGCTTCTAGAAAGTAACATGCCGCCGGATGTTCCAGTGACTAACCTGCGGGTTTCATTACTTTCGGGGAAATTAAAACTCTCTGCTCAGCTGATTAAATTTCTCAAAATGCCGCTCTCCGTCGAAGGAGTGGTGCGCGTTGATAATGGATCAAAAGTATATCTGGAGTGGGAAGATGTTCATTTCGGCGGAATTCCGCTGCCTTCGCAGCTTGTGGAAATGCTGCAAAACCAGATCAATAAGAGTCTGGATTTAACCACTTCTCCCGTTCCGGTGTGGCTGGATTGGGTTCGATGTGAGCCTGGAAGATTAAGTATCAGCGGCAAGGCACGACTCAATTTTCCAATAAATCAGATTGGCATCGATGCGCCGAATGAACATGCTATTCAAGCGATGGATACGTATGCTGTTCGCCTTGCAGCTGAGGACAGATCGATTGAAGAAAATCCCACGGAGAGAGAAGAATAGCTCGATATCAACGTCTCTTGGGAGAGATCACCACATGCCTGTCGGGATCATCTCCCTCACTGTAGGTGCTAATATCGGGATCATCTGCCAGAAGTGTGTGGATAAGCCGGCGTTCGTGTGAGGGAAGTGGTTCAAATTCAGCCTCTTCCTGCCGTTCTTTGACTTCACGTGCGATTTCGAGCGCTTTCGTTTCGAGAGCATTTGCACGCCGCTGCCGGTAGTTATCAGAATCTAGGACGATGCGCACATCCGTCGTAACGCGATGAGAAATTATTAAGTTGCAAAGGAACTGAAGCGCATCCAAAGAGTGCCCCATTCGCCCCCAGGTTAGATGTGCATCCGGACCAGCAAGATCGATATAGATATAGCTGCCCTGCTGAGAACGTACTTTTGGGAAGCATTCCAGTCCGCTGGCGGTGCAAACTTCTTCCAGAAGATGAACAGCCTGCTGCTGATCTGTTGTCAGCTCCGAAAGGTCAATCGAGGGCGACTCCTGTATCTCTCCTGGCGAAGTTCCATTTTCTTCAGCTGTCATTGCTCTCTCCTCTGCCCTTAAACTATGGGCGAATCAACACCAAACCGGGCCATAGCCTCATCCCAATATCAATGTAATCAGGACAGGCCGGCCTCTATTTCTTGCGTCTGGGCCGCGGCCTTGGCGCGTTGCCACCAGGTATTGGTGTTGCCATCCTAGGCGCTTTAGCGCCATTAGAATTTGAGTTGTTCTTTTCTTTGGGCAGGAGTATCGCTTCGCCCGCAGCTGACAGTCTAATTTTATTCGGTTTGTAGATATAAGTATACTGCTGCCATGCAGAGAAGATATTCATCATAAGCCAGTAGAAGATAAATGCAGCCGACCATCTATACTGCAGAAACATCCAGAACATCATCGCCGTCATCATCACCGACATAGTTTTCTGGCTCTGCGCCGCCTGCGGGTCTGTAGCAGGGGTGAGTTTCATGGTTAAGTAGTTGCTGCCGGCGTAGAGGCAAAGCAGTGGAATATCGAACTGGCTCATATTCCCGCCGAGAAATTTGGGGAACTGATGTGCCAGAGAACTGCCAACCCACAAAAATTTGCCGTTCGCAAAGTGAAATTCATACAGCCGGATAGTGTTGTACACCCAAATCATAAAGGGAAGTTGGATGAACATTGGGAGACAGCTGGCGAAAGGATTGACACCGTGCTCCTTATAGCATTCCATCACCTTCTGATTCAGTACTACCTTGTCATTTTTATACTGTTCCTGTAAATCCTTTAAAATTGGCTGGATCCGCTGCATTTCACGCTGGGATTTATACATTTTTAAAGTAAGTGGCATGGTGATCGTTTTGACAAGAACCGCAATTATTAACAGGGCAAACCAGTAACTAAAACTTGAAATTCTTCCAGTCATCGCGACCAGAGTATCTACCAGCTTGTAATTCCATTTACTGGAATTACGCTTATCGATCCGCTTTTCCACCTGTTCTTTAAGCTGGGAATCTCGCGCATACTTCCCTGCGCGGGAATCGGGGTACTGCTGTTCCAGCTGTTTGAAAGTGTCGTGCGCTTTCACCTCGCCTTGCTGATGCATTTCCTCGGTGTTTCCAAAAGCAGGGCTTTCCGCAAAAAGTGCGGCTCTGAGAAGAGCATCTGCACCTAATTCAGGGTCTTTAGCTTCTTTTTTAACAGTCGCATAGGCATCAAACGCCTTATCAGGCTGTTCCGCTTCAAGCTGTTTAGCTTTGGTAAATGAAGAATCGAATTTCGGATCCGGACTTTGTGCTAAGACACAATTACTCGCCTGGATGATTATGAGCAAGAGAAATGTGGAGAGAATACGATTTCGGAACAGTCGCTTCAAATTAATACCTCAAAATTTAGAACAAGAACAGAAATATCTGCTTCATCAATCTGGGACTGGATCGTATCCGCCCGGGCTGAAGGGATTACAGCGCAAGATTCGGCGAACAGAAAGAGCCAGCCCCACATAAATACCCTTGCGAGAGATGCACTCCAGCGCGTATTCTGAACAAGTTGGTGAATATCGGCACATTTTCGGCCGAACAGGCGCTGTGGAACGATAGAGAGTTATTAATCCCATCGCAGCCCACTTCGGAAGCGAAAATAACCAATTTAACATACGCATGATAGTCGTCGATGGTTGCAGATATTTCTCAGACAGCCGGCCAATCCTACGGTTCAGAAACAATGTTAAGCACGGGTTTTATCAGCGCCGCACGTTTCAGAAGTGACTGAATTGCTCCCACTATATCTGACCATTCCGCTGTTTTCAAGGGACTACGCGCAACGAAAACGAGATCGTAATGTGCTTCTATAATCGCCGCTTGATGCCGCTTGAAGGCTTCCCGCATACGCCGTTTGATACGATTTCTAACGACCGCATTCCCCTGCTTTTTACTCACAACGAAGCCAATACGGTAAGAATCTAACTGCTGGGAGATTTCACTTTCTCGCTTCATTACATAGAGCACTGCCAGAGGATGTACGTAGGATCGTCCTCGAGAGTATATTCGCCGAAAATCTCGATTTTCCCGCAGGCGGTATTTTGAGGGCAGCATTCTAATGCGCTTTCTAATCACATGTCAGATCGGCCTATGAATAAATGCGCTTGTTTTCTTACGGTAGAAAGGCGCGAAGGATTTCCCATCGCGCCTCGTTGGTCTACTTGATGAGCTGGTGGCGTCCTTTAGCTCTTCGCCGCCTAAGGACATTCCTGCCATCTGCTGTCAGCATTCTTTTTCTAAAGCCATGTACTCTCGCATGCCTGCGATTATGAGGCTGATATGTTCTCTTCATTTTTCTTCGGACTCCTGGCAGTTTGTGCACCTATTATAGCACAGGAATTCCTCTTGCCGCAAGCACATTTCAAAAATGGTAACAAGAAATTCTAGGGACAGTAGCTCACTTTGATACCATCCTGTTCGAAAGTATTACGAAGCTGCGTAACCAGCCGCTGCAGGCCGGGGGACACAGACGCGGAAAAACCTACATCGATGATCACCGTGCCAAGGCCATCGGCAATTATTAAATCACTGACGGATACACCTCCAGTAACAAATGCGCCTGCCTTCAAACGATGCGCTTCCCAAAGCAGATTTTCGCCCTCTCCATTCCCGCTGGCCACCGCAAGCGACTGTATAGGCATACCATTTTGATGATAACATCTTGCCCGAAACTCCTCGCCCAGTTCCAATGCATCATTGACTTGCGATAAAATAGTCTCTATTGAAACTTTCAGCGGAAGCTCGCCTATCCTGCCGCGCCCATACAATACTCCCGGATTTCGAAGTGGATATATATCATATGCAACTTCTTCGTAGGGATGCGCTTCTAAAACGGCAGCAACCAGCCCCTTAATATCACGCTCAGGAACTCTCATTTCAAGTCGAATTTCCTTCGCTTTCGCCAGGCTGCCAACTTTTCCTCTGGCAGGGTTAGCCCCATTATGCGGCAAATATTGACCGGTACCGGAAGTTTGGAATGAGCAGTGTGAATAGCGCCCGATAATGCCTGCGCCTGCTTCTGCTGCGGCCATCTGTACACGGGCAGATTCAGTCTCTGGTACGAAGACTACAAATTTATACTCCGTCTCTGCCGCGGTTTGAACGAGGGTTCCTCCCGCAGCCAGACCAAGCTTTTCGGCCAGACTATCGTCGAACCCACCCGGCGCAGCTGCAAATGCGTTTGAGAGAGCATATAATCCTACTTGCCTCTTAATTAGATGGTTAATTTTGAGTCCGACTGGTTTGTCTGTACTAATACT
>JBBRDM010000073.1:0-24259 GCA_038203935.1 Chthonomonadales bacterium
GATGCTGATGATGCTCTATGACTTCACGACAAACATCACCACCGAGAACCTGCTCTTCCACGATGGAATAACAACTCATCTGACCTGTCCGAATTCAGTTTTTCGTAAATCCGATCCTACAAAGTCATGTACGGTTTTTGGTGATGAGCATGAGGGTGAGGATGAGTGGGTGGTTGAGCTCAATGGCGCGGTGGCCGCAAAAGGCAGTTTTTTATGCCACTACAACCCGCCGTATGGTGATGTCTATATGGAAGTCGCGGCGGATATGCGGCAAAAAGGAATTGGCAGCTACCTGGTACAGGAGCTCAAACGAGTCTGTTATGAAGGCGGACGCCAGCCTTCTGCCCGCTGCAACCCAACTAATACAGCCTCACGCCGCACACTTGAAAAAGCAGGGCTGCTGCTCTGTGCTCGCAACCTCGCTGGTGAAGTGGTATGAACATCGATAAAGTGTAGCAAAGAGTTTTGAGTATTCTAAGAATCTATTGTTTGAAATAGCATGGAAGGATCACTAAAGGTATTCACATGGAATGCCCAGCCTCACCCGAGCCTATCAGGCTTTCCGAATATGCTTGAATACTTTATTCTTGCGTTAATCAGTATTATACGCTATTAGATTTTTGAGTCGCTAAAGGAGCCGTGATGACTATTGCCACCGCTGCCAATTCCAATCAGATGCTCGGTATCCACCCTATATTGTTCACCGAGGATATCGCCAGAACAGTCCAGTACTATCAAGATGTTCTTGGTTTCCAGAAGGATTGGGAATATGGCGATCCCGTATTCTATGCCTCTGTTACCCGCGAAGGGATTACATTCCATTTTCGCCAGATTGAGCCGCCCATCCTGCATAACCACCGAAATGAGATCGACACGGTGGATTACTATATCACGGTTTCGGATGTGGATTTAGTCTATAGCGAACTGTTGAACAGCAGTGCAAACATTGTTTATGGGCCAGTCTCGCAGGAATATGGGATGCGGGAATTCTATATAGAGGACTGCGGCGGGTATCGCATTGGCTTCGGCCAGCGATTGAGTTAGCAGCATCCTTCAGTAAATCAGAAGAACGTACAATCCAATTGAAAGAGGTTCGCTGCTAAAACTTCAAATATAAGGTTGGTGTTTTTTCAACATCATGGAAGCGGTACACGATAGTAATCATAAATAGTGGTTTCTTGAAACCCGCACGACTGGTAGAGGGAAAGCGCGCTGGAGTTTTCCGTAGCTACATCGAGTTCAAAAGTTTGGCATCCTTCTGCAATCAGTTTGCTTAAAAGGGCTGCAAGCAGCTGACGACCATATCCCCGATGCCGCCATTCCGATGCGATACCTACCGCTCGTATGTAGACGCTGGCCTCTTCATTTACTGTCCCAATGTGCCCAATAAACTGATCACCCAGTTTTGCGAGATAGTAGTGTTTGTCCGACCCTTCCATTTCCTTCAGCAGAAATGGAGAGGTATTCCACTCGGAATCTTTAAAGTTGAGTGATATCAGACGAGATAGTTCGCCCACGTTCTCTGCGGCTGCTTCCTCCAGGCTTATTACGCTTTCCGGCAGATGCGTATCCGGAAATATTTGTGCATGCATGTGATATTCAGAGAACTCGTAAGCCAGACCTAGATGTTCTGCAACCGCTTTTCCCGATTCTATCGCCCGATATGCTACTGCCAGAAGTTGCCTTGCTTTCCGATTGGATGCTTCCAGCCGGGCCGCTTCAAAAAGCAGTCGGAATATTCCCTGCCCGCGATATTCCGGAAGCACGAGCGCGGTGATTTCCAGCTCCTCACCAAATGCATCTATCGGCATATAGCCAACCAGTTGCCCATTTATATAGCAGCACAGATCGTTTATGTGCGTGATGTCTCTCTCTGCCATCATTCCCCAGTTGATTTTTGCTGCCGTACCGTCTGCATGAGTGCACCTATCTGCAAGACGATGAACCTCTGCAAGTTCCAAATCCTCCAGGAAAGGTTTGGCTTTCAGCGTTTTGCTTATCAATCTATCCCTCTATTCTAATCTCATCATTTTTGGCGGTATTGCGGAGCCGTATAAAGCCCTGTAACCTATATCGCACAGGAGTATGAATAAAGAAAAGAGCGGAAGTATGAGGGAAAGTTTTTTACCAAATTAAACTGACAAAATCCGGTTCGAACTATTGTTTCCACAGCCAGATCATATTGAACCTGGAAATACGAACTCGAGAATTATTTGCGCTCACCTATCTAGCGATTCAGAACGCCTACGCTAGCAGGGTTTTCAATCAAGGCAGAAGAGACAGCGGCAGATTCATCTAAGATTAGACGCACTGTATCCAGCAGCGCACGAGAAGTAAAGGGCTTTTGAAGGAACGCCGTACTTTCAGGCAGTCCGGACTGAGCTGCGATTCCTTCTTCGCTATATCCGGATGCCAGCAGCACTTTCGCAGATGGGCGCAGAACTTTGAGCTTTTCGATAAGCTCTTTTCCTCCCATCTGAGGCATTATCGCATCTGTTATCACCAGATCGATTTTGCCTGAATAAGCGTTTTCTACTTTGAGAGCTTCCACGCCATTTTCCGCTGCAAGCACGGTATAACCTTTTTGCCGCAGCGTATTCACAGTGAGCTCAAGAATAAGAGGTTCATCCTCCACAATCAGAAGGGTCTCTTTTCCTCGCTGCGGCGCTGTCTCAACCAGTGTCTCTTCTGCGGGTAATACAGCAGCCACTCTCGGCAAAAGTACTCGTACGGTGGTTCCTTTACCTACTTCACTGGAAATCTCGATATGCCCGCCAGCCTGCTTCACAATTCCATAGCAAGTCGAAAGTCCCAGCCCGGTACCTTTACCCTTTTCTTTAGTGGTATAGAACGGTTCGAATACATGCTGCATCACTTCTTCACTCATTCCCGCACCGGTATCTGTAACAGAAATCACGGTGTAAGAACCTGCATCCAGCAATGGAAGAGACTGTAAGTCATGGGAAGCGAGCGATACATTTTCCGTTTTGATAGTGAGTTTGCCACCGTCAGTCATAGCGTCCCGAGCATTCACCGCCAGATTCATCAGCACCTGTTCGAGTTGATTCGGGTCGGCCTGCACGTAACCAGCATCTTCAGCAAGCGCAGTGACCATCTCAATGTTAGGGCCGAGCAACGGCTTCAACAGCTCGGTCATGCTTGCCAGTAGTATGTTCACAGAGAGCGCCTTCGTCTCGTTCATCTGGCGATGTGCAAAAGCGAGAAGCTGTTTGGTGAGAGTAGCCGCACGGTTTGTTGCAACCTGTATTGCATGCAGACTGCTGTGAAGAGAGCTGTTCGGCGGAATATCCAGTTCCAGCATCTCCGTATAACCAAGAATGATAGCCAGTAAGTTATTATAATCGTGCGCTATACCACCTGCGAGTCTCCCTAATCCCTCCATCTTCTGGGACTGCAGCAGCTGATGTTCCAGTCTTTTATTTTCTGTGATATCTGAAATGATATAGACGATACCACTGACTTCATCGCCATCGCCGGCAACTGGATCTGCAGTAACCCGGAACCACCTATTTGCTTTTTGAACTTCCCAGGACTCGCGGGTCAGCAATTGAGCAGGAAGTACGTGGTTCAGCATTTCTGGTCCGAGTATAGATTCTAGAAAAGCGTGCAGCGGCTGGCCGGAAACTTCACACTCAGCCCTTCCAAGAAGTTCCCCCATCGCCCGATTGCAGCGTACGACTTTGCCATCCCGATCGACCAGGCATGCTGCATCTGCTATGGCATCGAAAGTAGACTGCCATTCTCGTGCCATGACACGGGCAACCTCTTCCGCAGCACGCATTCGCAGCACAGAGTGTATGGTTGCTACGAGTTCTGAGGGCTCTATCGGTCGAGTTAGATATCCATCCGCACCTTTCTCCAGCCCTTCCACTTTATCTTCAGCGCGTACGAAACTAGCAGAAAGGTGAATCACCGGGATAGAGGATAGCTCGGAATTGGACTTAATCGTTCTCAGCACATCGAAGCCGCTGATATCCGGCAGGTTGACATCGAGCAGAATTAGATTTGGATTTTGCGCAGCCAGACGCAGCGCCTCGGCGCCGCTTTCTGCTTCCTGAACATGGAATCCCGCATTTTTTAATATTCGAGAGGTAGCATACCGATTGATATCATTATCGTCGACATTCAGAATTATGATGGTATCAGTCATAGACTTTCTCCACTCCAGAATTTTGCTGAGTATTGTCATCAAAATCATCGCTACCGTCATATCTCACCGGCAGACAAACCTGAAAAGTACTGCCATGGCCGAGTTCGCTTGTTACAATGAGGCTGCCGCCTAGCAGCTGGGCAAGCTGCCTGGATAACGGCAGTCCTAATCCCGTGCCTTTCACCTTCTTTTGAAGTGGATTATCGACCTGGGCAAACTCATCGAATATACTATCGAGATGATTATCTGGAATACCGACTCCTGTATCAGAAACAGAAAATATAATCCTATTTTCATCAGTCGTGTAAGCAGATACCTTTATTTCTCCATGGAGCGTAAATTTCAGTGCATTCGATACGAGATTTCGCAAAATTTGCGAAAGCTTCATCTCATCGGTGTATAAAAGCGGCAGTGTGTCGCTTTCTTCAAATATCAGCGATACAGCTTCGGAGGAAAGAAGGGGCCGGAACATCCCCCGCAGCGCGCTGAAAAGAGTCGATATCGAAAACTCAGCAGGGCTGACCGTCAGGCGGCCGGCTTCAATCTTAGCCAGATCTAATAGATCGTTGACGACTTCTGTCAGATTTCGAGCAGATTCCGAAATAAAGCCGACTTGCTTTTCCTGTTCAGAAGTCAACTCACCATCGACGCGGTTCATCAATATCCGAGCCAGTGAGACAATTGCTGCGAGCGGCGTTCGCAATTCGTGAGTCATGTGGGATAGAAATCGTGACTTTGCTTCCGAGGCTTGTTTTAATCTTTCTGCTCGGTCATCGAGTTCAGCATAAAGCGCCATTACTCCACGGTTTGTCTCTTCCAGCTCTATATTCAAACGTTCTACTTCCAGCTGCCGTCGGCGGACTTCGTCCATAGCCTGAATCAGTTCCTGATTCTGCTGCTGAATCTCTTCAAATGGACTCTGTGGTTCCATCTGCGCAAGCGCAGTCGTAATCCGCACGAACGTCTTTTCATTCACTGGATACGCCGCACGAGGAAGCGTTTTCCCAAGCTGTACGATGGTGCCTGTCTTTTCGGTTTCGATCTGAAAATGATCCATCAGGCGTCTTGTTCCCAAGATACCCTGCCCCATTCCCGTATGGGAAACGTAATCACCATCCAGAATTTCCTGCAGATTTACAATGCCCGGGCCTTGGTCTCGCACATAGATGGAGAGAATTGGATTCGATTCTGACAGATGAAAAGTTATCGTTCCACCGCCCGCATATTCATAGGCATTGCGTGCGATTTCAGAAACGGCTGTAGCGATTCTGGTCTGATCGTGCGCATCAAAGTTCAGCAGCGCCGCAATCTGCCTGGCACGCTGGCGTGCGAGAACAATATCCTGTTCATATCTCAATCCTATGGTGAGCAGAGGGGAGTTCATTCTGAAAGTTCCTCCTATACCTGCCTGAAAACGACCACAGTTACGTCATCACGCTGCCGTGTAAAGTCACGATAGAGCACCCCTGCTATAATGCTTGGATGGCGGGAAATCAGACCGGGGTAGGCATCCAGCCTCCAATGCGTGTTTAGGCCATCTGAGAATAGTATCAAGAGATCTTCTGCATTCCAGGGATAGACGAACTCTTGAATTTTCCTTATTGCAAGCCCCACTGTCCCATTATGCGACATCAGACTTCGGCTTTCACGACCGGAGATAATGCTGGCCCCAATATTACCAACTCCCGCGAAGCGCAGCTGATTAAGCGAAAATTCCACTGCTGCGATCGCTACGGCTGCGCCGCGCGAGCTGCGAAGCGCGCGATGCCCGGTTTCGAGCAGCTTTGTGATACCGCGATCGGGATGCTGAGTAAAAATTTCCGTCATACATTGAGACGCCTCGGCTGCCTGGCTTCCATGCCCGAGGCCGTCCGCAACAATCAATTCCCATGCATTACTGCTCGATCTGACTGCCCAGGAATCACCACACTCTTTTTCGCCGGTGACGGCCACTGATACTGCTCCAATTTCGACCTTTTTGTGCAGAGCTAATTTATGTGAGTCAGAAGAATGGAAATGCGAAACCAGTACAGTTCCAGTGGAGGGTTGGGTGTAGACATCCATGAACGAAGACAGGCGCTTGACCGCGCCCAATCCCGTACCGGATGTCCCGCCCGTTGAGTATCCATCCCTGAAACTTTGATCGAGGTTAGGAATACCTGGGCCGCGATCTAAGGCAAGAATTTCAATTGAGGGTTCTTGATTTTCGAGGGGCCGCAGCAGAAGTTCTCCGCCTACTGCATGCCGAACAAGGTTGGTAGCGATCTCTGTGACTACGATAGCCAGAGAGCCAGTGTCTGTGTCGTCAAATCCCATACGTCCAGCCAGAGCCGTCGCCATGCGGCGAGCGTCTCCAATCTGGCTGCTCTCCGTCATGGGTAGAGCAATCGATTGAGTCATGTTATTTCCATTTCGCAATAGTGATTCGAGTTCCCTTACCTACCTGGATCTCGATATCGAAGTCATTTACAAGTCTTTTGGATCCACTCAGCCCCAATCCCATTCCTTTGCCGGTGGTATATCCATCCGTGAGTGCCAATTCCAAATCGGGAATACCCGGGCCTTCATCTTCAAACACAAGACGCAAGCCCCATCGATTTCCATTCTGCACAGCTTCGAGATGCGCTTTGCCGCCGCCGCCATAGTCCACCGTATTACGGGCAAGTTCGCTGGCAGCCGTCACAATTTTAGTCTGGTCCACCAGGCCAAAGCCCAGTTCTGTAGACCAGGCACGAACCTTCTGGCGTACCAGCACTATGTCCGAGTCCGATTGGAGCAGCAGAACCTCATTCTTCTGCGTCGGCATCGCCGATTTCCTCCTCGACGATTGGCCCCAACGCCTTTCGCAGGAGATCCATGCCACGTTCTACGTTCAGTGCAGTGCGGACTCCAGAAAGTGACAGCCCAAGTTCCACCAGAGTAATCGCGACTGCGGGCTGCATCCCGACTACAACTACCTCGGCATCCAGTACTCTGGTCATCGCAGCCGTATTGCCTAACATTCTTCCGATGAATGAGTCTACGATATCAAGCGCCGAGATATCTATAAGTACTCCGCGCGCACCCATTTGTGATATTCGGGCAGTGAGATCGTCCTGGAGCGTCATCGCCAGTCGGTCGTGCATATCAACCTGGATGGTTACGAGGAGAAACTCGCCCATGCACAGAATGGGAATTCGTTCCATGCGGTGTTTCTCCTATGGTCGTGCAGCAGAGCGACTGATTGTGGCGCCGGTACGCTTAAGCGCCAGCAGGAAGGCATCCGCCAGAGTCGCTTTCGTAATGACTTCAGACAGGTCCACCCCAAGATGAACAATCGTCTGAGCAATCTGTGGGCGAATTCCGCTGATTATGCAGTCTGCCCCCATGAGGCGGGCAGCGGCAGCAGTTTTCAGGAGATGCTGCGCTACCAGGGTATCGACGGTGGGTACTCCGGTAATATCCAGTATCGCGATCTCAGCGCCTGTCTCCACTATGCGCTGTAAAAGCGTCTCCATTACCACCTGGGTTCGCGCACTATCCAGGGTACCGATCATCGGCAGAGCCAATATCCCATCCCAAAGCTTAATAACTGGCGTGGATAGTTCGAGCATCTCTTCCTGCTGGCGGAGGATAACCTCTTCTCTCGCTTTCATATAGGCTTCCATGGTAAAAAGGGCTAAATTATCGATAAGTAGTGATGCATTCCAGATTGCGTCGGTCAGTGTGTTAGCATCGCTTCCGCACTCTTCGCGGAGCAGAGTAAAAAGTGGTTTTTTGAATGAAAAAACGAAGGTGGCAGTTTCTGTGGGGGTAAATCCCTGCGCTGCTCGAGAGGCAGAGACGTTTGCCAGCATATCCCTGAGCGATGTCCACTGTGGATGCTGTATATTTTCAGTTACTCCATCATTTATTGCATTTCTAAACAGATTTAAAAATTCACGGCACTGCTGCCTCAATTCCGATTCTTTCAGAACACTGTTTCTGATTACGCCGCTGTTAGTCTGCTCATTGATCCAGCTGGTGAGAAGTTCCGTTTCTCTATTTTTAAGCACCGCCGAGAGTGCGCTATCTTCCATTTGTTTAAGCAAGTTGTATCATCTCCTGCATGGGATTAGAAACATATTTTCTTGTAAAATTATAAAGAATTACAAATTCGTATATCTTTTACTCATTTAATAATCAACTTCCTTCTTTATGTTGACTATTATTTCAACCCTTTCTCTACGTTACTTACTCATGCAGCGTTTTTCGAACAAAATTCGCAAGCCCGGCAGCAGTGAATGGCTTACTGATAAGATTCACATGGGATTCAAAAGCTCCCTGCTGAAGAAGGGTATTTGCGGTGTAGCCAGACATATAGACTATTTTCAGTGCAGGTTCAATTGCTCTAAGTTTCTGCGCCAGCTCCTCACCACCCATCATCGGCATGATGACGTCGGTAACCAGCAAATCGATTTTGCCAGGCCATTCACTATAAATACGAAGCGCCTCGACACCATTTCCAGCCTCCAATATCTGAAAGCCCTGACTGCGCAGCGTGCGTGCTGCGATATCACGAACCATGGGCTCGTCATCAACGAGTAAAATAGTTTCGATTCCGTCCGCAAGCAGTTCGGAATGATGAATAGTGCTGCTCGGCGCTGCCTCCTGCACTTTCGGAAGGTAGATTTCGAAAGTGGATCCCTTTTCCGGCTCGCTTAGCACTCGAATGTTTCCTTTTGCCTGCCTTGCAATTCCGTAACTTGTGGCCAGCCCAAGTCCCTTGCCTTTGGTGATCTCTTTGGTGGTGTAGAAGGGTTCAAAAATATGACTGCATACCTCTTCAGACATTCCTATTCCATGATCACGAACCGAACAGACTATGTAACTGCCAGAAGTCAGTCCCAAAGTAGACGCAGCGATATCTTCGAGGGTAATAGAACTTATATCTATCGAGATAGTTCCGCCATCCGGCATGGCTTCCCGCGCATTCATCACGAGATTCATCATCATCTGTTCGATCTGGGCATCATGCGCGCTCACCAGGCACTCTTCTTCGGTATAGTTAATCAAAAGATTGTAAGGCTCTCCGGCGATGTTTCGAAGTTTATCCTCGATATTCTTAATGATGCTGTTCATTTCCAGGATAGTGAAGACAACCATCTGCCTCCGGGCATACATCAGGAGCTGCTGCGCAAGTTCGGCTGCCCTCTCCGCCGCAGAACTCACATTATTGAGATAGATTCGCATATCCGTCTGTTCGGGCAGCATCTCCATTGTCAGCTCGGTATAGCCTAATATGGCAGTGAGAAGAGTATTGAAATCGTGTGCAATGCCGCCGGCAAGCCTGCCCATACTGTCGAGCTTGTCTGTTTCAAACTTCTGCTCTTTTAAATTTCTCTGCTCCGTGATATCTATCCCGCAGCCCACGAAACCCTGAAAAGTTCCATCCGGCGAAAATCTTGGGGTTGCGGTATCCAGAATCCATTTATACTGGCCATCGTGTCGGCGCAGGCGAAACTCGCACTGGAACGGATTACGCTCAGAATAAGCTGTTAAATACGTATTCAAACAGCGATCATAGTCTTCCGGTAGAACAAAATTGGACCATCCATAATCCAGATTTTCTTCGATAGTCGATCCTGTAAAGTCCAGCCAGCGTTTATTCAGATAGTGACAGTTTCCATCTGTACCCGCAGTCCAGATCATGACAGGGGCAGCATCCGCCAGAAGACGGAATCGATTTTCGCTCTCCAAAATCGCCTGCTCTGCCTGTTTTCGATCTGTTATATCCACCGCAGCACAGGTGATGCCAATAATCTTTCCATGCCGGTCTAACTGCGGGTCGACCTGCAGATCATAATAGCAATCAACACCTTTATCGCGCACAATGACTTCCTGACGCGCTCCAACGCCGGTATTTAAAACATTTCGCTTGAGTGCTTCGAGAGCAGCCGCATCTTCCGCTTTCTCAAGCAATTCACTATCGAGTTTTCCGAGTACCGATTCCGCGGTTTCTCCCAGCGCAGGATTATTAATCCAGGTATATCTCAAATCGAGATCCTGGCTGAAAACGACAATGCTTGAGTTCGCGATGGCGAGTTCGAAGCGCTGATTTGTGATTCTACGCGACTCTTCCGTATTTTTGCGGTCTGTGATATCAATCGCACTTCCTATAAGGTGCCTTACGCTGCCATCGGGATCGCGTGAAAATACCGTATCACGGCTCAGAAGCCAGTGCCAATTCCCCGTTACGTCCCGCATGCGATATTCAACTTCTATCACTTCATTCTGCCCGATTGAACGCAGTTTACTTAGGTGCTCTTCAAAACGAATTATGTCTTCAGGATGCATCAAGCCAGGAATGACTTCGGTTCCCATCGCCTGAACTTCAGCCGGATTATAACCCAGCAGCGAAGCCACGGGACGATTTATAAAAATATTGCGTCGCTCTTGAATATCAAAAACATGCATAACCCCAGGCGTGACATCGGTAATTTGCGCCAAAAAGCGCGTGCTTTCACTAAGTGTGGTGTTCAGTGCATCGAGCTGTTCGTTTTTACGCATCAGCTCTAATCGCTGAGCCTCCACCTGCTGAAGAAGCACATGCCTTTCTATGGCGCTGTTTATGGCTCGAATTAGTATTTCCGGAGTGATCGAGTCCTTAGTTAGATAGTCCTGAATTCCTTGCTTCATAGCTAAAACGGCATTGGATGGCTGGCCGGAGGCCGTTAGCATTATTACGGGGTAGCGTGGGTGGTCGTCTCCATTTTTAAGTTTTTGAACGACCGAGATGCCATCCATATCCGGCAGGTAGTAGTCCAGTAGAATACAATCAGGAGTCATCATCTTCATCAACTCGATTGCGGCAGCGCCAGTGTGGGTCTCGTAAACTCGAAAATGTTCTTCATTCGTTCCGGAAAGATAGCGTCGTAACGTCACGCAGTCTTCCGGGCTGTCATCAATAATTAATATGGATGGCTTTATCATGATCCTACCTCTCCAGGAAATGGCAGCCGAACACTAGGAAACCAGCAGTCGACGAAATGCGGCATGGCAAATTCGAACAGATATTAGTCGACGCATTAAATGAGTGCGTTATCAGTATCAGCCTGATAACTCTGCTTGACAGCTTCCGTATACAGGTGCGCTGCAAACACTTGAATAGGAATATTTATGAAATTAGATACTGCATCAACCTGATATGAGAGTGAAATAATCTTCCGCAGCAGCTTCCACTCTCCAAAGAGCAGCGAGTTAGGTTCGCAATGCTCTTTCGGATAAGCAAAAAAACACCTGGAAGGTTGTGAGATCGAGGAAAATGATTGAGGTAATACCGGTGAGTTGACATTGAAACGAATCGATCTGGAATAACTGAAACGAATTTCAGTCTTTCTTGAAGTTCGAGCGTTCGATCAAGAACACAGGCAAGGATTTCTGTCATTCTCCTGTATGGTAATGATTTCCCTGTAGAAATCTATACATAATATTACCATGAAATATGATTAAATATTTGTCTATACATGCATGTGTACGAATTAAATTTTATTTCGCTTAAAGTTTAATTTTATAGGGATTTTTAGGCATAACTTGGCAATATATCGGAGCTTAACTAAAATATGTTTTATTAAAATCATAAAAATCCTGGAAATGAGAGCAAACCATTCATAACACAGAGGAAAAAGAGCAGGATAGTTGTCGTTATGACAACTATTTAATTCTGATTATAGATGCATTCAAATCTATAACCAGATGCAGATTCTGCATGGAGACTTTATAGCCCAATATCTGATACGCTTATCAACTTTTGTAACCTACCATGGTTCTACTGTCTAGAATTTCACGCACTTTGCTGGTGAGCTGGCTCGAGGTAAACGGCTTGGAAAGGAAGACGACTCCGGGTTCGAGCACGCAGTTATGCACAATCGTGCTTTCTGTGTAGCCGGAGACAAAAAGGATTTTCATATTCGGATAGAGCACAGTCAGCTTATCAGCCAGCTCTTTACCACTCATCAAGGGCATGACTACATCTGTTATCATAAGTGCGATATCCTGTACACCTCTTTCAGTCAGCCGCAGCGCTTCTTCGCCATCTCCGGCTTCTATCACGGTGTAGCCCCGCATTTTGAGTACCTGTGCTGCCAAGGAACGTACACTCTCTTCATCCTCTACAAGCAGTATAACCTCGTGTCCTTTCTCGTGTGTATTGACTGAGTTCACACCCGAATCATCACTTACCAACTCGGCGCTGCGAGGGAGGAAAATCTTAAAAGTGGTGCCTTTCTCTAATTCGCTGTACAGCCATATATGCCCGTTACTCTGCTTGACTATTCCATATACTGTTGCCAGCCCCAGCCCGGTGCCTCTTCCCTGTTCTTTGGTGGTAAAGAATGGTTCAAAAACATGCAGGCGAACTGCCTCCTCCATTCCGGTGCCAGTATCGCTCACGGCCAGCATTACATATTCGCCGGCTGTCGCGCCTTCATGGCTTTGAGCATACTCTTCATCAAACACCACATTGCACGTTTCAATCGTGATTTTGCCGCCGTTCGGCATGGCGTCTCGGGCATTCACGACAAGATTCACCAGGATCTGCTCAAATTGACCGGGATCTACGTGCACGGCATGCAGGCCTTCCCCGGGCAGCACTGCCAGTTGGATATGTTCCCCGATCAGCACCCGCAGCATCTGATCCGTGCTGAGCATAAGGCTGTTCAGATCGACTGATCTGGGTGCGATAACCTGTTTTCTCGCGAATGCCAGCAGCTGCCTGGTCAGATTGGCTGCGCGCTCCGAAGCGTGCTGAATATTATCCAGATAGACCTGAATTGGATGTCCTTTCGGTATCTCGCCTTCCGCGAGTTCGACACTTCCCATTATCACCGTGAGCAGATTATTAAAATCGTGCGCTACTCCTCCAGACAGCCTGCCGATGCTCTCCAGTTTTTGAGCCTGCAGCAGTTGATGTTCCAGCCGTTTGCGCTCCGTAATATCCTCAATAATCGAGATAAAGTAGTTCGGTGCTCCCGAGGAAGTGCGCACAATAGATTTCGTGAGATTGATCCAAACCAGCGAACTGTCCTTATGAATATAACGTTTTTCGAGCGTAAAACTGCTGATGCTGCCATCGATCAGCTGCTCCGTCATCTCGTTTACTGATTCTATATCCTCCGGATGCGTGATACTCGGGAAGGTTTTTTCGAGCAGTTCTTCCCTCGAATATCCTAGAATGGAACATAACTTATCATTCACATACGCGATCTTGCCCGACAAACTAATATTCGCCATGCCTACGGCAGCCTGTTCAAAAGTAGCTTGATAAAGCGCCTCGCTCGCGAGCCTTGTCTCTTCCGCCTGCATTATGACTGTCAGCTGCTGATCGAGTTCTGCGGCGCGCAGGTTCGCTTCCTTCAGCTCCTCTACAACATCCTGCCCGCGTATGAAGGCGGGAAAGCGGGCAGAGTTCACCAAAACTGCGAAACCAATATCAGCAGTAACCATTGTCCAGGGAACATTTAATTGATAGGTCATATGCCAATACGACAGACCCTCCAGAAAATGACCCATTCCGCAGGTGAGAAATATAATGGGGACAAACACTCCAAGCAGCCGCTGAAACCAGACGTGCCGGGAAATAATCACGGTAAAAGTCATGACTATTGCATCCCCAATCAGCAGCGCAACAAACGGACTGAACTGGCTGACGCAGATGAAATCAATGAGGAATGAGACAGTTAAATACAGGCAGGCATAAAAGAGATCTGTAAGGTGTCCCCGATTATGCCGGAATATCTGAACGAAATAGCCCACCATCCCTGTGAATACACCGAAATAGGCGAGGCCGATCTCTACATTGCCGACGCTCCAGATTCGAGCCATTTTGGGATTGACCAGAACGCATCGCTGCATGATGCTGGCATGGGAAAGAGGCTCTGTAAAAGTGAGGCCGAGCAGGCCGTAGGCTATTGTCAAAAGGAGTACTGAGAGCACCCAGGGGGAGATATGCCGCGTTTGTTTGGGAGTAATTAAGCCGGAAGTCGCCATTGAGATTAAATCACCTTCCACAATCTAAATCAGTAGGGACTCAAATATTATGACTGGAAAATGAAGAAATCTCTATCGAATTTCACCATTACGCTGAACTTGCTGCTCGGTTTTTTCTATTTTAACTAAATATGATCTCTTTTGAAGTAAAAGCAGCAGGGCTAATCACTGGTCCTATCTAGAGTATCGGTAGGCAAGACATAAATCTCTTTTAAATTTGTTAAATTATATATATGACTGAATCTAGACAAACTTAACTAGTGATGTGCTGTCATATTATGAAGAGCAGTCACATCCTTAACAACACGAGCATTCCACCGCAGTAATTGCAGGGGAATGCTCGTAAAAACGTATCGATTGTAAATAAATCAGTTTCGCTTCTGTTTTCGCATATGCAGCAGTGGGGCTCCCAGGCAGGCAGTTCCAGCCAGAAGGGCTAAAATACCTGGCTCCGGCACTGCCCCGGGTTCGTCAGTCAGAGTGAAACTGGCGCCTGAGAGGTTCTGGACAAATATTATTCTGCCGGTAATATCTCTTCTATCAAGCAGGTCTCCAGAAAGTACATATTCGCTGTAAAAACCTTCAAAATTAGGATCAAGCAGCGTACTTTTCAGGTTGTTGCCGAAAATATTCAAGATACTGTTATCCTGAACGAAAATATCATCCAGCACATGGCCTCCGCTTAAATTGAATGTGCTGTCTGCATTAATTAATAAATCCTGACGAACCAGCCCTCCGCTCATGTTGGCGGTGGAGTTATCATGCGTTACGATGTCATCTTCCACAGTGCCTCCACTGAAGTTAACCGTACTGTTCCCCTGTACATCCAGATTGAATACGGTTCCCCCAGTTATGTTGATGACGCTGTTGTCTCCCGATAAAATCTCACCAAGAAAACTGCCGCTGCCCACTCGGCCCCCGCTCATATTGATGATACTACTGTTGTGCGTCTCAAGCGAGTTTACATTTGCTCCTGCAACAATACCGATTGTCGGGCTGGTGGGATTTAAGCCGTTGATATAGTCGTCAAAATTAGCAAACCCTACAATAGCAGAAAAAGGGGCTGAGACGGGGTTCGTGGAGTTCAAAGTAGTATCGTTTGGTAAGAATAGATCCTGTGCGGACACAGCAGGCACTGCTGTGACAGCCATAAGCCCCAGGATGGTGAGGTGACGTGCGGCGATAACATTCATGATTATCGTTCTCCTTAATTTTTGTAGTCGATTTCTCTGAGAAGAGTGAAAGTGATGCTACTGCTGATGTTAGGTATTGTATATTAGGAAATAGATTATAAGGCAGGTGCCTTATAATCTATTTCGCAATACTTAGTTAATGGGCCCAGTCACCTGTGGTTTGCAGACTGATGAAATTCAGGGAAAAGGCAGGATCCAGGAAGGAACCGTCTGGTTTGCGCAGTGGATTCGTAAAAGCATCCGGTGCGATTCCGCCCCGGCGTGGATCTCGAATCTCCGGGCAGACCGCATATCGTAATCCATCATTCCGGGTCTGCAGAGTGATGTATCCCTTGCTGTACAGGTTATTGATATCGCTGACAGTCTTGATGATAGGTGTGCCATCCAGTGCGAGGCCATTCTTTTTAGTCAGATCGGCGAGGGCTTTCTGGCCATCTTTTGAAGTGAAAGCGGCATTGGTATAGTTGACCCAGACATGCAGCCATAATCCGAGGGGATCGTTGCTGAAGTAGCCATTATTATTAGCATGTACGGCTGCCTGTCGCGCATTGGCCAGGCCAATCGGATCGGCGGTGCGCTGCGGGAATATATATTCAAAATAGGTATCCGCAATCTGATGGGCACGCACGCCGGCGGAGTCATTTGTAAATCCGTCTGGTCCAAAACCAGCGAATACCGCGAAATATGCAATGGAACTGCTGGCGCCATAGGCGCCGCCATAGCTGATAATGCGCACGTTTCGCTCGTATGAGAAAAACGGAGTGTCGATCACCGCGGAAGCCGAAGGAGCCTGTTTGCGGCCGGCCAGCTTCAAGGGATCGATACCGTTCTGTTGGTAGTATGCATCTGTAAAGTCATAAAGGCGGTCGGACACATCTGCACGAGCCGCAAAAGCCGGAGTCAGCAGGGAGATACAGTACAGGGAGAGGTACAACAAACGTTTCATTTAAAAATACTCCTGATTACAAAGTGGACAACTGTAAAGATTTTCGTCCACATCAGACATACTGCCTTCGAGGAAGTACAGTGGTGTCTTAATTTACCAATACCTGCATTAGAAGAGAACGTCACGATTTATGAGAAGTTTTCAATACTTCAATTTAAAACTGTATATCTAATCCATTCTATTCAAATTATAATAGGTTATGCACTCTCCTTCCTATTATGCAGACATGTTCCCGTGCCGCAGTGATACGATCATTTTAGATGATGAGCGTGTCCGAAAGCGTGTCTGGAATAGGGAAAATGGTGCATTGGAGTTAAAATATTTGGCTGCAAATACTCCTATACTGGATATTGAGCTTTTTGGCTTCTTCAGAGCTTCACTCCTCGGTCAACCACTTTGCTGTTTTCGCTCCCGGTCAGAAAAGTGGCTGCTGATGCTTTTAGCCCTGCATCTTGATACTCCTGTTTCAAGAGAGTGGCTTGCAAGCACCATGTGGCCGGACAGCGATAACGCGCAGGCCCTCTACAATTTGCGAAGATGCCTCACCAATCTGCGAAAAACTCTGAATCCTGAACTCAATCTAGTGCTGTCACCCACGCCACAGACTCTCAGCTTAAACAAGGAATATGTTAGAGTCGATGCGGCTGATTTCGAAACTGCTATTAACAGAGGCAGTATTGAAAGTCTGGAATGTGCCGCGGCGCTTTATCGCGGACCATTGATGGAGGACTGTAATGAAGAGTGGGCTGTCACGGAACGTTTTCAACAGGAGCAGTTATATCTGACTGCACTCGACACTCTTGCTGCGCACTCTCTGTCGATAAATCAGCCAGGCACAGCAGTTCGATATCTGCGATTGATCGTGGCTTCAGATCCATTACGAGAGGCCGCACATGGAACTTTGATGCAGGCTCTGGCAAATTGCGGTGACTACTCCGCTGTGACCCAAGTCTATCGAGATTTGCGCATTCTCCTCCGGCGCGAAGTAAATGCGGCGCCTTCCGCAGAAACGGATGCACTCTATCGTCAGCTGCAGGAACGGGCTAAACAGACTGCACTGCCTCTCGCGATTTCTACCTCTTCAGTTCCCCGCCGAATCCCTGTTCCGCTCACAGAACTCATCGGCAGAGAAGACGAACTTCCCAAAATAGTCGAGCTGTTCGAAAAAACTCGATTGGTAACTCTCGTTGGAACGGGAGGAATAGGTAAAACTCGCCTTTCCATCGCAGCAGCAGAAATACTTTCTCCGAACTTCGTGGACGGGGTATGGTTTGTTGAGTTAGCGTCCGCTTCGAATTCCGACATGGTGCTGAATAAAATCGCACAGACGCTGGGAATTAAAGAAGAATCCTCTCGTCCACTTCTGGATACGTTAATTTCCAGAATGGAATCATGTACTCTTCTGCTGATACTAGATAACTGTGAACATGTTTTGAATGCCTGCACCAGCATAGTGGATACGCTGCTGAATAGCTGCAGCAAACTATGGATACTGGCAACGAGTCGCGAGGCTTTTGGATTAGCGGGGGAACATCGCTTTTATACTCCTGCACTGGCGCTTCCAGCCTTTAAGCAGCAAAACGAACCGTCTGATTTCGTATCTGAAGAAGTCGCTCAATTGATGCATTATGGGGGAATCAACCTGTTTGTACAGCGCGCCACACAGGCGCTTCCCAGCTTCCGACTGGCAGCTAATAATGCTGCAGCCGTTCTGAATATAGTCCAGAATGTGGATGGAATTCCTCTGGCGATTGAGCTGGCCACAGCGAGGGTTAGATCACTGAGTGTGCTGGATATTCAATCTAGGATGAAAGAATCGCTTGCTCTGATCGATGGCGGGCAACGTAAAGGTAATCATCGGCATCAGACGCTCCGCACACTAATAGATTGGAGTTATGATCTGCTCAATGAGAAAGAGAAAAAACTTCTGCAGCGCCTCTCTGTCTTTTCGGGCGGATGGACACTGGAAGCGGCGGAAGCGGTCTGCTCAGATGAAAACGCATCGTCATTTACACTCCTATCACCATCTGAAATCCTGGATATTTTAACTGCACTGGTGGACAAGAGCATGGTGAGCTACGCGGAGCAGAATGGATATTCACGCTACTATCTTTTGGAAACAGTGCGCCAATATGCCAGAGATCGTTTGCTCGAAGGGGACGCAGCACAGAGGTATCACCTGCAGCATAGAGATTATTTCTTAGATCTGGCATTGAGGGCGGATAGAGAGCTATCAGGTGCGGATCAAGTGCATTGGTTTACCCGGCTTGAATTTGAACACGACAATCTGAATCAAGCCTTACGATTTTGCCTGGATGGTGTGGACAGTATTGAAATAGGGCTAAAATTCGGGGCCGCTATGATAAAATTCTGGCATACCCGCGGCTATCTGAGTGAAGGAAGAGAATGCCTGACTGCTTTACTTTATCGTTCTACAGGGCTCAACCAAACTAAAGTTTTTGCAGATGCATTGCGGGGCTCCGGCAAGCTGGCCTATGCCCAGGCAGACTTCGTTGGTGCGCGATCGCAGCTTGAAGAGAGTTTAAATATATACCAGCATCTGGGCGATGGTGCAGGCATCAGTGATGTATTCATCAATCTGGGAAATGTGGACTACAGCCTTGGAAACTACGATGCGGCCCGGGATCTGTATGCGGCCAGCCTTGAAATTAGAGAAGCGCTTGGAGATTGTCAGGGAATTGCTGGCTGTCATGTTAGTCTGGGAAATATTGCGCTGACGCGTGCCGACTATGCCTACGCGTGTGAGTTATATGAAAAAGGACTCAATCTTTATAAAAAACTAAACGATTTGAATGCGATAGCAAAATGTCTGGGTAATTTAGCGGAAGCGGCCTATCGCGAGAGCGATTATACCTCTGCTCAAGCCCTGTATGAAGAAAGTCTCTCAATACGCCGGGAATTAGGCGAACGTTATGGCATCGCTTTAGTTCTCAATAACCTGGGAAATATTAGCTGGCAGCAAGGAGACATGCATCGGCACGTATGCTCTACCAGGAAAGTTTGGTTATAAGGCGTGAGCTGGCAGATCGACAAGCTATCGCCGCATCGCTTACTAACATCGGAATTATTGCGTCCCTTCAAGGGGATTATCACACCTCAAATACCTTGTACGAAGAGAGCCTTCGCATAAGAAGGGAGCTGGGTGATAAGAATGGAATCGCAAACTCGCTTAACAATATGGGAAATATAGAAACGAGTCAAAGAAAATATGCCGCAGCACAACAGTTATATGAGCAAAGCCTGGAGATAAGAAGAGAGCTGGGAGATAGGCAAGGCTCAGCTCTTTGCCTGTACAATTTAGGAAATTCTGCATTGAAACTTGACCGCTGCGATTCCGCTCGATTGTTCCTAAAAGAAAGTGTGCAAATTTACAGAGAAATCGGTGATCTTAACGGAACTGCACAGAATATTGAACTGCTTGCAGTCATCCTCATGGAAGAGGGTACTCTTGAGAAAGCCGCAAATTTATGGGGATCTGCGGAGCGGCTTCGAGAGGAAATAAATATACCTACGCATGCTCATCTTAAAACCGAACAAGACGGGAATATCGCTAAACTTCGTGCGACTCTTACGGAGGAGGATTTCAAAACTGCCTGGGAAAATGGGCGTGCTATGACAATCGAGCAGGCCATTGAGAGTGCACTCCAGAAGCAGTGAGAGAAGATTTATAAAAGCATACATTTATCAGGCTCACTTTTTATGAGTGAGCCTGTATCACCTGTAGTTAGGAACACTACTGCAGTGGTAGGAGAACGCGGCGTTCGAGAGTCTGCGGCTCAACCACCACAGCATCTTTACAGAAGTTTTCACCCCTGCTGCGCATCCATTGGTTTCGTGGAATCGATCTGCGCTCTCGACGGCTGCCTACATGCGCTCTGCTGCTATATCTTATCTGAGCGAGATCTGCCTGAAGCTGATGCCAGCCGGACCCCTTACTGATATCAAACACACCGATATACCCACCTGACAGTATCTCGAAAGGGCTTTCCATTCTATTTTGATGGTCGAATTGAGTAGCGCCTTTTTGCCAGAATGTTTCGAACCACGAGGGATAGACGAAGTCGGATACTAATACACTATCGATGGTGTATCCATAGCTGTCGTCTTCGCAAGCATCACAAACCTCGTAGGCATATAATCTTCCTGCGGTGGAGCTGCTCTGCACGAGCGCGGTGAGATTAATATCCGGGTCGGCCAGCATCTCCAGCAGTTCGTGACTGGCTGTCACGCTCCAGGAGAGACCGTACTGTTTATCGGTTCCGGCGAATACTTTTCCGAGTGGAAATCCCACTGGCGTCAGGTCGTGATATCCCAGGGCTCCTGCCTGATCGGAGTTATCAAGAATTATAAGCTGCCAGGAACTCGGCGGCGGGACATTGCCATCGGTTATAAATGTGAGCACCGCATCTATACCCCAAACCGGTGCAAAATCTCTGGTGACTTGAGTCTGCAGGGCCGCTACTACAGGAGCGACTTCCTCGTCTTTTAACACCGTGCTGGAGTTCAACACGGCAATATTAATACTTGCCACAGCCATTTCCTCCAAACGAGCTGCAATACGTTAATAAGTGTTTACAGGCTGCTTTGCTGAAGATGATATTACAATCGAGTCCCCGCCTGGATTCGAAGAGCCGGCTTATTCACCATACTATGAATAAACTATTTAAGCTTCAGTCCCGCAACTATATTCAGTAGCATATCAGAAAAATACCTATCCGTCAATGAGTTATTTAACACTCGTACGAAATTACCTGCAAAATATAGCGTGATATGGATACTTAAAGGAACAATGAATTTAAAGATTATAAAGATTGCCGGATTTGGGAATACAACAAATCGGATTATTGTGGTACTGCAAATAATTTAGGAGATATTTTATCGAACAAAAGCGGATTACCAGCCATATACCGTGATGATATGCTGGTTTGTTTAGCCAAATTCCATCTGCGAAGAGCGCGGTTTTAGTGTAATCACGGCTGGCAACTCTATCCATATCGGACCAGAACACCTGTATGAGGCGGCAGCTAGATTACTGTTCATATACTCAGGCCGGGTAATCAATCCGTATCACGGATTAGTGTGTGAAGAATAGAGCATTGCCGACATCTTCCTATATCCGACGAAGTTCACCGAGCAGTTCGATTCTAAAACGGAGATACAATGAGATATCATCCCTGCGCTAAACACAACTATCTGAGGCACAAGCGAGCAGTAATCAAAACTCAGGAAGAGGTGGGAATCTTGCGGATTAAAATTATACTACTTCAGCCTAGATTGTTGGCTATGACGTCCCCATGTTAAAGTTAGGGAGAGAGATACTTGCCCTCAACACTCCCCTTCTCCCAAAATAGGAGAAGGGGAGCTATTATGCGATTTTGTCGATAGTTGAATAAATGTATGAATTTATAGTTGGTGACTTGCTCTTTTCTCATCAATGAATTGAGAGCATATTTGATAATTGGTGCAGAGCTTTAAGGATAATTATATTCAAATTATAAGCCCTGACTTCTCCTGTTTCGGCAGAGGCCGTGCGATAATGGCAAGTCAACTTATGATCTGCCATTACTATAACGTAATGAATTAGTCATCATCTGATTTCTTCGAATAACTCTCAGGATTAAGCAGTAAACCTTTTGTGGAGAACAGCCCTCGCCGCGTCATTGCAGGATAAGGAACGTTTACTCCTTTGATACTGTGCCATAGGATGCGATTCAACTGATCTACCTGCGCTGCGGTCAGTCTATCCACATCAGAGAAATCCATTTTGGATGACTCCATCGCACCGTAGGCAGATGCCAAATTTTTCGCATTTACATCGGTACGGGCTTGAATAACTTTGTATGGTGTAAGATCCGGATTTGGCATGAAAGCAGTATACAGTGGAGTTGCCGCAGAGTCGTATTGTGTCATTGGGGGTAATCCGAGGATCAGTTCCATCGTACGCAGCAGAGAGACGGTGTTATAGTGAGTGCTGTCGATCTTGCCGGTGCGTGTGTAGGGTGAAATCGCAATAGCCTCTGTGCGATGAGCTTCCACATGATCGGGACCGTCTTGTGCATCGTCTTCAATTACAAATATCGCCATTTCTTTCCAATACTTACTGTGCGAGCAAGCTTCAACAATTTTACCGAGGCCTAGATCGTTCGATGCGACGTTTGCACGAGGTGTGAACTGGCCCGGCGCAGTTCCCTCAGTGTGGTCTTCTCTCAAATCCATTATCATGAAAGACGGTAAACTGTTCGTCTGTTCATACTTATTCAGGTCGTTGATGAATAGCTCGGCATTCTCGAAGTCGCGCAGTTTATTAAGGTTCTTCTCCCATATGACGGGCATATTACGATGGGTATTTGCTGTCGTCCATGTGTAGTAGTAAGAGGCCCATGTCAGCCCCATCTTTTCGCAGACGTCCCAGATCCGGCCCTCAGGAGGAAACAGGTCACGATCTGTAAGCGGCCATTCTACTCGACCGGAGTACGATTGCATCCAGGCGCGCTCTCCGATATCCGTTCCGTATGCTCCTGTACTCCATGGGTGGCCGTTTCCGGAGACATCGCCGCTGCAGAATATGTTGTCGAGCAGAGTGTACTGCCGGCAGAGCTCGTGCATATTCGGCGTTACATCTTCGCCGAAAAGTGTAAGGTCAGGATCGCCGTTGCCATAGGCTTTGCCGCCTTTTTTCAGATCGCCAAGAACTTGATCGTACGTGCGGTTCTCGCGGATGATATAGAGAACATGCTTGATCGGGGACGGATCGCCCAGGCGCGAGGGAATCGGGCTGCTGCCAGGCTTTGGTGCGGATGCTGGTTTAGTGATAATCTCATCACGGTAGGGAGAATTCTCGAGTGTCTGTTTCGTGTAAGCCTCCAATTGCCTACCGCTCGGGACAGGGAGCGTCGAGATAAATCCTGTGAAGAGTGTCGGCGCGTAGACATATCCATCCTCTTTCTTTACTTTTACAGAAGGAAATAATTTCGGAGAATTAGGGCCGGTTCCGAGCCCTTTACCAGTTCCGGTGAATAGCCGTTTGCCATCGGGAGATACAGCGACTGAGGTGGGATACCAGCCTGTTGGGATAAAACCCAACATCCTGCTCTGTTGGGGAATGCTGATATCCACCACGGCGACATCGTTATTATCCGAGTTGGCGACATAAAGTGTATTGTTGTCAGGGGAGACGGCGAGGGCGTTAGGTGTCGTTCCAGCCAGTGCGTGATGTGTCAGAGACGTAGCGATTCGCTCACGAAGCAGGCTGCTCTCAGTGTCGATCACATCCACGCAGTCCGAATTGGCGCAGGAGACGAAAAGGCGTCCATCAGACGAGAATGCAAGATCGTTAGGGTGTTTGTCGGTATCGATCGTTTTAACATAGGTCAAATCAGCAGTATTTAAGACGGCGACACTTGCGAGCGCTCCTTGCGTCACATAGAGATTTTTCCCATCTGAGGAGAGTCGCAGGCAGTAGGGATGCGCGTTCTCATTCAGCTTGAACTTTGCTTTAATGGCTCCATCCGGCAGGCTTAATGAATAGATTGTATCCGTAGTAAGGTTGCCGGCGAAGAGCGTGCTGCCATCGTGTGAGACCGCAAGTCCGGAGAGATAGGCAATACCTTTGCCCATTTTTGCTTTTTCTGAGAGGTCATCGAAAACAAATGGAGTTCCTGCCTTGAAAGAGTCGTTCGGCTGTTTGTAAAAGGTATGAATCTGCGGGGAGCCACCGCCAGAAAGATAGACCGCCTTGCCGTCTTTCGCCCACGCAACTCCGTTCCATGCTTTTGGTACGGTCAGAAGCTGACGCAGTTTTCCGTTTTGTGTATCGATCAGGGCCAGCGCATGTGGCCCGTATCCAGCGCAGGCAAACGCGAGCAGAGTTCCGTCGGGTGAAAGAGCGCATCCAATCGGCATCTGCTCGACCATTTGTGACGT